>CANQQF010000003.1 GCA_947625985.1 uncultured Clostridia bacterium | reverse complement strand
GCTTATTGGTATTTATAAATCAAGAAATAGATGTAGATAAATTTAAGCAATTAGTACAAGCTGGAGCAGTAGAAGTAGCAACTACTGAACCAAATAAGCCAGCAGATGTAAAGTTATTAACAAATCAATTAATGCATAGTGAAACAAAGGTTGTAACAGATGATTTATATAACAATGTGTTAACAATTTGTGGAATACCAAGGTTAAATCATAAAGCATCTGGTGGAGATACTGGACAAGCAAGATTACTTGGTGAAGGCTGGACTATGGCAGATGAAAGAGCAAAACAAGATGAACTTTCATTCAAGAAATCTGAAAGGCAGTCGTTAAGATTAGTATTAAAAATTTGTAAATATAAAAATAAATTGAAAAATTTAAAAATAGGTGATATAGATATTAAATTTACAAGAAATAAATCAGACAATTTACTTGTAAAAACACAAGGCTTAATGAATATGAAACAATCACAAGTACCACCTGAAATAGCATTTACAATTTGTGGACTATTTAGTGATCCAAATGATGTATATGCTAAAGCTAAAGTATATTACGGTGATGATTTTTGGAAATCTGAAAGCTCCTTTGACAGTTCTGTGCAGAATGTGGACACAAGTGGACAGAGAGATGGACAGAAAGAAAACCAAGATATAAATAATGTCTCAGCTGACGAGGACAAAAAGTCAGCCACACAAAACGAGGGAGAGGCTCGTAATAAAGCTAGTGTGAGAAAGGAAAAATGATGGAAGAAGAATTAGGTTCAATCTTAGAAAATGCTGAGTTAACTAACGAAGCAAAACAAGAGGCAATAAAAGCCTTAGTTGGAAAAAGTTTTGTTTCCAACGAACAATACAACAAAGCAAAAGCAAAACAAACAGAGCAAAACGAAGCTTATAAAGCTTTGAAAGCTGAATATGACACTTTTAAAGAAAGTAAAATGACAGATGAAGAAAAACAAGCTGAGATTGCTGAATTAAGAGATAAAGAGTACAAAAAATTAAAGAAACAATTAAATGAAATGACAGCAAAAAATATATTTGCAAATGCAGGAATAAATGAGCAATCATTAGGGAAAGAAGATTATGATAGTTTATTAGATTCTATTGTAAAAGAAGATGGCGAAGAAACTAAAAATCTTGCAAATACAGTATGCAGCATTATTTCAAAACAAAAGGCTGACATTGAAAAAGCTATGAAAGATAAAATAATTAAAAATCAAACACCACCACCTGCTGGAAATGATAATGACAAAGGTAGTGGAGATGAGATAGAAAATTTAAAAAAATTGTATCAAGAAGCTGTTGCGAAAAATGATTTTCCAAAAATGGCTTATTATACAAGATTAGTGCAAGAAGCACAAAGAAAACAAAAATAAAATTTAGGAGGTAATGTAATAGGAACGAAGAAGAAACAGTACAATCATTTGGAGTATTAAATTACTCAGGTATGTTATTCAATAAAGGTAATACAAGAACACCATTCTTATCAATGATAGGTGGAAAAACTGGATACACAAATTCAGTAGAGTTTGTATTAGGACAAGAATATGCAACAGAAGAAGGAGATATACCAGCAATATCTGAAAATGCTTCATTAAAAGCACCAGATGCTTCATATATCACAAGAAGTCAAAATACTAATGTAACTCAAATATTTATGGATAGTGTTGCAATATCTTATGCAAAACAATCTAATATGGGAACATTAGCAGGAGCTAATATTGCAGGACAAACTGCAAATCCACAAAACGAATTAGATTTCCAAGTAGCTAATAAAATGGCTAAATTAGGAAGAAGCATTGAAAAAACATTTATGCAAGGTAAATACAACAAAGCTACAGCTGATAGTGAAATAAATAAAACAAGAGGTATTTATGAAGCTATAACAAAAAATGTTGTAGAAGCTGGAGAAAAACCATTAGATTTATGGTTATTAGAGCAAGCAGTAAAGAAAATAGCTGATGCTAATGGAGATATATCTAATTTATATTTATGGACTGACAATACAGGAATTAACCAAATTCACGGAAATGCTGTTGAAATGGGTGTTTCAGTAGGAGATTTTAGAGCTAATGAATATGGAATTAGAATAAGAGATTTAATGTTACCAAGTGCAACAATTCATATTGCAGAAGGTCAATTTATTGAAAAAGGAACAGCATTATTGCTTAACTTTGATGTAATTAGACCTATTGAACAACCAGTACCAGGTAAAGGTAACTTCTTCTTAGAACCACTTGCTAAAACAGGTGCAGGAGAAAAATATCAATTATTTGGACAAATTGGTTTAGACTATGGTAATGAATTATATCACGGAAAGATTACTGGATTATCTACTGAATTTACTCCACCAAAAGGAAGAAAAGTAGTAACAGTAACAGAAGATACACCCTAGTCCAGCCACGCCTAAAGTAACCGTGGCTATCCCAAGTGAAGAAACTGTTGTTAATAATAAACAAGCAAAAGATATTCAAAGTAATATCGTAGTATCAGCTGATAACAAAGTAACTGGTAAATCAAAATATGTTACAGATATAACTGGAGCTGGCGGAGAAGGAAACTATTTAGTTTTAGAATTTCCACAAGCAAAAGATGCAGAAAATACTGTAACTTGTAAATTCGAGGGTGGTAAAGCTACAAAGCTAAGCCCAGAGGATTATCAGTATCTTATAAAATTAAAAAGTAAGAAAGCAGTTGTTGTTACAGTAGAAGGTAAAGAAAATGCAACAGTAACACTTGATATTTCAAGTGTAGAATTAGAAGCAAAAGCAGAATAATGAAAGGAGGACTAACCTATGACTGAAAATGACCAACTAAAAAGAATGAGATTAAAAATATTAGAAGATGCTGATGATGACAGTAAAGATGATATTTTTAAAATCAATTTAGAAGAAGCCAAATATAGATACCTTAGGTTAGTCTTTCCTTATAATAGAACAATAACAGAATTACCTGATGATAGGGCAAGAGATTGGCAAACCAAATGTGCAATAGAATTGTATAAATTAGATGAATTAGGTGATGAAGCAGATTATACTCAATATTCAGAAAATGGTTTAAGCTATACAAGAGCAAAAGCTGGTCTTTCACAAGATTTATTAGATGAATTGCCACCAGCAAAGGCAGGTGTTCCAATATAGGAAAAAAGAATGGAACAAGAAAATTTGGATAGCTAAAAAAATAGGAACGCAAGAAAATAATTATGGAACTGAAATTCCCATATATGATAAGCCACAAGAATATATGATGAACGTTCAACCATTATCTAGTGAAGCAGATATTGCAGAATTTGGAGAAAATGCCAAGCAAGTACAAAGAGCAGTTATTGAATATAAAAAATACTTTGGTAAGTTTAAAGAATTTGATGTAGCATATTTAGATGGTGTTACACCAGATGGAGAAGAAGTAAATGGCGAAAATGCTAATTACAGATTATATCCACCAAGAAATCAAAACAAAGTGATTCTATTGTATTTTGAAAGACTAACAGCGAAGTAGGTGATATGTATGCAAATGAATTTGAATACTAAATATACATTAAATCTATCTATATCAAGTCTAACAGAATATAAAGAAATGTTAGAAGAATACAAGAAGAAACTTCCACAAGTTGCAGAGAATATTGTAAGGAGAGTATCAGAAGTAGGGTTGCAAGACAACCATAAATCTACTGAATTGTTACCAATAAAAAATGAAGGTAATGTAGTAAGTGGAGGAATAAAAACTACAGATGAAATTGATACTTATAGAGAATTTGGAACAGGTATTGTAGGAAGTCAAAATCCTCACCCTGATGTAATGAGTGGTTGGATATATGATGTAAATGAACATGGAGAAAAAGGTTGGAGATACCCTAAAGGTGATGGTACTTATGGTTGGACTAAAGGTATTCCAGCAAATAGGAAGTTTTACAATGCTATGATACGAATGGAACACGCTTTTCCATTTATAGCACAAGATGAATTAAGTAAGTAGGGGAGTGATTTGATAGGTTACCTAATGTATATGACCAAATATTTCAATATGCAAAGAAATACATAAAAGAAAAATCAAAATATTCTCCTAAAATACTTAAAAGCACACAACAGGATAAAACTTTTCCATTTATTTCAATAAAAGAGATAAGAGATGATTTGTACGATGAAAACTTAAATAAGACAGACCAAAGGTTTAATATAGGATATGAAATAGAAATATACACGATAACAAAAGGAAGCATTGCAAAAGAAGAGATAACAGAGGAACTAAAGAATTTAATAAATGATGTTTTTGATGCTCATTATGGGTTACGAAGAACATTTAATCAAGAAATGCCAAATGTAGACCTTAATGTATTTCGTTGGGGTATGCGTTTTGAAGGTAAGATTGATGAAAATAAAATAATTTATAGGAGGTAATTTAAGGGAAGATGAAGTAGTAGCAATCAATGACCAAGGTACATTATTGTATGTAAAAGGGGAAACAAAATATGAAGAACTAATAGGTATTAAATCAGTGCCAGCAAGTGGTTCAGAAGGTGGAACTATTGAAGTAACAGAACTAAAATCTAAAAAGAAACAATATATAGATGACAGAGAAGATACCCCAGCACAAGATTTTACTTATAATAGAACAAAGAAAAAATATGAAGCTGTAAAAAAATATTGTGATGGTAAACCACACGAATTCTTAGTAATATTCCAAGATGGAACAGGAACTTATATTAAAGGAACAGCACAAACATGGAAAAATGAATTTAGTGCAGGTTCAGCACAAGAAGCAACATTACATATAGTTGCAACTGAAATACTTGATAAAACAGAAGAAGAAGTTACACCAATGATACAAGGTGAATAATTAAAAATAAAAGATGGAGGAATGAGTAAGGAGTAAATTATTAGAAATTGAAGTAAAAGGAAAAAAATATTTGTTAGGTTATCCAACAAGAAAGGACGCAGTTAGAGCAGAAGATGCTGGATTAGATGTAACAAACATAAAAGTATTAACTACAACAGAAATATTATTCTATTCAGGATTACTTGCTAAACAACCAGCAATTAGTAGAGAAAAAGCTTCTGAAATAATGGAAGCTTATCTAGCAGAAGGTGGAGATTTGGAAGAAATAACAAAATTTCTAACTGAACAATATGTGGCTTTTACAAGATCCCCAGACAACGTGAAGAAGAAGAAAGCCAAAATAATAACGATGTAGAAAAGTCAACTGGGGAAGAAAAAAAATATACTAAGCTAAAGGAGTTCTTTTATGACTTTCTACTACCAGAGGCAATACAATTCGGTATGTCTGCAAAAGAATTTTGGGAAGATGACCCAGAGTTACTTTGGGCATACCGAAAATCATATATAGATAAAGTAAAAATACAGAAAGAAACAGACAATTTCAATGCATGGCTAAATGGCTTATATGTATATTTTGCAACAAGTTCTTGTTTAAGTAATAAGGCATACATATCAAAACCTTATGATTTCAGTAAAACAGCAGAAGAACGTGAAATAGAAGAAAGAGAAGATAGTATAAAAGAACAATTGAGACGAGGTAAAAAAGCTTTAAGTAAAGGAGTAGATGAATAGGGCAGATTACAATGTAGGCAATTTAGAGAGTAAAGTAGAATTACAAATAAATGAAGCGGTCAAATCAATAGAAACATTGGTTAGCTCTTTAAGTTCATTGAAAACTGCTTTAAATGGGACAATAAATTCAACGGATACAAATAAATTAAAAAATAATGTAGATAGTTCAATAGATAAAGTAGACGTATTAAAAAAAGCATTAAATTTTGGTGGCATCGTTTATGGAATAAAAAAAGGTTTAAGTGTAGTTAAAGATGTAGCAAGTGCTAATATAGACATGATAGAAACAGCAAACCTTTTTGAAGTTCAACTTGGGAAAGTTACAGATGAGTATGGAAATTTAAATGAAGCACAAAGTACATATTATACAAAAGCAATGGCTTTTCAAGACGAAATGAATGAGAAGCTTGGAACTAACAAAGCAGAATTAGAAAAATATCAAGCTATGTATTTTGGAATGCTGAATTCTCAATTAGGAGCTAAAAACAAAGATGTTTCATATATGATGTCAGAAAGCTTAACAAAAGCAGGATATGATATAGCTTCTTTGTATAACTTAGACGTAGAAACTGCTATGAATAAACTTAAGTCAGGACTTGCAGGACAAATAGAAAGTTTAAGACAAATAGGTATAGATGTTTCAGAAGCTTCGTTATCAAGAGTATTAGACCAAGTAGGAATTGAAAGAAGTGTGCAACAACTTTCCTATGCAGAAAAAGAAGTAGCAAGGTATATAGCAATATGTCAACAAGCAGGAGTAGCACAAGGAGATTTTGCTCGTACATTTGAACAACCTGCAAACCAAGTAAGAGTTTTTAAAAATCAATTAATTGAATTAAAACAAGTAATTGGTGCATTTATCATGAGTGCTTTTGGACAAATACTTCCGATTGTTAATGGTATTATTATGGCTATTAAAGAAGTATTGAAAGCATTGGCAAGTTTATTTGGATTTAATCTAAATCTAGGAAGTAGTGGAGGTAGTACATTATCTTCTGGAATAGGAAGCGTAGCAGATAGTGCAGGAACAGCAGGAAAAAATTTAGGAAAAGCCACTAAACAAGCTAAAGAATTCAAAAAGCAATTAATGGGCTTTGATGAAATCAATAATATCGAACCACCAACAGAGAGTACAAGTGGTGGTGGAGGAAGCTCTGGCGGTGGCGGAGGCATCGGCGGAAGTGTAGACCCAGCTTTATTAAATGCTTTAAAAGAATGGGATAACATGATGGACAAAATCAGCGGAAAAGCACAAGAAATAAGAGATAAAATACTTGATTGGTTGGGTGTAACAGATGGTACATTTGCAAACTTAAAAAGAATATGGGAAGTTGTACAATCAATAGGAGCAGGTTTCTTAGGTTGGAAAATATCTAAAGGCATATTAGATTTTTTACAAAACTTAGGATTGTTAAAAAATGTAAATGCTTTTCAAATGGCATTCGGTATTGGCTTAACAATATCAGGAATATGGGCTCAATATAAAGGAACTAAAAGGTTATTGAATGGAGATATAAATTTATTCTCTATATTAGAAACTGTACTAGGTACAGCAGGTGGAACTTTTGGTATTGCAAATATATTAAGATCTATAAATAAAGGAAAAATGTTTACTTGGGGAGAGAGCTTAAAAATAGGCTTTGGAGTAATGCTTGCTATACAAGGAGTCCAAGTGCTTTTAGATGGAGTAAAAAAAGGAAATATAAAAAAGACTTTGTTAGGAGCTTTAGAATTAACAGGCTCTTTAGCAGTAACATTAAAAACATTAGCAGGAAATAATGCAATTCAAAATTTAATAACAAAATTTAAAGAATTTGGAACAGGAGTAAAAGCAGGTTGTAGCACTGCAAAGACATGGATTTCTTTAATTGTTGAACAATATAAAATTTTCAGAAATAATGGAAACGGAGTAATACAAAGCTTAAAACTAACAGCAGGGCAGATGACAGAAACAAGCGGAAGTATGTTAGCTTTTGCAGGTAAAATACCTCGGATTAATTGCAGGTATAGCTGGAATAGCAGGTGGCTCTTGGCTTGCATATGACGCAGTAAAAGGTATGGCTTCTGGAACAAGAGATGCAACAACTGGTTGTTTAGAATTAGTTGGTGGTTTAGGTTTAGCAACAGCCTCAGGTGCATTAGCAGGTTCGCAATTTGGAACAGTAGGAACTATAGTTGGAGGACTTGTAGGAGGATTGACAGCTACAATAAGTGCAGTAACAGGACTTAATTCAGCATTTGCTGATAAAAATGTTAATGCTTATACAGAAGAGGTTGCAGAATTAAAGAAAAGTGTTGAAGATACAATACAATCATTTAAAGATAGTAAAAAAGCTATAGAAGATACATATGAAAGCAAATTAAATGACTGTAAATATAGTCAACAACTAGCATTAGAATTAGAAGGATTAGTCGACAGTAATGGGAAAGTGCTAGCAGGTAATGAAAAAAGAGTAGATTTTATTTTAGGAGAATTAAATAATGCACTAGGAACTGAAATAAGCAGAAATGGAGACTTAATAAATAATCATGGAGAAGTTATTGGAAGTTATGAACAATTAAGTTCAACTATCGATGATATTATAGCAAAAAAACAAGAAGAAGCAAGACAAGAAGCGATAACGGAATTATATAAAGAAAGCTTAAAGGAACATATTGCATTAGAAACAAAAAGAGATCAATTATTAGACCAAGCAAGCAAATTGCAAAAGGAATACAACAAAGCAACAGAAGGAATGGGCGAAGTAGAAAAGTTCTGGTGGAGACAAACAGAAGGTGCTAGAAATCTTAGCAAAAGTATGAAAGAGACTACTGAGGGATTGCGAGAAGTTGGAGAAGAAATTAATAATAATAATGAACAAGTAAAAAATTATGAAGGACAGATGCAATCAATCTTTGAAACTACAGCAGACGGAATAACAGAGAGCAATCAACAAATTGCAGAAAGTTCACAACAAACAACAGAACAAGTAAAAGTATCACTAGACCAATTATCAGCAGATATGATAACAAATGGACAAGTAACACAAGAACAATTTGCAACCATGATAACTGAGGGTGGAGATAAACTTCAAGAAATGGTACAAAATAATGTTGATAAATGGAATGAATTATATGCAGTAGCAGATGAAGCACAGAAGGCTTCAATGTTAGCACAATCTACCACATTAGATACATGGTCACCACAATTACAAGAAAAATGGGCTAATATGGCGAAGAATTCTAGTACGGATTTTGCTAATGGCATTGCAAGCGTAAAAGATGATGTGAAAGCAGAGATTTTATCGTCAATTTCCAACACAGAGAATTTAACACCAGAAATGATAAATGCTTGGAGTGATATGGCAACAAACTCCAACACAGAATTCAACAAAGGAATTGAATCATTAGACGAAGATGTAAGAGGAGAAGTGTTAGCAGGAATTGGGGCTGTAAACGGCTTAAATGAAACATCGAGACAGGCGTACGCAAATTTAGGAGAAAAAGGAAAAAAGGCATTTAACGACAAACTTGCTTCATTAGATGAAGACGAAAAAGCAAAAGTATTAGCAGGTATAATAGCTGTAGAAGGTATGACAGAAGAAAATAAAAGAATATTTGATAGTCTATCAGATGGAGGTAAACAAGCATTTAACAATGCAATGAATAGTCTGGATACAGATGCTAGAGATAAAGTACAGTCTGCAATAAACGCAATTAGAGATAAGGGCGGAGAAATGAATAGTGCAAGTTACAGTACAGGAGCAGAAGCACAAAAAGGTGGAAGTGCAGGGGCTGAAAGTAATGGAGGAGCAAGTCAAATAGGTAATTTCTTTGTACAAGGACTTCTAAATGCCTTAACTGGAGGACAATGGAGTGTATGGCAAGCAGGATTCAATTTAGTAAAACAAGCAATATTTGGTGGAAATGAAGCTCAACGAACTGGTTCTCCAGCAAAAGAAACTATTAAAATGGGGAACTATTTTACAGAAGGATATATTGTTGGATTAAAGAAGAAACAAGAAGAAGTAAGAAAAGCAACAAGTGGACTAGTAGGAATAGCTTTAGATGAATTTAAAGAAATAAATCAAGGCATTAAAATAAATACAAGAGATTTTGCAATAGATACAAATCAATATGTAAATTATAGTGCAATAAAAGGACAGATTCAAGCACAAAGTCAGGTTAGTATTAATGAAAATATTGCAAAACAAATAGCAAAAGAAGTAAGATATGCAATGAAAAATGCAGAAGTAAATGTAAATGTAGAAGCTAGGACAGATGAAGGAGTAATATTCAAAAAAGTTCAAAATTCTGCACGAGAATATACAATGCAAACAGGAGAACCAGCATTTAGTTAAAAAGAAAAAGCCCTTTTGGGCTTAAGGTTATTTGTAATTACTTAATGCAGAATTTGCTTTATTTACTACTTCTACTATATTTTTAATATAAAAAAAGGATATTCCAATGCTTGCTATTAAAATAAATACATTAAAAACAATTAAACTCGCACTTTTTTTAGTATTTACAATAGAAATAATAGAACAAATAATTGCAATAATTCCTAATAAACCAAATGGATTGATAAAAAATGAAATAAGCATACATACAAATGCAATGATAAAAGTTGTTGAAGCAATGCTATTATTTTCTCTATTGTTTTGTTTGACATTCATAGGATTTCCACAATTAGGACAATTTTTAGCATTACTGCTAATTTCCTTACCACATTCAGGACAATTTATTAAAGCCATAAAAAACACCTCCAATTTGCAATTATTATATATCATTTTCCAAAAAATGACAATATTAAATTAAAAAAAATAAAGGAGAGATAGAATAGGTATGTAGAAGATTTAATAACAGTAGACGGAAAAGATTTAAGTAAATATCTATCAGATGAAGGGTATGATGTAGAATGGTATGACTTATCCTACGATAGTGGTAGGAATGCAAAAGGGTATATGCGTTATAATCCTATTGCAGAGAAATATAAAATAATTCTACATACCAGAAATCTTACAGGAGAAGAATTAACAGATTTTTTCTCTTCTATAAGAAATCTAAGACAATATTCTGTACGATATTTTAATCCTTATACAGGTTCAATACGAACTGCAAATTGTTATAGAGGAGACAGAAAAGCAACTATGAAATGGAATAGAACTGACAAGGGTATATTATATAATCCAACAGAAGTTAGTTTAATTGAATTGTAGGTGATAATAGGTATCAAGTAAGTGAAGAATTAAAGCAAGAATGTAAAGCTAATATGGCAACAAATAGAAGAGGTAAAATCTATGTTATTGATGATGATATGACAATTGAAGGTGAAGATAGCGAAGGTAAACTTGTAGATTTCACGATTGAAGATAATTGTTATGTTGATGATACATTTATAGGTACAACTGTTGCTAAAAAGATTACAGTAAATATATTGAATCCTGACAATGAAATAGATTTAGAAAATAAAGAAATTCAAGCTTTTGCAGGAGTAAATGACGAGTGGATACCTTTTGGAAACTTTATTGTAGAAAAACCAGACAACAAAGAAGTTAAACAAAAAACTTCTTTTACAGGTTACGATTATATGATTAAGTTCAACGTTTTATATAAAGATAGAGTTATTTATCCAATAAAAGTAAAAGACCTTTTAAAAGATTTATGTCAGCAAGTTGGACTAGAAGTTGGAAATACAGAATTCACAAATTCAGATTATATGATACTTGGAAACCCATTTACAAATGGAGAAAATTGCAGAACTGTATTATCTAATATTGCCCAATTAGCTGGCGGATTTGCTAAAATTGGTAGAGACAATAAAGTATATATAAGAACATTAAAGAACACAGAAAATTTATTAACAGTAAAATATGTAGATGCAATGACAGTTAAAGAGCTTAATTTAACAATGGTAAAAGCATTATCAGGAGAAGCGGATAATGCAGATGAAAGTTTAGATGGAAATAATTATAATGAAGATTTCTCTAGAAATGAACAATGGGGAGGCTTAAATTCATTAATATTAGGATTATCAGGGGTAGAAGGAGAAAACACAGCATTAGAAGATAAAGCAGACATTAAAGAAAATGGATTAACTGAAATAACTATACAAGACAATTATTTTTTAACAGACCAAGCTGAGAGAGAAAAAGTAATAGTTCCTATCTGGAATGATTTAAAAGGATTGAAATATCTACCATTTAAAACAGAATATTATGGTTATCCATATTTAGACTGTGGAGATATGATTTATCTATATGATACAAAAGATGTAGGCTATATAAGTTATGTTTTTAACCATACATTTACATTTAATGGGGCATTTAGTGGAAGTATAGAAACGCCAGCATTAACCAAAACACAAACGGCATATAAAAATACATTTGATTTGAAGACTAAGTTTAGAAGGGCAGAAAGAAGTATTAACAAAATAGATGGAAAGATAGAAGATATTTTAGAAGAACAAGATGAGCAAAATTATAAATTAAGTGTGGTAGAGCAAGATATAGATGGTATTAAACAAAGAGTAAGTAATACTTTAGATTTTACTACAGAAATAGAAGATATAGACCAATTGTTAGTGGAAGACGCTTTAGATGTAAATATAATGAAATTTACAGCTTATGCAGAAAATACAGATGCTTTATACTTTAGTGAAAATGTAAAAGCTGGTTCTAGCTTACATTCAAAGTTTGCAGGACAAGAAATAACTTTAGTTATAGACACAGAGTGGAGAACAAAACCTACCCCAAATGCGAGAAAGTTTAATTATGTAATAGAACCAATGCACAAATATAATGACATATGCGATCAATTTATAATTGAAAGAAATAATGACAAATGTATTGTTAAAATTTTAAGATATGTAGATAAAAATGGAGATGTCTATACTACTTTCAATACACCTAAAGAAGAAATTTTAGAAAAAAATATAGATATAGAATTATTCAAAGGAAAAAACTATGTATATTTAGAAGAGTATCAAAATTGGAATATGAATTTAGTATATATTAACGGAACAAATATTAATGATTACTACGCCAGTAAAGTTGAAATGAAAACTGAAATAGAGCAAACAGACGAATATATTAGACAAACAGCCACAAAAACAATGGAAGACGTAGAAAAAAAGTTGGAAGATTATCCTACAAATGAAGACTTAGATTATTATGCAAGTAAGATAGAAATGCAGTCAGAAATAGAACAATCAGCTGAAAAAATTACAAGTCAAGTAACAGAAACAGTTGCAGGTCAAATAGACAAAGCTAAGCAAGAAGCTATTGATAGTGCAAATGAAACCACAGATGATAAATTAAAAGACTATTCTACAACAACTCAAATGAATTCGATTATAGACCAAAAAGCATCAGGCATAACAACTTCTGTAACTAAGACTGTAACAGAAAATGTTCAGAGTAATATAAATAAAGCTAAACAAGATGCTATTAACAGTTCAAATTCAACAACAGACACTAAATTAGAAGATTATACAAAAACAACAAAATTAGGTACATGGGTAGAACAAAATTGGGAATATATTAAAATAGCATGGAATCAGATTTCACAATACTTAAAATTAGAGGGTGCTGATGGAAAAGCAAGTTTAAATATTTATAATTCAAGCAATAAAAAATTAATGACTTTGGACCAGGATGGAGAAGTTTTTTATGACGGTAATGGAAATGAATTAGGTAAAATAGGAGTTATAAGAGAAAGCAATAATCAAAATCTAAATAGTACAATTCTAGCATTTTCTATGCCTGTTACATTCACGAGTACAGGAGTAAATCAATCTGCTAAGATGGCATGGGGAGTAACAGATGCTAAGACAGGAACATTTTATCCAGTTTTCTATATGTCTGGAGTTTATGGAGCAGAAAGTTCTGAATATGGAGGAATGTTAGAAGTTATAGGAAAAATACTCTTTGATATAGTTGGAATAGAAAGAGGACTTTATTTAGATAATGCAGGAGATATTTCTTGGTTTAGTGATATTAACAATGTGTCAAACAGGATAGGTTCTATTAGTGCTCATGTGGATAATAGTGGGAATTCTAATGGAATTGAAATTAGGGCAAAGGATACAGAAATAGTTGAAGTTAGGACAGACGCTACAATTATAAGAAATACTCTTAATATGGATAATCATAACATAGTTAATTGTTCAAACTGGGCTTCTGATGAAAGACTAAAGAAAAATATAAAAAGTAGTGAAATAAACGCAACAGATAAAATAATGAAAATACAGCATAGACAATTTGATTGGAAGAAAGATGATAAACATGAAGATATTGGTTATATAGCACAAGAACTAGAAAAAATAGATAAAAATTATGCACAACATAATATTATAAAAGACGAAAGCGGAAATATTGAAAGTGATATGTATGAAGTAAGATTACTTCCACTTATTTCTACAGCAACAAAAGCAATTCAGGAACAGCAAGAGCAGATAAATAAACAAAACAAATTAATTCAAGAACTAACAAAAAGGATAGAAGTTTTAGAAGGAGGAAAAGAATAGGGCAACTTTTGAAACATATATAGATATTGAAGATGGCAAAACGCCTATTAGTGAAACTACTTTTAATCAAATGCAAGATTTAATTAAAAAAGATATAGCAAAACAAGTGGCAAATGCACAACTTGAAGGCTTAAAAAAAGTTTTCCCAGTAGGTTCAAGATATGTAACGCAAGATGCTGATACAAATCCATCTACAATATTAGGATTTGGAACATGGACAAGATTTAATGGATTAGTAGCTGTAGGTGTAGATGAGGATATTGAAGAGTTTAATGAAATTGGTAAAACTGTAGGAGAAGTAAAACATACATTAACACAAGCAGAGTTAGCATCTCATCAACATATTGATTATACTCAAGCAGTTCCAACTACAGCTCAACAAGGAACGTTCACAGCTTTTGGAATGGGAACTCCAAGTACACCTATGACACACCACACAGAAAAAGCAGGAGGAGACCAACCACATAATAACGTTCAACCTACTAAAGTTGTAGGTTACATGTGGATTCGAGAAGAATAAATAGGGAGGAGATATTTAGGTCAGAAACAACTAAATTAAAATTATTCAAGCATGATAATCCTTCAACTAATACAAATAAATTTGATGTAGAAAAAGCATTAAATAAAAATATGGATAAAATAGATAATTATGCAATTGAAAACGATGATAAGGTAAAAAAAATAGAAGATAAAATAAAAGACTTACACAATTATGATGATACCGCGATAACGAAAAAAATTACGAATTTAGAGAACAAAGATGAGGAAATTGATGTAGAGCAAGAAACACAAAACGCTCAAATACTTGCACTCCAAAAAGAGAAAGAGGCTTTACAGGATATAGTAGATAGTGTGTTGCCTTACGAACCTAATGAAGGAGAAAGCTTAACTCTTAAGAATACGACAGGTTCGAGATTTAGAAAGATTGAAGTTAAAGGAAATGATTACCAAAAGAAAACCATTCAAGGAAAAAATTTAATGGACTTGTCAAAAATAGATCAGGGTGAAAAAAATGGCGTAACCTGTACATATGATGATGAAAATCAAACTATTACGCTTAATGGTACTTGCACCAAGGATAATACGAATTTCAAAATTCCAAATGACGGTTTGATTCCAACTAAGGGCAAAACAACTTTATCAGCCTATTATGTAAGTGGTACTTGTGAAACTGTATCAAGCAGTAGTATTAGAGCATGGAATGCTAATTATTCAGCAGGTATTAATGCTAAACTTATTGGTCTTAGTCAAGAGAAACCAATATCAAAAACCACATATTCTTCTGATATAACAAGTTCACTAATCAAGTGGTCTGTGTTTGTTAATGAAGGAACTGTTTTTGATAATTATACCATAAAAGCAATGCTTACCGAAGATGTTGATACAGTATATGAACCATTTATACCTGATAGTCCATCAGTCGATTATCCATCAGAAATAAAAGCTGTTGGGGATAATGGTAATATAGCTAAAATAAATGAAACAGACTGGGAATTGACTGAGAATAATACAATAAGGAACAAGGCAAGAAATGACGGTAAAGTATTAACAGAAGATATTTCATTAAAAAAAGGACAAACTATCACTTTTAATTGTAATATAATTTCAAATACAACAAATGCTACAAGTTTTGCATTGTATGCTAATGAAACAAACGTTAGTAGTAAAACCATTGCAATTAATAATAGAAAAGGTCTTACTACAGTAAAATATACAGCAACAGAAGATTGCACTGTTTATTATAAAATGTGGGGAAATGCTGATTCAGAAACATTTGAATTTCAATTCTGGGCAAATATGGGAGAAACAGCAACAAATTATTCTCCATACAACATGGGAAGTGCTAATATTATTATTAGTAATAAAAATTTATGGGACTTTTCAAAAGCCACTGGTGGAACAAATAATGGTATTACAGCAACTATAAATAAAGATGAAGGAACATACACATTAAACGGAACAGTCGGAAACAGTGCAACAAATATTTGGCTTTTTGGTTATTATAATAGCTCAAAACCTTTATTTGTTTTGCCAGCAGGAACTTATTATATAAAAGATTGTCTGCTTTATGATAAAGACCATAAGTACCATGGTAGTTTAATAACCATTACAAAAGACTTCGAAGTAGTGGCTATTAAAATTCCAAATTTAACAACAGGAAATCAATATATAAATAGAGTTATGTATCCTATGATTATAAAAACTGATGTTAGAGATGATGATTTTGAAAAACATGAAGAACAAAATATACTAGTACCAGTTCAACAGCCAATGCTTGAAGGAGATTATTTCGATTTAGACAAAGAAAAGGAAGTTCATAATTGGAAGAAAGTTGAATTAACGAAAGATATAATAGAAGCAGGAAGTTTTACTAGTACCAAATTAGAAGGTAGAGGTAATAGAGCTAAATTTTCAAAAATTTTTGATGATTATAAATATATTGATGACAATACAATTAATTATAAAAGCAATTGTTTTGAAGCAGTTAAAGTTGTTGATAGATATTTAAACAGTAATGAGTTTTTCATTAACACAGAAAAGAAAATGACATTTGTAATAGATAAAAATTCTGAAAGTGCAAAGGAAGATGTGTTAAATGAATTAAAAAAATTAGCAGAAGCAGGAACACCATGCACTGTTTATTATCAATTAGAAACTCCAACTGAAATAGACTTAACGGAAGAACAAAAAACAGCACTAGAAGAATTAAGAAATGCAAAAACATATAAAGACTTAACACATGTTTATTCAATTGATGAAGTTAGTCCTATATTTAGGACGGAACATTATTTACCTTTAGGACAAATAAATGAAGTTAGTTCTAAGTCTAATGTAGAAGAACCTAGTGCAGAAGAAAAAATGGACATGCCTTCTATTGAGGAAAATTTTACAAAAGATAGTGAAGATACTGTTGAGGAGGTGGAGTAATGGAAGCAATAATAACTTCAATAATTTCAGGAGGACTAGCCTTAATTGGTGTAGTTATCTCAAATATGATGAGCAATAAAAAAACTGAAACACAATTAGATAAAAACCAAGCTATAACAGATACAAAGTTAGAGGAATTAACTCGTGAAGTGAGGTTGCATAACAACTTCGCACAGCGTATTCCGATATTGGAAGAGAAAGTTAAGAATTTAGAAAAGAGGGGAGATGAAAAGAATGGATAAAATTAAAGAATGGATAAAATATGCAGGAATAAGAGCATTGAAAACAGTAGCTCAAACAGCAATAGCAACAATAGGAACGTCTGTAGCTATGGGTGACGTTAATTGGCTAGCAGTAGGAAGTGCAAGTTTACTAGCAGGAATATTATCATTATTAACAAGTGTGGCAGGTTTGCCAGAAATGGAGGAAAAGTAAATGAAAATATTATTAATTAGTGGACATGGTGCAGGAGATGTAGGTGCTTGTGGAAATGGATATAGAGAAGCAGATTTGACTAGAGAAGTAGTAAATACATTAGCTCCTAAATTAAGACAATATGCTCAAGTTGATATTTATCCTCAAAGTAGAAATGCTTATACAGATGTTAATCGTGGCAATTTAGCAGTTAATTTTGCAAATTATAATTATGTTTTTGAAGTACATTTTAATGCAGGTGGCGGGAAAGGTACAGAAATATATGTAACACGTGAAGAAGCTGGCACGAAGGTCGAACAAAAAGTAATGGATAAATTATCGAATTATTTTAGTGTTAGAGGAGTTAAGAGAAAAAATTTTAACGTAATTGCTAGAGCTAAAAGAAGCGGAGTAAGTTCAGCATTGCTTGAAACTTGTTTTATTGATAATTCATCAGATGTTAATACATATCAAAATAATAAAGACAGTATTTGTCAAGCTATTTGCGATGGAATAGCTGAAGGATTTGGATTAAAAAAGAATAGTGGAAATATATCATCTATACCTCAAAATGTAGATACAAGTAAAGCTGGAAGTTATGTTGTAAATACTTCACTTAACGTCAGAACAGGAGCAGGGACAAATTATAAAATAGTAACAACTCTTAAAACAGGTAGTCTTCAAGGAGTAGATTATGTTCAAGGAGATTGGGGACATTTATTAAATGGTGCAGGTTGGATACATTTAGGATATTGTTCAAAAGTATCACGAGACAGAGCAGGAAGCTATGAAGTTACAGCTAGCGTGTTGAATGTTAGGCAATCTCCAAATACCTCATCAAAAGTCGTTAGTAAGCTAAATAGAGGCTCTAAACAAGGTGTTTCATACAATCTAAATAATTGGGGTTATCTATTAAATGGAGCAGGTTGGATTTGTCTTGATTACTGTAAAAAGTAATGCAATAAATAATGCAATAGAGAAAAGAAGTAAAAAATAAAAATAAATACTAAAAAAGAAAGAAAACGCAAAAATGTTGATATAAGCAAGAAACGAGAACTGAACAAGAAATAAAACACAAAAACAAGACTTTAAAAAGCAATTAAATTTAACATGTTTGGGTATCTGCACCAACAATGTTTCTGTTCGAACTTTTTTAAAGTTTTGAACAGAAGATAAAATATCATTCTAAAAAAGGATGGTATTTTTTTTTGCAATTATAATAAGAGTGCAAAATACTAATTTTTTGCTATCAAACAGTCAGAATATTATATTATAAAGTTATTAACATTAAAAAATAAAATAAAAAATGAAAGGAGAAAAAAATGGAGGAACATAAGAAAAATCTAAAAATAACCAGTTACGTAATCATCATTTTAGCAATCTTTAATATAGTTCTTATGGGAATAAGTTTTGCAACTGGAGAATTAAGAGAAAATGCAAAAAAATTAACAGAAGAGTACGTAAGCCAAACTGAAGGAGCATCTGAAGAACTAGGTGGAATGGAAGATAAAGTAGTAGATGTGGCAGTTTATGGAACAATAGGTGTAACAGCAATTGGAGTATTATTTGACGTATATCTTGGAATTGCAGGTTTACGCCAGGCAAATGAAACAAGTAAAGGAAAAGCTAATATAATATTAGCAACAATAGTTTTTGTAATAGGTCTTATAGGTTTAATACCTATGATTATCTCTTTGACAAAAGATCAAACGAGTATCAGTTCACTTTGTTCTAGTGTATTAGGTCTAATAATAATGTTCTATTATATTAGATATGCTAGAAAAGTAGTAGAATAAAAAATAAAAAAAGAAAGGAAAAAAGAAAAATGGTAAAAACAATGAGAAAACATCCAATATTAGTAGCAATTATTGGGTTAATAATAGGAGTAGCTTCAATAATGTATATACCTATTAGCAACGATAGTCCTTTAACAATGGCACTATTAAGAATAGTGTTATCAGCTATTATGATTGGAATTATGATTTTAATGGGTGCAAAAAAGTCACTATCAAACGTGAAGGAAGGATTTTCAGAAACATTAAGAAAAAATAGGTATCTTTTAATTCTAGCTTTTATTTTAGGAATATTAATATTTATTCCTGGAATCCTTAATTTCGGATTTTCAAAAGAGCTATTACTAAAAGAATTATCTTACTTTATATTATGTATTACAGTAGGTTTATTTGAAGAGAGCCTATTTAGAGGTGTAGTATTTCAAGGATTTTTAAGAAAAGCAGGAAATACACGTAAAGGTATTTGGATAGCTATAATAATATCTTCTATTATATTTGGAGCAGTTCATGTTTATACATATATAGTAGGTGCAAGCCACGATTTAACAGGCATTATAGAATCTGTAGGAAAAACTCTTCAAACAGGTGCAATAGGTGTACTTTTGGCAGCCGTATATTTAAAAACAAGAAACTTATGGGCTACTGCTTTAGTTCATACTTTAAATGACTTTTTCTTAATGCAAGCTATAATGTTTACAAGCGATACTACTATAGGAAATTATGTGACAGGTGGATCAGACGGTGTAAGAACCATCATTATATATATTGTGCAAGTCTTATTATATGTTCCAGCATTAATTAAAGCTACAAAAATCATAAAAGAAATGAAAGTGCCAGAATACGGAGTATTTGAAGAAGAATAAAAAAATAAAATTAAACGGTAGGATAGGAGCATTGTTATAAAATTGTTTTAAAAATAAAAAAGGAGAAAGAGTATGGAGAAAACGAAAAAAATTATAAGCATACTATTGGTGTTTTTACTATCAATAGGGGTATGTTGTAATTTTAAAGTATTTGCACAAGAAATTGATGTATCAATGTCAGAAGATGAATATAATAAAAACATAATAGAAGAATTTGGTCTAAAAGAAAATACTTCAACAGAAAAAAATGGACAAGAATTAGATGATATTCTCGAAACAATGATTATGACAAATACGAGAAAAAGTGGTTGGTTTTCCGTTAATGGAAAGTCGGATTTAATTAGCTTATTTAGTTATTCTACTTATTCTGATAAAACATATAATGTAAGTTATTCAAAAAAAAACGGATATATTAGATCGTTTACAATAGTTGGATTAGATTTGGAATACCCTGGTGATATGCCAACAGATACAACATTTGGAGTACCTTTTTTCTCACGAGAAGATTGGAATAACATTGTAAAAGAATATATACCACAAAGCCCATCCGAAATCAGTGGAAAAGATTTGAGCGAAGTAATGTGGGATAGTTTGCTTTCAACAAATTATGTTTTAACATAAAACCATGAAACATGGGGACTAACAATAAACGGAATAACAAAGCAAAAAGACATGGAGAGCTTCGCTAGAAGTATAAAAAACGATGCTAAATATAAAGTAGAATACACTATGGATAATGGTTATATAAGAAATTTTACAATTGAAGAAATCACAGCATCAATACCTACGCCTCTACCATCAGAAACAGAACAAGAAGAAACTCCAAGTAATCCAACAGAAAGTACAACAGATACTCAAAATAAAGAAACTGTTAAACAACACGTATTAGATGATGAGCCTAAAACAGGATTATAAAATTAAAAATTATATATGAGGAGAAAGCATATGAAAAAAATTATAAGTATATTA
This sequence comes from uncultured Clostridia bacterium, assembly GCA_947625985.1. The sequence continues at coordinate 83,878 of CANQQF010000003.1, read as the reverse complement.
TTGTTTTTTTTACTATCAATAGGAGTATGTTGCAATTTTAAAGTATTCGCACAAGAAGTTGAATTACCAATGTCGAAAGAAGAATATAATGAAGGAATGCTAAAAGATTTAGGTTTAGAGCAAAATCCAACACTAAAAGATGTAGATTATGTATTAGAGTTTATTGATTCAATGGCGGATGTAAATTTAGTACAACAAGATTGGCTTATTCTTAATGGAAAGTCAGATTTAATTAGTTTGACTATTTATTATCAATCTGCTTTAAGAAATCAACAACAAAATCCTAATAAAAAATATAATGTAGGATATTCAGAAACTGGTGGATATATTAGATCTTTTACGATAGATGGACTAGAATTTACATATCCTGGTGTTATGCCAACGGAAACAGAATTTGGAATACCATTTTACTCAAGAGAATATTGGAATAACTCTATAAAAATAACTGAATCACAAAATCCAACTGAAGTTAATGGAAAGGACTTGATAACACCAATAGTTAGAATTGCTGCAACAAATATGGTTTTAACAGAAAATCATCCTGAATGGGGATTATCAGTAAATGGAAAAATATTGCCAAGCGAAATAACTAGCATTGCTAATAGTATAAAAGAAACTGCTAAATATAAAGTTGAATACACTATGGACAATGGATATATAAGACATCTTACAGTAGAAGAAATTACAACATCAGTACCTACGCCTGTACCATCAGAAACAGAACAAACACCGACTACAAGTGAGCAAACAGAAAGCCAGACAGATACTCAAAATCAAGATAATAATAAACAACACGTATTAGATGATGAGCCTAAAACAGGATTATAAAATTAAAAATTATATATGAGGAGAAAAAATATGGAAAGAACAAAAAAAATAATAAGTATACTACTAGTATTTTTACTATCAATAGGGGTATGTTGCAATTTTAAAGTATTTGCAGAAGTAATTGATGTATCAATGCCTAAAGAAGAATATAACAAAAAAATAATAGAAGAATTAGGTCTAACAGAAAATAGTTCAACAGAAAAAAGTCCAAAAGAATTAGGCGACTTTCTTTACACACTTACTCGATCAAATATGGAAAATAAAGATTGGTTTTCTGTTAATGGAAAATCAGATTTAATTAGCTTGTATATTTACGGTCTGTATAATTCAGAAAACACAAGAAACAATCCTGATAAAAAATATAATGTAAGCTATTCAACAAAAGATGACGGATATATTAGGTCTTTTACAATAGAAGGATTAGAATATACATATCCAGGTGTTATGCCAACAGATACAACATTTGGAATACCATATTATTCAAAAGAAGTTTGGAATAGCATTGTAAATACATATATACCACAAAGTCCATCTGAAGTTACTGGGAAAGATATAAAAGAAATAATTAAGAGATTTGCTGTTTTCAATTGGACAATAACAGAAAACTATCCATCAATGGGGCTAACTATAAATGGGAAGTCATCAGAAGAAGATTTAGGAAGCATATATGATAATATAAGGGAAGATGCTAAATATAAAGCTGAATATACTATGGATAATGGTTACATAAGACGAATCACATTTGAAGAAATCACAGCATCAGTGCCTACGCCTGTACCATCAGAAACAGAACAAATGCCAACTACAAATGAGCAAACAGAAAATCCAACAGAAAGTCAAACAGAAACTCAAAATCAAGAAACCAGTAAACAACATATATTAGATGATGAGCCAAACACAGGGTTAGTATTTTAATAAATTATGATAAAAAAAGAAAAGTGAGATAAGATATAATTTTCTTATACTCACTTTTTTACTTTTTTATATTCAATTTTAAGTATTTCTTCTTGCTACTACAACCATTCTTCCATTCTCTTGAGAATATTCACAAGTGATTAGTGTAATTAGTTGTTCTCCATAATTTGCTGATATTCCAGTATCATATAACTGTATTTTTTTACAATTATCTATATATTCATTATATTGACTTTCATTTTCAAAATTTATGTAATTATAATATCTAAATACATCAGTTTCATCTTGGTAGAATATTCTTGATTTAAAGGCACATACGATAGAATATTCATGTTCTTCACTATCAGTTGCTATTTTAATTGTTTTATGTGTATCATAAAAGTTTTTATCTTCATATTTCAATAAAGTATTAAACATTTGGTCATCATTTAAGTTATGTCCATAAATGATAAGGTTTGAGTTATTATTTGATATATCACACTTGTTTTTTAAATAAATTGAGCCATATTTTGATTCTTCTTTTTTGTAATTGTGTGTTAGATAATATTCATTATCTGGTGATTGTAAAATAGGATAATCAATTATTGTATCATCAATGTGTATCCAACCTTTTACTTCTGCATTTTCTTGTTGTAATGATTTTACTTTTGCTATATTTATATTTGGCTCAGATTCATCTACTTTTATGTCTTTATAAATATCTTCACTTGAATTTCCTTTATATTTTTGATATACAAAATAACCTATGCCTCCAATAATGGCTAAAACACAAATTATAACTATTATATATTTTAATTTACTTTTTTGTTTACTATGTTTATTCATATTGCTCTCTCCTTGAATATTATTTTTAAACTTATTTATTTATGTTATTTGTACAGAGAATTTCTACACAAATATATTATAACATAATTTGTGATTTAATGTATAATTATTTTTAATGCAATGGCATTTTTTAATAATTCTCAAACGTTTTTTAAAACTTGTTTTTTTCTGTACATATCTATTCTAAAAGGTAATTGTTTAGCCATTTTGCGGTTTTTTCGTCAAACATATAACTAAATAAAAAAAAGTATTGTCAAAAAAAATCGTTTATGGTAAGATACTGTTAAATAATGTTATTATACAAAAGAAAGGGGGAAAAATGGAAAATAAAGAATTGGTTTCTGCTGGAAAAATATCACAACATTTAATAGGAAAATGGTTGTTATGGGGACTATTATTTGGATTTATATATACAGTTGCTTTTGTTTTAATAACTAATTCTATGGAATCACTTGTTTTAAAAGCTATAATCGCAGTTATAGCACAAGGAATTATAGTTATAATTGTATGGAAATTAAGTACATCTTCATCATTCAAGAAAAGAACAATATCTTATAATGATGTACCAACTGTAATGAGAAATTTAATTATATTTACTATAGTACTTTGTGTTTTGAATGGTATTAATAATATTGCATCTATTAATTCTTCAATGGACAAAGCCATTGAGTCTGATTACAGCATTAAATCTTACGAAAATATGATGTCAAGAATGTATAGTGATGAGCAAATGGATGAATATAATAAAGAAAAAGAAAAAGCTATAGCAGAGGTAAAAAGTAAAGCAAATATGTATATGGTTATACTAGAAGTAGGACTAACAGCTGTTTATTTAGCTGTATTACCATTAGAAAAAAAAGAAATTTTAAAATATGTTAAGTTAGGAGAATAAAAAATGAATGTAGTTACAATTATAATTTGGATTGTTATTGGTCTAGTTTGTGCATTTGTACATAAAAATAAAGGATATTCACCTATTGCAGGTTTTTGTTGGGGATTTTTCTTTTCATTAATAGGTTTAATTGTAGTTTTTTTAGAAAAAGACAAAACAGAACATGATACAGATATGGCAAATAAAAAGGGATTATCTATGGGACAATGGTTTGCTATATTTTTAGGAGTAGGTATAGTCTTAATTATAATCTTCCTTATTATTATGAATATTTTTATGGGATGATAAAAATAACATAATTAACAAATAAAGTAAGTGGACACAAACAATATGCATTACATAAAATATTTTAGAGAAACACCACACAGCTCGGCAAAGCTAAATGTGGTGTTTTTTTTTGTGCAAAAACAATTCAAATTTTGCACAAAATTTTATAATTGAATAAATATTATTACTTTATAGAAATTATTAAATTTTAACAATAATATATTGACTTAACTAATTCAATTAGTTATAATAGAAATCGAATTAGTTAGGAGGTTTTATTATGTCAAAAAATAATATTAGTAAACAGTTCATTATTGAAATTTCTGCAAAACTCGTTAATAAAGTAGGATTAGACAATTTATCTTTAAAAATGATTGCAGAAGAATTAAATATTAAGTCTCCATCATTATATAATTATTTTTCTGGGCTAAAAGATATAAAAAAGAATCTTATGTTTTATGGATGGGAACAACTAGAAGATAAGATGATAGATTCAGCTGTTGGTGTTTCTGGATATGAAGCATTAAAAAATATGTGTTATGCTTCTTATGATTATGCTATAAATAATATAGGGATTTTTGAAGCAATGCTTTGGTATAACAAATATGATGATGAAAAGACAATAAAAGTAACTAAAAGATTATATGAACTAATGTTTAAAGTGGCAAGCACTTTAAATATTAGTGAAAAAAATACAAGACATATTATAAGGACTATGAGAAGCTTTTTAGAAGGGTTTGTTTTACTTATAAAAAATAATAGTTTTGGAAATGCAATACCTATTGATGAGAGCTTTGATATATCTATAGAAATTCTTATAAATGGTATAAAATCTTTAGAAGATAAAAAGGAGTAAGATAATGAAAAATAAATTTATTTTGGTAGGAATTATAATTGTTTTTATAATAGTAATGATTGTGATGATTATTTTTAATCATACTAGTTCAACTTTTATTTTAAATAACAAAGAAGAGGGGAGTATTATTATTACTGCTAAAAATGCAAGTGGAAATTCAGGAGGTGTTGGAGAAATTGCTCTTCAAGAAGGACAAAAATATGTAGAAATGAAAATAAGGATTAATAAACATACTTATAATAAAATGTAACTATATTAGGAAATGTTCCTGAAGAAAATTTCAAAAAGATTGCTATATACGGAAATATTAGATTTAGGAGTAAATATAGTAAATTATCTGTAATACAAGTAATAATATAAAGGTATTAACATTTTAAATATAAAATATAAAAGAAAGAGAGGGAAGGAAGATGGATGATAAATAGAGAGATGAAATTCAAAGTAAATCTATAAAAATTAGAAGAGGAGAAAAAATATGAGTCTAATATTAAAAAATGTATCAAAAAACTTTGGTACTAAAAAAGCAGTAAAAAATATTTCACTAACACTGGATAAACCTGGTGTATATGGATTACTAGGAACTAATGGTGCAGGAAAAACAACTACAATTAGAATGTTACTAGGAATAATCAAGAAAGACAAAGGAGAAATTACATGGAAAGGAAAAGAAGTAGATAGAAAAAGAGTAAATTTTGGTTACTTACCAGAAGAAAGAGGAGTATATCCAAAAACAATTATAAAAGACCAGTTGCTATATTTTGCAGAACTAAAAGGAATGAAAAAAACAGAAGCCGAAAAATCAATACAACATTGGGCAAAGGTATTGAAAGTTGAAGAATACTTGAATATGACAGCAGAAAAGTTATCAAAAGGAAATCAACAAAAAATTCAATTTATGACTGCAATAATACATGATCCAGAACTAGTGGTTTTGGATGAACCTTTTAGTGGTTTAGATCCAGTTAATACAGAATTAATTAAAAATGTAATAATTGATTTAGTAAAACATAAAAAATACGTAATAATGTCAGCTCATCAAATGACTACAATTGAAGAATTTTGTACTGATATATTAATTATGAATAAAGGAAAAGCAGTATTGCAGGGAAATTTAAAAGAAATAAAAAATACATATAAAGTAAATAGAGTTGAAATAGATGTGGATAAAGATATAACTAAGATTGTTGAAGATTTAGGTTTAGAGATAGAGATAGAAAAAAATAATCAATATAAAATTAAAATTGAAAATGAAGAAGTTGCCCACGAACTTCTAAATAAAGTAATAGCAAAGAAAATTCAAGTAAATAAATTTGAAATACAAAAACCAACTCTAAATGACATATTTATAGAAAAGGTGGGTGGATAAAATGAGAGATATAATAACTGTATCAAAATTTACTATGAAAGAAATGATGAAAAGAAAATCTTTTATAGTTACAACTATTATTTTAGTGTTAATAATTATTCTAGGTTTTAATATGCCAAAAATAATAAAAATCTTTTCAGGTGATAGTGGAGAGATGATGCAAGGTCAAAAAATAATAATTTCTGATAGTGAAAATATTTATGGTAGAAGGTTAAATGACCTAAACCAAGACCAACAAGAATTAGAATACAAGATAGAAATAGCACCAAATACACTTGATGAAATAAAGACAAAAATAAAAAATAAAGAAGTAAAAGCTGGAATAATAATAGAAAAAAAAGATGATAATATATTGTTTAGATATATTGTAAATGACACAATGGCTACAATACCAGATAATTTAAATAAAGCTCTACAAAGATTATATACTAATACTCAAATTGAAAAATTAGGGTTAAACGAGCAAAAAATAAAAGAAATAATGCCAGAATTTGAAATGGAAACAGAACAAACTGAAGAAGTAAAGGGAAATTCATTTGTAATAATGATAATTTCAGTATTATTGTTTTATGCAATATATTTCTGTGCATACCAAGTTTCAAATTCAATAACAACAGAAAAAACTTCAAAAATAATGGAAACATTAGTAACATCAACAAGTCCAAGAACAATAGTAATAGGAAAAACATTGGGAATAGGAATAGGTGGCTTAATCCAAATGTTAATATTAGTATTAACAGCAGTAATTAGTGCGAAATTATTCTTAGATCCTGTATTATTAGAAGTTGTATTAAGTTCAACTCAAATTACACCATTTGCTGGATTACTTATGTTTGTATTCTTCATATTGGGATATTTCTTATTTGCAACATTGTATGCTGTAACAGGTTCAACAGTAAGCAAACCAGAAGATATACAATCAGCTAATACACCAGTAATGCTATTAACTATAGTAGGTTTCTACATAGCTCAATCAGTAATTTCAACACCTGCAGGAAATATGGCTACATTTGGTACTTATTTCCCACTATCTTCTCCATTTTTAATGCCTTTTAGAGTAATGATGGGATTAGCAAATATACAAGAAGTTATATTATCATTAGCAATTTTAGTAATTTCAATGGCTATAGTTGCTCATATTGCAATAAAAATATATTCAAATGCTATTTTGAATTATGGTACTAAATTAAGTATACAAGACCTTATAAAGATGTACAAAACTAAATAGAACGAAGAAAGTTTAACTTTAATATAAAGGAGATAGACAGTAATTATGGATAATATAAATATTACAGAAAAATATACTTTATGTATGTTAAAAGAGAAAAAAATTTATATGCGATAGAGATAAAACCATATCTTATTGTATCTATGATAGTAGAAATGATGATAGATGACTATAAATGTTATGCATAGTATAATAACTGTTATGACAGTAAATGCCTCAACGCCTGTATAATGTATTTAGCAGATCAGGTAAATATTCTTTTGAGAATTTATTAATCAAAGAAATTTCAACAAATAGAGCAGATGATTAGAGTTTAAAATCATTTGCTTTTTTTGTATAAATTAGTTTAATTTAATAGAAATCTGGTTATAGTTATAGTAAAGTAATAAAAAAATTTAGTATAGCAAGCTATAAATCAATTACTTGAAATAATATGTATAACGTGTTATAATAATTATTAATACATGATCGGATGTATTTTAGCGAACCTCTGTACTTTGTATTCAAACATTTTAATTAATAATTATTGAGAAGTAAAAAATGCTTATTTTCCTAAGCTATATAGCTTTTTATTATGTAGTAATACCTTTGTTACCTTTTGTTATAGTATTAAGTATCTTAGCTTTAGCAATTATGATTAATAAAAAGAGTACTATTTCAGATGAAGAATATCAAATTTTTATGTATGAAGTAGAAGAACAATTTGCTAAGGTAGAACCAGAAATAGACAGGACAATTGATAATGCATGGAATAATATTCAAAAAATGGTTAGAAAAACATATAAATGGCTTATCAAAATAACAAAAAATGAAAATATTGCATTTTGGATGTTAATGGTAATATTCATAGTTATAATTTAAATAATACCTAAACAGCCGGAAAAACTATTTAATCTCGTAGTGTAGTAACTACGAGATTTTTTGTTAATATTTGATTTTAATATTAAAAAATGTTAAAATTAATCGAAAAATGGAGAAAATGGAGGTGTAAAAATGTTAAAAGAATTTAAAGAATTTGCATTAAAAGGAAATATTATGGATTTAGCGATTGGTGTTGTAATAGGAGGGGCATTTCAAAAAATAGTCACATCACTTGTGCAAGATATTATAATGCCATGTATATCAGTTATTACAAAAGGAATTGATTTTTCAGAAATGGCTATCCAAATTGGAGATGCTTCAATAAAATACGGAAACTTTATCACGGCAATAGTTGACTTTTTAATAATTGCATTTTCTATTTTCCTAGCAGTTAAATATTTAAATAAATTAAATAAAATTAAAGATTTAGGGGATGATATTGCTACTAAGCTAGGTAAGAAAAAAGAAGAGGAAGAACCTGAAACAAAAATATGTCCATATTGTTTAACAGAAATAAAATATAAAGCTACAAGATGTCCTAATTGTACATCTGAACTTGAAGAACAGGAGACTGAATAATATTATTATATATAAATTACATAAATATGAAAGAATGAGAGGTTTTTCATTCTTTTTTTCTTGCAAAATATACTTTAGTAGTATATAATATCCATCAGACACAATATAATAAAAAAGGAGAGAGCGATTAAATGATAGACTTTCATACACATATACTTCCAAATTTAGATAATGGAGCAAGAAATATAGAGGAAGCACATAATTTAATAAAAGAGGCGAAAATAGCTGGTTTTGATCAGATTGTATATACACCTCATTATATAGAAGATTATTATGAAACGAGTGTAAAAGAAAGAGAAGTTTGGTTAGACACATTTTCTAAAAAGTTTGATGATATAAAAGATATAAAAACATATCTAGGTAGTGAAATATTTTTATCAGATAACATAATGAAGTTATTAGAAGATGCACAAGCATCAACGATTAACAATACAAGCTACGTTTTATTTGAATTGCCTTTGGATAAAGAACCACTAAATCTATATGATATTATATACAAGATGAGAAAGAATAAAGTTGTTCCTATATTGGCACATGCTGAAAGATATCCGTATATTCAAAGAGAACCTGAATTATTATATAATTTAGTAGAAAAAGGTGTATATATTCAAGCAGACTATGGAAGTGTTATAGGAGAAAATGGAAAAAGAGCAAAAATGATTATAGACAAAATGTTAGAAAATAATTTAGTACATTTTCTTGGAAGTAATGCACATAGAGAAAAAACAATTTATAAATATATACCTACTATTATAGAAATACTAACTGAAAAAATAGGTGTTGAAAAATTATATGAGCTAACGACGAAAAATCCAGAATTAGCGTTACACAACAAAAAGATAAACATAAGAGAACCAATTGAAATTAAACTTACATTAAAGGAAAAAATACAGATATTATTTAGCAGGTAATCAAAAAAGGAGGAGTCTCAATGAGAAAATATTTTGGTACAGATGGGATTAGAAGAATTGCAAATACAGAGTTATCACCTGAATTAGTTTATAGAGTTGCAAAAGCAGGAGCTTATGTATTATCAAGACATACTAAGCATACTCCTACGATTTTAATAGGTAGAGATACTCGTATTTCTGGAACATTAATTGAAAGTGCCATGGTAGCAGGTTTTTTAAGCTATGGTGCTAATGTAAAATTATTAGGTGTTATGCCTACTCCAGGTGTAGCATATTTAACTAGAAAACTAAAAGCTGATGCAAGTGTTGTTATTTCAGCATCACATAATACATTTGAATTTAATGGAATTAAATATTTTAGCAATAAAGGAATGAAAATTCAAGATAATCTTGAAGAAGAAATTGAAGAAGTCATGGATTCAGGAAAGTTAGAAGAATTAACTGCCAAAAATGAAAAGATTGGAGTTGCTGAATATAGATTTGATTTATTAGATGAGTATGTATACTTTTTTAGAAAAAAATTTGATGATAGTATGGAAAAGTTACATAGACCAAATTTTATTGTTGGTATAGATACAGCAAATGGTGCAACATCAATTGTTGCTGAAAAAGTATTTACAGCTCTAGGAATTAATCATGTAATTATAAACAATACTTCAAATGGTATAAATATAAATGATAATTGTGGTTCTACACATTTAGATAATTTAAAAAAGACTGTTATAGAAAATAAATTAAGTTTAGGAATAGCTTATGATGGAGATGGTGATCGTTGTCTAGCTGTTGATGAGAAAGGTAATGAAATTGATGGAGATAAATTGCTTGCTATCATTTCTAAAAATTTAATAAAAAAAGGAAAGCTTAAAAATGATACAATAGTTGCTACAGTAATGAGCAATTTAGGACTTAATAAATATGCAGAAAAAAACAACCTTAAATTAATACAGACAAAAGTTGGTGACAGATATGTTTTAGAAGAAATGTTAAAAAATGGATATAATTTAGGAGGAGAACAATCAGGACATATAATAATGTTAGAATATAATCCAACAGGAGATGGAATATTAACATCACTAATGTTAATAAAAGCTATATTAGAAGAGGGAAAACCTGCATCAGAAGTAGCTAGTATAGTTCAAACATATCCTCAAGTATTAATTAATGCAAAAGTTGATTCAAATAAAAAATATGATTATGAACAAGATGACGAAATAAAAGAGGCAATTGAAAATTTAGAAAAAGAATTTGCAGGAAATGGAAGAGTGTTAATTAGACCTTCTGGAACAGAACCACTTGTAAGAGTGATGATTGAAGGTCAAAATCAACAATATATAACGAAAAAGGCAAAACAGTTAGCAGACTTAATAGAACAAAAATTAAAATAGAATAATTAAATAAAAAATAGTTAATTTTTTTATACCTTACTGTCGCACTAATAGTGCTCCAAACTGCGCGGTATTTCAAAAATTAACTATTTTTTATTTGATTTAATTACTTTTTTTATACCTTACTGTCGCACTAATAGTGCTCCAAACTGCGCGGTATTTCAAAAATTAACTATTTTTTATTTGATTTAATTACTTTTTATACCTTACTGTCGCACTAATAGTGCTCCAAACTGCGCGGTATTTCAAAATTAACTATTTTTTATTAATATAATTTATTAAAATTTATGTATATTATTACTAGAACAAGCATATAGATATATATAGTAAAAATAACAAGGAGAAATAAATGTTTAATGTTACTATATTAAAAATCAAAGATCTTGCTAAATATCTTATATACATATTAGTAGCTATTTTAGCAATAAAAAGTTTATCTAAAATAACATTTGAAAAAAAAATGACAAAAAGTTTAGAGGAAACAATTCCTACTGTTTTTAAAGCTGATGAAAAAATAGAAAAAAATGTAAATGATAATAATAAAATAGATTTTACAAAAGAAATTATAAATTCACAAATAAGTAGTATAAAAGAGATACAAAAAGAAGAAAATATTAAAAGTGATACTAATGAAGGAAATGAAAATAAGAGTCCTGAGCAGGAAGAAGAGAAAAATACCAATGATATACCAAGTAACGCTAAAACAGAAATAGTTACTCAAAATCCAATACAAGAAAATTTTAATGTCCAATACGGAAAAGTAAAAATAAAAAACGGAACAGATTATACTTTAACAAATGAAATGATGACACCTGATATTGTTATTGATAATAAAAATATTGTTATATTTCATACACATACATGCGAAAGCTATACTTCTAGTGAAGCTTATCAATATACTCCAACAGGAAGTTACAGGACAACTGATTTAAACTATTCAGTAGCAAGAGTTGGAACGGAGTTAGAAACATATTTAAAAAAATATAATCATAATGTTTACCACGATATTACATATCATGATTATCCAGCATATAATGGGTCTTATACTAGATCTTTAGGAACTGTTTTAAACATATTAAAAGCTAATCCAGCAGATATATTAATAGATTTACACAGAGATGCTATTGGAAGTAGAAGTGATTATGCCCCAATAGTTAAAATAGGCGAAGATTATGCTGCCCAAATCATGTTTGTTATTGGTACTGATAATGGAGGGTTAGAACATCCTAACTGGAATCAAAATTTAAAGTTTGCAATAAAAGTTCAAGAAAAAGCAGAAGAAATGTATCCAGGACTATTCAAACCAATAATGTTAACAAAATCAAGATACAATCAACATGCTAGTAAATATGCTAATATAATAGAAGTTGGAGCAACGGGAAATACGCTTGAACAATGCTTAACAAGCATGAAATACCTTTCAAAAATAATAGATGAAGTCGTAAAACAATAAAATATTACAAAAAAATTTCGAAAATGTTACAAGTTTTTTTCGAACAAAGCTAGACATTTTGATTTGTTTTATATATAATAAGACTAGAATAAATTGGAGGTTTTTATCATGTATGAAAGAAGCGTAATTGTACTAGAGAGATATATGGAAGATATACTTGGTTTAAATAAGCAAAACAATTTGAAAAACAATTTCTATACATATAAAGAAATGGTAGAAGAAATGAGAGTCTATCAAAATATGTTAGAAGAAGAAGAGGAAGTTTTGCAAAAATTTGACGAGATAGCAAAAAAGGTACAAGAATTACAAAAAGAACAAGAATTAATATATAAAAATAATGGTGCAATCGAGCAACAAAGATTCACATTATTTAGTGACCTTGATATACGACCAGAATTGCTAGAAAAAAAGCTTATAAGAATTGAAAGTCAAATTGATAAAAACAATGAAGATTTGAAACAAATAAGAAGAAATTATGTTGAAACTCTAGAAACTTTTATAGAAAGACAGAAAAATAGAAATAGGTGTGCAAGAAAGAAGAAAGGAACAGATGCAAATCATTTATTAACAATAAAAAAGACAAAGCAGTTATTTGAGATGATAGACAAAGAAGATATAAAACGTATGAAGAACTTTGTTGATGGTGATAAGTCTTTAATAAAAGAGCAAATATTCAGTATTATGGTTGAAAATGGAAAGAGTGAAAGAGTTCCTTTTAATGAAGATGTAATTAAAAATGCAATAAATGTAAGAATGGATATAGCAACAAGAGAAGCTAAATGTTATATTACAGTATATGATAAATTAAGAAAGTTATTAGGAGAAATAGAAAACGATAATCTACTACTTGCTAGATATGAAAAAACTTTAAGAGACATATCTGTTAAATTAAGATTTTTAGAGTCAGAAAAAGATTATATTGTAGGATTTTTAGATAATGAGAGAATGACAGCTATTAATGGCGAAATTATACATGAAAAAATGATGAATGATGCTTGTACTAATTTTAGAAAAGATATTATGCAAATTGATAACTTATATGAAATTATTAAAAAAGAAATATTAGGTAGAGCTACTGAAAAAATTTATAATGAGCTATATAATAACAATTATTTGAAAAATATTGAAGAAAAGGCTAAAACTTTTGAAGAACAAATTACAAATGTCAGAATTAGTGTAGGAGCGGTTATAAACTCAAATTATTGGAGAATTGAAGGAATAAAGAATGTATATAGTGTATTTAAAGAAGAAGTTACTGAAAAATTCGAAAGAGATTTGAGTGTATATGAAGAAGAGGAAGTTGAAGAAGGATATGAAATAGAATCAATAGATGAAGAATCTATGGGCTTATTAGATGAGGACACAGAAGATTATGAAGATTTAGAAAAATATGAATCTGATTACGATGAAGATGAAGATGAAGATTTAATAAATCTTGATAAATATGAAAATGATGATGATGTAATTTTCCACGATGAAGAAGAGTTTATAGAAGAAGAGGAAAATTATGAAGAAAACAAAAATGAAAAACATAAATTTAAATATGACGAAGATGAATATGATGAAAATGTTGAAGAAGATGATGATGACTATAATTATGATGATGAATATGGTGAATTTAAATTTGGAAGTGCTTATGAAGAAGAATATTCTAAAAAGATAGAAGAAATAAAACAAGAAAGGAAAAATAGAAATTCTAAATCTATTCAACCACAAAAAGCAAAAGTAAAAAAACAAGAAACAATTTCAGCTCAAAATTCACCAAAAACGAATAAAACGCAAAAATTAAAAATTAGAAATATTAAAGCTCCACATGTGGAAAAGCAGGAAGAAAAAACAATTATAGAAAAACCAAAAATAAAAGAAAAATCAAAAATAGAAAGAAATATGCCTTCAACAATGCAAAGAAGAAACTTAAAGATAAAAAAACCAACTTTAACTGAAACCGAGTCAAACAACATAATTAATAGGGTTGAAGAAAAAAATAACAAAAAAGGAAAAATAATTGATAAAATATTAAAAATGAATAAAGATAAAGTTTTAAAAAGCAGTTAAAGGAAATATTGAAAAAATTGGTGAAAATGTTGCAAAATACCAAAAAAAATAGTATAATTAATATGGTGGGCAATTATAAATGATACCTAAATTCAAAAGTAAAAATAAGAGAGGTTAATAAAATGGAATATTTATATATTATTAGAGAGGCGCTAGTATGGATAATTACTATATTTTGGCTATATCAAATAATGGTTAGTTTATGTTCTTTAGTAAAATTAAAAGATAAACCTTTGAAAGTAAATAAAGATCACAAATTTATGGCAATAATACCCGCACACAATGAAGAAGCAGTGGTTAGAAATTTAATTGAAAGTTTAAAAAATCAAACGTATAACAAAGATTTATATGATATATATGTTATAGCTGACAACTGTACAGATAATACAGCGGAAATAGCAAAAGAAGCAGGAGCTATAGTATATCAACGTTTTGATCCAACAAAGAAAACAAAGGGTTATGCATTAAATTGTTTTTTACAACAAAAAATCGAAGAAAATGCAGATTATGATGCATTCTTTGTATTTGATGCAGATAATATAGTTGATAAAGATTTTATAAAAAATATGAATAAAAAATTATGCCAAGGTGAAGATGTTGTTCAAGGATATAGAGATATTAAAAATCCGACAGATAACTGGATAACAGCAGGATATGCAATATTCTATTGGACAATGCATAGATTTTATCATTTAGCAAGATATAATTTAGGTTTATCACCACTATTAAATGGAACTGGATTTATGGTTAAGTTTGATGTAGTTAAACCAGATGGATGGCAAACAAAAACATTGACTGAAGATATTGAATTTTCTTTACAAAGAATTGCTAAAGGAAAAAGATTAGGATGGGCTACAGACGCCATAGTATATGATGAACAACCAACTGGATTTAAACAATCATGGTCACAAAGAAGTAGATGGACAGTAGGACATATGCAATGTATTACAGAATATACAGGTAAATTATTTAAAGCAGCTAAAAAGAATAAAACAATGATGAATTTTGATGGTTTATTATATATATTAGGAAGTATACCAATGTTTATTTTAACATTAATAATATTAGCAACAAACTTCTTAATGTATGCTGGAGATGGAATGACACAGATTGAATTTATATATAATATTGCAATGTATTTAGTACCAACATTTTTATTACCAATTGCAACTGCAGTAATAATAATGGCATTGGATAGAAGACCAATTAAACCAATGATTAGAGGATTGTTGTGTTATCCAATATTTATGGGATCATGGTTAGTTATAAACTTTAAATGTTTATTTAAAAGAACAACAACATGGGAAAAGATTGAACATGTTAGAGATATAAAAATTGCAGAAGTGTCTGATGCAGCAGAAGTTGTAGAAAAAATATCATAAAAAACTTGCAATTTTAATAAAAAGAGAGTATAATAGATATGCATAAAATAGAACAGAAGAGTGGGAACAAATCCCACTCTTCATTGCTGATAAGGGGGATTAAATTGTCAAACAATATAGAAACAAAAGTTGAAAAACTTATAAAAGAGCCTATTAATAAAAAAGGTTATGAAATTTACGATATAGAATATGTTAAAGAAGGAAAAGATTACTATTTAAGAATATTTATTGAAAAACCAGAAAAAAGCATAGATATTGGTGATTGTGAAATAGTTAATGATATTGTTAACCCCATACTTGATGATGCAAATATAATAAAGGAACAATATTATTTAGAGGTATCATCAACAGGAATAGAGAAAAATCTTAGAAAGCTCAATCATTATAAAAAATCATTGGGAAAAGAAATATTTGTTAAGTTATTTAAAAAAGATGAAAGTGGAAATAAAGAGATAGAAGGAATATTAAAAAAAGTTCAAGAAAAAGAAATAACAATAGAAAAAGATGGAAAAACTTTTAATATAAACTTAAATGACATTAGCAATGCAAAGACTATATATCATTGGAAATAAATTAATTTTTAATATAAATAGAGGAGGAATATTAATGAAGGCTATTGATAATAAAGAACTAATTATAGCATTAGAGGAATTAGAAAAAGAGAAGGGCATAAAAAAAGAATATCTTATGGAAGCTATAGATACTGCTTTAATTACAGCATATAAAAGAAATTTTGATGCTGAAAATGTGGATGTACATATGGATCGTAAAACAGGTGCTACACATGTATATTCAGTAAAGGAAGTTACAAAAGAAGTAAAGGACAAAAATACAGAAATTACTTTAAAAGAAGCTAAGAAAATAAATAAAGACGTAAAAATTGGAGAAACAGTAAACATAGAAATAGTTCCAAAAGATTTTGGAAGAATTGCTGCCCAAACTGCTAAACAAGTTATAGTACAAAAACTAAGAGAGGCAGAAAGAGATATATTATTTTCTGAATTTAATGACCGTAAAGGTGAAATAGTTTCAGGATTAATACAAAAAGCAGATGGAAATGCAGTTATAATGGATCTAGGTAAACTAGAAGGAGTTATGCCTCTAAAAGAGCAGATACCTAATGAAGAGTATCATGTAAATGATAAAATAAAAGGTTATGTGTTAGATGTTGAGAGAGGAGCTAAAGGTGCACCACAAGTAATAGTTTCTAGAAGCAACCCAGATTTTGTAAGAAAATTATTAGAATTTGAAATACCAGAAATATATGAAGGACTAATTGAAATAAAAAGTGTTTCTAGAGATCCTGGAAATAGAAGTAAAGTTGCAATTTGTTCACCAGATCCAAATATAGATCCAGTTGGTTCATGTGTAGGTCAAAAAGGTGTAAGAATTCAAAATATAATAAATGAGTTAAATGGTGAAAAAATTGATGTTATAGAATGGAATGAAGATCCTTCAATTTATATAGTAGCAGCTCTATTACCAGCAAAAATATTAGCTGTAGACATAAAAGAAGAAGAGAATTTTGCACAAGTAATTGTACCAGATGATCAATTGTCATTAGCTATAGGTAAAGGTGGTCAAAATGTACGTTTAGCAGTAAAACTAACAGGTTGGAAAATTGATATTAAATCAGAAACTCAATTTAGAGAAATGTTAGCGAATAAAGAAAATGAAGAAGATGAAGAGAGTGAGACTGAGGTAGAAACTGAGGAAACTGAAGAATAAAAAGGTGGTGTTACTATGAAGAAGCAGGCACAGAGAACTTGTATGGGATGCAACCAAAAAAAAGATAAAAATCAATTTATTAGAATTGTAAAAAATAGACAAAATGAGATAAGTATTGATAAAACAGGAAAAAAAGAAGGAAGAGGAGCATACATATGTAAAGATATAGAATGTCTAAATAAGTTACAAAAAAATAAAAGATTAGAGAAAGTATTTGATATGAAAATATCAAATGAAATTTATGAGAAATTAAGAGGTGTATTGGTTGACGAATAATATAATAGGGGCGATTGGTTTAGCTGCAAGAGCAAGAAAATTAAGCTTTGGTGCAGATAGTGTTGAAGAAGATATAAAAAGAAAAAAAATCAAGTTAGTAATTGTGGCGAAAGATAGTTCAGAGAGAACAAAAGAAAAATTTAAAAAAATATGTGAACTATATCATATACCAATAATGATAGATGGAAGTATAGAAGAGTTAAGTAAAGCAATTGGTAAATCTAATAAAGCGATTCTAGGAATTAAAGATATAAATATGGCAAAAGGAATCCAAGGTAAATATAACGGGGGTGATTTTATTGGATAAGGTAAAAATATATGAAATAGCCAAAAAACTAAATTTAAGCAGTAAAGACATATTAGATATTGCAGAGAAACTGAAAATAGAAGCTAAAAGTCATTTGAGTAATATTGATCGCAAAGATGCTCAGAAAATTGAAGATTTTGCAAAAAATGGAAATAAAAAAGAAAAAACAGCGAAGAAAGAAGAAAAACAACCTGTAATAATTAGAAGAGAAGTAATTATTAAAAATGAGCCTGAGCAAAAACAAGAAAAAGTACAAAAAAAGAAAGATAAAAGGAATAACATTGGATTTGTTGAAAGAAAAGGAAATAAAGACTATAACATAGTATATAGAAACAAAACAACAAAACCTATGTCTGTTAGTGAGTTATTTGGATTATCTAAAAAAGAAAAAGCTAAAAAGAATGAAGAGAAAGAAGTGAAACCTATACAAAAAGTAGAAACAAAAACTGAACAAGCTACAAAAAAAGTGCAACCAGAAATACAAAAACAAACAAAAACTAATACTGAAAAGAATACAACCTATAATAAGAATAGGTTTAATAATAATGCTAATAAAAATAATTATAATAATAAACAAGGAAATAACAATCAAAAACGTTATGGAAATAAAAGACCATTGGATGAAAAAGGAATTGATAAAAATATAAAAGATATTATGTCTGCTGATATAGTAGAAAAAGAAAGTGTAAAAGATTACAATAGAACAATGGAAAAACAGAAATCCAATAATAACAACCGTTATGATGAAAATAGAACAAAAAGAGGTAAATCTAAGAGAAATAGAGACAATGGAATTGATGAGAAAAAATTAAAGAATTTAAAGCAAACAAATAGATTGTCTAATATGTTTAATGATCAAGATGGTGGAATGCTAGATTATTATGATTTAACAACTGCTAGAGGAAGAAGAGGTAAACGTAAAAATAAAAATACTACAAATACTACAAAACAAAAAATATTTAAATTAACAGAAATAACAATTCCTGAAATAATTTCAGTAAAAGATTTTGCCGCAGAACTTAAGAAAACAACTGCAGAAGTAATAAAAAAATTATTAGAAAATGGAATTATGGCAACACTAAATAATGATATAGATTTTGATACAGCATTTTTAATAGCTCAAGAATTTGGAGTAACAGCACATAAAAAAGAAGAAATTAAAGTAGAAGATATTCTATTTGATGAATCAGAAGATAAAGAAAGTGAATTAGAAGAAAGACCACCTGTTGTAGTTGTTATGGGACATGTAGATCATGGAAAAACATCATTATTAGATGCAGTTAAAAAGACAAATGTAATTGAAGGTGAGGCAGGAGGAATTACTCAACATATTGGTGCCTATAAGGTTAAAATAGGAAACAAAGAAATAACTTTCCTAGATACACCAGGACATGAAGCTTTTACAGCGATGCGTGCTAGAGGTGCACAAATTACAGATATTGCAATATTAGTAGTAGCTGCAAATGATGGCGTAAAACCACAGACAGTTGAAGCAATTAATCATGCTAAATCAGCTGGTATACCAATAATAGTTGCTATAAACAAAATAGATTTACCAGATGCAAATATAGAAAAAGTCAAACAAGAATTAATGAATTATGAGTTGGTTCCAGAAGAATGGGGTGGAGATACTATATATGTACCTATTTCAGCAAAGAAAAATCAAAATATAGATCAATTATTAGAAATGGTATTATTACAAGCAGAAGTTTTAGAGCTAAAAGCAAATCCGAAGAAACAAGCTAAAGGTGCAGTTATTGAAGCTAGGCTAGATAAATCTAGAGGACCAGTTGCAACGTTATTAGTTCAAAGAGGTAAATTAGATGAAGGTGATACAATAGTTGTAGGATCTTCAATTGGTAGAATTAGAGCCATGAGAAATGATAAGGGAAGAAAAGTTAAATCTGCAGGACCATCTACACCTGTTTCAATTATTGGACTTACTGAAGTACCTGAAGGTGGAGATACTTTTTATGAAGTTAAAGATGAAAAAATGGCTAAACAATTAATAGAAAGAAGAAAACGACAAGCAAGAGAAAAGAAAATAAGTGAACAAAGCAAGATAACATTAGATAATTTGTTTAGCAAAATGGCTGAAGAAGATTTAAAAGTATTAAACTTAATAGTAAAAGCGGATGTACAAGGATCTGTAGAAGCAGTAAAACAATCACTAGAAAAGTTAAGCAATGAAGAGGTTCGTGTAAAAGTTATACATGCTGCTGCAGGAGCAGTTAATCAATCAGATGTAACACTTGCAAAAGTTTCTGATGCAATAATAATAGCATTTAATGTAAGACCAGATAATGTTGCAAAAGAAATTGCTGAAAAAGATGAAGTTGAAATTAAACAATATTCAGTAATATATCAAGCAATTGATGATGTAGAAGCAGCTATGAAAGGAATGCTAGATCCAAAATTTGAAGAAAAAGTCATTGGAACTGCAGAAGTTAGAGAAATATTTAAAATTTCAAATGTAGGTACTGTTGCAGGGGCATATGTATTGACAGGAAAAGTTGAAAGAAATGCAGGAGTTAGAGTTATACGTGAAAATGTTGTTATACATGAGGGAAAACTTGCAACGTTAAAACGTTTTAAAGACGATGCAAAAGAAGTTTCAAAAGGATTTGAGTGTGGAATGCAAATAGAAAATTATAACGATATTAAAGAGGGAGACATTATAGAAGTATACATTATGGAAGAAATTAAGCGTTAAGAAAGGATGGACTGATTACAATGTCAGATAAAAATAGTGCTAGATTTGGACGTATTAATGAAGAGTATAGAAAGGAATTAAGTTATATTATAGACCAAAAATTAAAGAATCCAAATGTAACTGGTTTAATTAGTGTTACTAAAGTTAAAGTTACAACAGATTTAAAATTTGCAAAAGTATATGTTAGTATACTAAATTCAAAAAATATAAAAGATACTTTAGCTGGGTTAAAGAAATCATCTGGATTTTTACGTTCAGAACTTGCAAAAAGAATTAATTTAAGAAATACACCGGAATTAATATTTGAACTTGATGATTCTCTTGAATATGGTGCTAGAATAGATAGTATATTAAAAGAAATTATGCCTGAGAGGGGAAAAGAAGATGAAAATAATTAAACCAATAGACTTAAATAAAATTTTAGGGTTAAAAGAAAATGAAAAAGTTGAAGAAAATAAAACATTGACAGATATGTTACAAATGATTAAAAGTGCTAAAAAAATAGCACTTTTAACTCATGAATCACCAGACGGTGATGCTGTAGGAAGTACACTTGCAGTTTACCACGCTTTAAAGCAAATAGATAAAGAAGCTGAAATATACATTCCAGAATATTCAAGATTATTCAATTTCTTACCTGGAGTTGAGGATATAAAAGACAAACTAGATGAGGAAATATATGATTTAATAATAACCTTAGATTGTTCTGATTTACCAAGACTTGAGGGAAAAGAATACTTTGAGAATGCAAGATCAACAATTGTCATTGATCATCATGGAACTAATAATATGTATGGAGATATAAATTTTGTTAATTCTGGTGCACCGGCATGTGCACAAGTATTAATAACTATATTTCAATATTTTGATTTAAAAGTTTCAAAAGAAATTGGAACATGTTTAGTTACAGGAATAATAACTGATACAGGAGGTTTTCAATATCAAGGTATAACTCCAGAAACATTTGAATTTGCAGCAGAGTTATTAAGAATAGGAATTGATATACCAGGAATTTATGCAAAAGTTTTACAAACAAAAACCAAAGCAAATTTTGAGCTATCTAAAAGAGTTAATGATAGGATGGTTTTAGAAGAAGATGGTAAAATTGCGTTTTCATACATAACATGTAAAGACGAGAAAGAAGTTAATGCTGAGCCAGGTGATCATGAAGGTTTAGTAGATATAGGGAGAAGTATAGAAGGCGTTGAAGTTTCAATTTTCTTACGTGAAAAAGAAGATAAAGGAGGATTTAAGATTTCAATGCGTGCATTGAACTATGTAAATGTTTCAGATATTTGTTACTTATTTGGAGGAGGAGGACATCCACGAGCTGCAGGATGTTTTATAAAAGGATCTGTTGATGAAGTAAAAAATAAAATTATAGCTGAAACAAAAAAAGCTTTATAGGAGTTAAAATGAATGGAATAGTAATTGTAAATAAGCCTAAAGGTTGTACTTCACATGATGTAGTTAGAGAAGTAAAGAAAATATTTAATGAAAAAGTGGGACATACAGGAACACTTGATCCAATGGCAACAGGAGTGTTGCCTCTTTTAATTGGAAAAGGAACTTTATGTTCTAAATATCTTATTAATCATGATAAAACTTATCATGTCATTCTTGAATTTGGGAAAAAAACTGATACTGCAGATATAGAAGGAAATATTATAGAAGAAAAAGAAGTTAGTTCTAAAATAATGGATAAAGAAAATATAAAAGATGCATTGAAATCGTTTATAGGAAAGCAACAACAAAAGGCACCAATGTATTCTGCTATAAAATTTAAAGGAAAAAAACTATACGAGTATGCACGAAAAGGAATTCAGATTGAAGTAAAACCACGTAAAATAGAAATATATAAAATAGATTTACTTAATATAAATAATGAAAACAAACAAATAGAATTTATAGTAAGTTGTTCAAAAGGTACATATATTAGAAGTTTATGTGAAGATATAGCTGATAAATTAGGGACAATAGGATATATGGCGGAACTTGAAAGACAAAGTGTTGGGAGTTTTACTATAGAAAATTCTTTAACACTTGAACAACTTAGAGAATCAAAAACAATTCAAATATCTATTGAGGAATTTTTTAACAATAAAAATAAAATAAACTTAAATGAAAGACAATTAGAACTCTTTTTAAATGGAGTAAAATTAACACAGAAAAACAGACCAGATGGAGTATATAGAATTTATTTAGATGATAAATTTATTGGTACAGGAATATTACAAGCTAACTTATTAAAACGTGATATTATCATCTAACTAATATTATTATTAAATAAATTAGAAACAAAAAAAGAATATATAATAATTTCTTTGTGTTTTGCTATCGTAGCCATAGTAGGCTACTCCAAACTGCGCAACACATTCAAAATTATTATATATTCTTTTTGGTTATAATTAAATTAAAGGTTTAATATATATTAGTTGAGGTGATAAGATTGTATTATATATGTGAAAACGACAATCCTAATAAAGCATATCAGTTATTTATAAGAATATTTAATATAGTAAAGATTGAAAAAAATGAGATTATAATACCAAAAATACCTAAAATAAAAAAGAATGGCCAAAGTATAATAAAAAGGCTTAACATTAAAAAAAGGGAAAATACAATAAAAAGATTATCGAAAAAAACAATTGATTTATTAAATAAAACAAATTGTGATAAAATAGCTTTAAGCAAAGAATTAAAAAAAGAAGAAAAGTTTGTAAATTATTTATATAGTGAAAATATAGAGGTTGTTGATGGTAAGTTTTTATTTTCACTTTTAGCACCTGAAATATTAGAATACATAATTATAAAAAAGAAAATGGATGAAAAAAAATTAAGAATTGCTATTTTAGTAAATGACATTAATCAAATAGTTATTGAGAATATGAAAATAATAGCAGAAAAATGTAAGAATATAACAATAGTAACAAGGCATATAAATAGAATAAGAGAATTACAAAGAAAGTTATATGATAATCAAGGTATAGTAGTTGTAGTAAGTAATAATAGAAGACGAGCTTTATATAGGAGTAATATAATATTAAATTTTGATTTTCCTGAAGAAATATTAAATAAATATACAATTAATGAAAGAGCAAATATAATTAATTTTAGAAATAAAATTAAGATATATAAAAAACGTTTTAATGGAATTAATATACATGACTATGAAATAAAACTAAAAGGAGAGAAACTTAAGGAAATAGTGAATTATAATGAAAAAATAATACAAGATAATTTTTTAAAAGACATTTATGAAGGACAATTTTATAAAAGTCAAAATATGAAGGAATTAAGAAAAAGGATAGAAGAGGATAAAGTAAAAATTTTATATTTAATTGGTAGTAATACAATCTATTAAAAATATGTAAAACTAGTAAAAAAACCTTTATTTTTTTGAAGATTTATAATATAATAGGTTTGTCAATTTTTATCAAATTGTATATAATTATATATTACGATATAGTGCAAATAAGAAATTGCCAAGGAGGATAAAAGAATGTCAAGTAATAGAGGGAATAGAAGTAGCTCTAAAAACTCAAAAAATTATAAATCTAAAAATAAAAAGAGCAATAGAATTACAGAAGACGAAGAGCCAAAAGCTATAAGACAAATGAAACAACAGTCAGCTAAAGAAAGAGGAGAGACAAGCAGTAGGCGAGGTAAATCATACTCTAAGGTTAAAGTTAAAAATGAAAAACATCCGAAATTAAAAGTTGCTTTAAAATTATTTGTGATTATGTTTTTAGTATTATGTATTATAGCAGCAGGTATTATCGCAGGTACATTTTTTGGCTTATTTGGTGATGATTTTGAAATAACAAAAGAAGAATTAACAATAGCAGCTTCAAACTCTATAGTTGTGGATCAGCAAGGAAATAAGTTAATAGAGTTGAGTGGAGATGAAAAAAGGCAAATTATTAATATAGGTGAAATGGCAGATTATTTGCCTAAAGCATATGTTGCAATAGAAGATGAACGTTTTTATAAACATAATGGAGTTGATTTTAAAAGAACAGCAGGAGCGATTGTAAACACAGTGTTTAGGAGAAGTACATCATATGGAGGAAGTACTATTACTCAACAATTAGTAAAAAATATAACAAAAGATGATGAAAGAAGTGGCTTTGCAGGAATAATGAGAAAAGTCAAAGAATGGACAAAAGCATATCAGGTTGAACGTATGATATCTAAAGATCAAATTTTAGAATTATATTTAAATATTTTGTATGTTGGTGGAAATAATATGCATGGAGTTGAATTAGGAGCTCAATATTATTTTGCTAAAAGTGCAAAAGACTTAGATTTAGCTGAATGTGCTTTTATGGCAGGTATTAATAATTCACCAAGTTCATATAATCCATATAATACGTCAGTTGATAATACAGAGAAAATTAAGAATAGAACAAAAACAGTTTTAAATAAGATGAAGGAATTAGGATTTATAGAAAATGAGGATGATTATAATACAGCAATAGCAAAAGTAGATGCTGGATTGACATTTACACAAGGGGAAATACAATCTAATAACATATATTCTTATCACACAGATGCAATGATAACTCAAATAGTTGATCAAATAATGGAAGAAAGAGGAATATCAAAAGAATTAGCAGAAAACTATGTATATGGTAGTGGATTGAAAATATATTCTACTGTTGATAACAATGTGCAAGCAAGATTAGAAGAAGAATTTAAAAAAGAAAAATATAAAATTTCTGGTAGAGCAAAAAAGGATGGAAAGAAAATAAATGAACACTCACAATCAGGAATGGCGGTTATTGATTATAGAACTGGAAATGTAGTTGGAGTAGCAGGAGGTCTTGGAGAAAAAACTGAAGCAAGAGGTTGGAATAGAGCAACACAAATGTTAAAACAGACAGGATCTTCAATGAAACCTTTAGCAGCAGTGGCTCCAGGATTAGAAGAAAAGATAATTACAGCAGCAACTGTTTATAATGATGCACCAACAGATTTTGGAGGATATACTCCAAAGAATTACAACGGATTTAAAGGTATTGTAAATATAAGACAATTTATTGAAACATCTCAAAATATACCAGCATTAAAAATAATGGCCGAACTTGAACCAAAAGTTTCATTAAAATACTTAGAAAAGATGGGAATAACATCTCTTAATGAAGAAGAGGATGATGTTTTGTCTTTAGCAATTGGTGGTATGACAAATGGAGTTAGTCCATTAGAAATGGCATCAGCATATGGAACAATAGCAAATGGTGGAGAGCACATTACTCCAACTTTCTATACAAAAATTGAAGATTCAGAAGGAAATACAGTCTTAACACCTAAACAAGAAAAAACAAGAGCTATTTCTGAACAAAATGCATATATAACTAGTTCGATTCTTCAAGAGACAGTTAATGGAGCAAACGGAACAGCAAAATATTGTGCAATACCTGGAATGGATGTAGCTGCAAAAACAGGAACTACTGACAATGACTTTGATAGATGGTTGTGTGGATTTACTCCATACTATTCTGCAGCATGTTGGTTTGGATATGATGAAGGAGAAGAAGTTATATATAATGCAGGAAATCCTGCGGGACTTATTTGGGATGCTGTAATGACAGATATACATAAACCTTTAGAAAATGGAAAATTTGTAAAACCATCAGGAATTGTTGAAGAAACTGCATGTAGGACATCAGGATGTCTAGCAGCATCAGGATGTGGAAATACTTATACAGAGATATTTTCTTCAGATAACTTACCAGAAAGGTGTGAAGGACATGGTTCACAAATAATATGTACAGAAACAAACTTAGTTGCAACACAATACTGTCCAAATACAAAAGTTAATTATTATGGAAGTGCCATTCCAAAAGAAAAATTAAAATTGTGGAAAACTTCAGGCGGATCATCAGGATATGGAAATAAAATTTCTGGAACATGTAATGTTCATACTAAACCACAAGAAGAGCCAAAGGTAGAAGAAACACCAAAAACAAATACAGAATCTAGGAATAATACAACTGCTTCACCAAAACCGTCAGAAGTACCATCAAAACCACCGTCATCACCATCTGTTGCACCTTCAAGAGCACCTAGTGATGATGAGTAATAAAAAATATTAGGAGGTAAACAATGAATTTATTATTTTATAACACATTAACAAAACAAAAAGAAGAATTTAAACCAATAGATGAAAGTGAAGTAAGAATTTATTCATGTGGACCTACTGTATATAAAGATGCAACAATAGGAAATATGAGAACAAATATATTTCAAGATGTCCTAAGAAGGGTATTAAAATATAATGGATATAAAATTAAACATGCAATGAATATAACAGATGTAGGACATCTTGTATCTGATGGAGACGAAGGAGAAGATAAAATGCTAAAATCAGCCAGGGAAGAACATAAGTCTCCTGAAGAAATTGCTGAATATTATACAAAGTTATTTTTTGAAGATTTAAAAAAACTTAATATTGAAACACCGGAAATAATTTGTAAAGCAACTGAACATATTCCATTAATGTTAGAATATGTAAAAAAATTAGTAGATAAAGGATATGCGTATGAAACTTCAACTGCTATATATTTTGATATATCAAAATTAGATAAATATCCAGTTTTATCTAATCATAATGTAGAAGAACAAAAAGCTGGTGCAAGAGTTGACGTTGATCCTGAAAAACGTAATCCATATGATTTTGCAGTATGGATAAAAGCGCCTGAAAACCATTTAATGAAATGGGATAGTCCATGGGGACCAAGTTATCCAGGATGGCATATAGAATGCTCTGCTATGGGGCAACATTATTTAGGAGAAGTTTTTGATATCCATACAGGAGGAATTGACTTGATTCCAACACACCATGAAAATGAAATAGCTCAAAGCAAAGGAAGATGTGGAAAAATACCAGCAAATATTTGGATGCATGGAGAATACCTATTAATTAATAGTGGAAAAATGTCAAAAAGCCTTGGAAATGTATATCTAATAAGAGATTTAGAAGATAAGGGGTATAATCCTTTAGTATATAAATTGTTTACTTACTCAGGCCATTACAGAAATAAAATTAATTTTACATGGGAAGCAATGGAAGCAAATGCTAAATCTTTAGAAAGACTAAAAAATGGATATCAAATACATAATAATGGAACAGACGATATTGAAGATAATGTTATAAAAGAATTTGAATTTAAATTTCATAAAGCTATAAATGATGATTTAAATATGCCTTTAGCTATGGGTGTTGTTTGGGAAGTTATCCGTTATGATAAAAAGTCAAAAAAATTAGCAGAATTATTATTAAAATTTGATAAGGTTTTAGGATTAGATATAGATAAAGAATTTGAAATTAAAAAAATTGAGATTCCTAAGGAAATTGTAGAATTAATTGAACAAAGAAAAATTGCAAGAGAGAATAAAAATTGGATTAAGTCAGATGAGCTTAGAAATAAAATTAATGAAAAAGGGTATATTATAAAAGATACCAAAGAAGGTATGGAAGTTTTAAAAAGGGAGTAAAATAATATATGAAAAAAGTTTTAGTTACAGGTGGAGCAGGATATATTGGAAGTCATACAGTTGTAGAACTACTTGAATCAGGTAAAGAGGTAGTAGTAATAGATAATTTTTCAAATAGTAAATCTGAAGTATTAGAAAAAATAAAAAAAATTACTAATAAGGATTTTAAGTTTTATGAAATAGATTGTCTGAATAAAAAGGATTTAGAAAAAGTATTTGAGGAAAATGAAATAGATTCAGTAATAAATTTTGCTGGATATAAAGCTGTAGGGGAATCTGTAAAAAAACCTTTAGAATATTATGAGAATAATATAGGTGGTTGTATAGCAATATTAGATACAATGAAAAAATTTGGATGTAAAAAATTCATATTTAGTTCAACTTCTACAGTATATGGAGATCCAGAAAAAGTTCCACTAACTGAAGAGTGTAAAACAGGGGATAATATAACGAACCCTTATGCTACCACCAAATACTTTATTGAAACTATTTTACAAGATTTATACAAATCAGATAATTCATGGGATATATGTATATTAAGATATTTTAATCCAATTGGAGCTCATGAGAGTGGATTAATAGGAGAAGAGCCTCAAGGAATACCTAATAATTTAATGCCATATATTGTAAGAGTTGCAAGCGGGAAGTTAAAAGAACTTTCAGTATTTGGAAATGATTATAATACACCTGATGGAACTGGAGTAAGAGATTATATTCATGTAGTGGATTTAGCAAAAGGACACTTATGTGCATTAGAAAAATTAGATAAAGAAAAACATGGTGTATTTATATACAATTTAGGTACCGGAACAGGATATAGTGTACTAGATGTTATAAATACATTTGAAAAAGCTACTGGAATGAAAGTACCATATAAAATAGCTCCAAGAAGAGATGGAGATTTACCAAGTTATTATGGAGATTCTACGAAAGCATTTAAAGAGATTGGTTGGAAAGCAGAGAAAAATCTAGAAGATATGTGTAAAGATTCTTGGAGATATATTGAAAAGCAAACTGAATAGAAACTTATAAAAGTCTTGCTTTAACAATAATTCGTTTATTATTTTGATTATTACAAGTAACTAAAGTTAATTCTTTTTTGAATACATTAGAAACATTATATATAGGAGAAAGATCAGATGAATCTACTTCATAATTATCAAAAACTATAAAATTATATTTATTATTAGAATTATCTGAAATAAATATTTCATCTCCTATATCTAAATATTTAATTTTGCTAAAAAAGCTATCATTATCAAAATTATGGCTAGCGATACATAAATTACTGTTATCAGAAATATCACCATAGAATCTGCAAGGTGAAATCTTTAAAAGTTCATCTGTTAAAGTAGAAAGAATAGGGTAAGAAATATTGATTGATGGTATATCAATATTTCCAATAACGTAATTAGATAGAGCACTATTTTCAGATGTTTTTTCACCATCAGAATATAAGCGATAAACCTGATAATTATTTGATAATTTGGAAGCATAATTATCAGAAGTAGTTTGGTTAATATATCTAAAGTATAAATAAAGTGTTGCTAATGTAAAAAGAATCAAAATAGATATAATAAATTGTATTTTAAATACAAAACCTTTTCTATTAATTCTATCACTTTTTTTATTAAAATTTTCGTCTTTAACAAATAAAATTTGATTCATAATAATACTCCATAAACAAAATAATTTTTATTTAGTTTATGTAGAAAAAAGAAATTTATTACACGTACTTAAAGATAAAGAAAGGAGAATTATGTTAGAAAAACTAACATAATATAAATAATGGACAAAGGAAAAGAAAATAAAGAAAAAATTAGAAAGCGAAAAGTAAAAGCATATAAAAAGAAAAAGAAAAATGTGAAAATATTTCCTTTTTATAGAATGATTTCATGGGACTTATTATTTTATTATCCAATATTATTCTTATTTTTAACTCAAGTAAAAGGATTTACTCCTTCACAAGCATTATTTGCTGATACATTTTATACTCTAGCAAATACATTTTGGCAAATACCTGCAACATGGTTAATAGATAGGATTGGAAAAAGAAATAGTTTGATAATAGGAAGTTTTCTTTACTCTGTAAGCATTTTAGCAATGATATTTATGAAGAGTTATTATCAATTGTTAATAATCCAGTTTATTTATGCACTTGGATATACAATAAAAACCTTATGTGAAAATAATATTTTATATGAATCACTTCCATCCCATATAATAAGAGGAAAGCTTTTTTCAAAAATTGATGCAAAGGCATCATCAAATTTCTTTTATTTTGATGCAATTTCTTCAATAATAGCAGGATTTACATTTGCCATTAATGGTTACATACCAATGGTCTTATGCTTTATAACTTGTTTAATGTCAACAATATTAACACTAAAGTTTAACCATACAACAATGGTAGAAGATAGAATTCAATCAATATCATTAAAAGAATATGGAAGTCAATTGAAAGAGGCTTTTGAATTTTTTAAAAAATCCAAAAGGGTAAAAAGTTTATTTATATTTAATGCTTTATTCACAGGAGTAATTATAGGTGTCATAAATTTAAGGAGTAGTCTGCTTAAAGAGATGATGGTTCCTGAAGCATGGTTCGGAATAATTTTTGCTTTATTAGAAATAGGTGCAGGAGTACTAGCGCGATATCAGGATAAAATACAAAAATTATTTAAAAATAGAACTTTACAAGTTTTATCAATACCAGTAGTATTTTCATGTATAATAGTAGGATTTGTAGGTAAAGATTCGTTATCAAACTCATCTTTGATATTAGTTGTTTTATTATTTTTTATACAACAATGTGTTAGGGGACCTTTTATGGGATTAATGTCAAGATATTTAAATAATTTTACAAATAAAAAAATACGTTCTAAAATATCTGCATTTAAGAATTTAACTGCAAATTTAGCAGTAGCTATATTTACTTTTACATGTTCAATGTTGCTTAAAATTACTACAACAGCAAATACCTTTATAATTATTGGTTGTTTGTCTACAATAGCAATTGTTTTAACTTTAGATTATATGAAAGACAGAGTTGGACTAAAACCTGAACACTATACTAAAGAAGATGTAAAATATAGTATTCGAAAACCTAAACCGAAAGAAAAAGAATTAAAAAAATAAATTAAGGAATGTAAAGATAATGTTAAAAAAAATAAAAAAAATCATAAAATGGTTAATCATTATATTTTTAGTTGCTATGATTATTATCAATATTACTTTGATTTCAAAGGCTAAATCAGACAGTGAAGTTGTTCCAGACTTTTTAGGTTTTACACCTTTCATAATGTCATCAGGAAGTATGGAACCCAAATTACCGGTTAATGATATAATAATTACAAAAAAAATTAAAGCTGAAGATATAAAAGTAGGAGATATAATTTCATATAAATATGAAAATATAATTATAACACATAGAGTAACAAAGGTAAAGCGTGTTGGCGATAACTATTTTTATGAAACCAAAGGAGATAAGAATAAGGTAAAAGATAAGAATTTAGTAACATATTCTCAAATTCAGGGTAAATATATATTTACAGTTCCTATATTAGGTACAGTAATAAATTATGTTAGAACAACTAGAGGTATGATAACAGTACTAGCATTTGTAATATGTTTATATGTTCTTTATGATATAACAACTAGAGAAATTATTAAACATAGACATAAAAAAAGAAAATATGTTAAAGTTTCTTAAAAATACTTGAAAAATTATGTTAAGCATGTTATAATATAGAAAGTTTATTGTTGATAATCCTTGAATTAAAAATTCGACCGTGTACTAAATTTATAAATATAACAAGGAGAAGTTATGAAAAATAAATATAATCAAATAGTTAAGGAAATTGTTACAAATAAACGGCTTAATATTGATTATGAAATGTCTAGTTATAAGGAACGTCAGGAAATAATGTATGATGCGTTTTATACGTATTATAAAAACCTCGAAAGGTCTGAAAAGTCTACTGAAGAAGATTTAGAAAATTTTAAAAATGCTGCGATTAAGTATGACCAAAACTTTGAAAAGTATTTCCGTACTAGGGAAATTTTTCCAAAAAAGAGAGGACCGTATCGCCAATATGATTGGGACGTTGAAACTAAAAGTTTTCGAGTTCATGCTGATGATTAATTTATTTAAAGAGTTGCTATAAAATAGTGACTCTTTTTTTTGTTTTTTTTATAAAAAGATGACAAATTATTTATGCTTTGATATAATTCATATGTAAAAGGAGGTATAAAAAATAAAATTTATTTAAGAGGTGGTAGTTGATATGATAAAAGAAATTGTTGGAATTCAATGGGGAGATGAAGGAAAAGGAAGAGCTTCGCATTATGAATCAAAAACAGTAGGAGTTGTAATAAGAGCTACCGGAGGAAATAACGCAGGACATACTGTAGTAGCAAATGGCA
Organism: uncultured Clostridia bacterium; assembly: GCA_947625985.1. The sequence continues at coordinate 51,129 of CANQQF010000003.1, read as the reverse complement.
AAAAGTTTGCAATGCATTTGTTACCATCATCAATAATACGTGATGGAGTAAAATCAATAATAGGTCCAGGTGTTGTAATAGACCCAGATGTTTTAATTTCAGAAATAGAAACAATGAAAAAAGCTGGAATAAATATTGATTCAAGCAAATTATTTATAAGTGATAAAGCACATATAATAATGCCTCATCATAAAGCTTTGGATGAACTATATGAAGAGATGAAAACTGAGAAGATTGGAACAACTAAGAGAGGGATAGGTCCTTGCTATTCTGAAAAGTGTGATAGAACAGGATTAAGAATGTATGATTTGATTAGTAGTGAATTAACAAAACAAAAAATTGGTGAATCACTAAAAAAAGCGAATATACTTTTAAAATCACAAAATCATAAGACTTTTAACGAAACTGAAATGTTTGATTTATGTATGAAATGGAAAGATAAGTTAGAAGAATATATTTGTGATACTCAACCAATTATAATGGATGCTTATAATAATAATCAGGATATAATAATTGAAGGGGCACAAGCTTTATATTTAGATTTGGATCATGGAGATTATCCATTTGTTACATCTTCTAATCCAAATGCTAGTGGTTCTGCATCTGGAGCTGGAATAGGACCAACACTTATAGATGAAGTTATAGGAGTTATTAAGGCTTATTGTTCAAGAGTTGGAGAAGGACCATTTCCAACAGAACAAAAAAACGAAACAGGTGATTTAATAAGAAAGCTTGGACATGAATACGGAACAACTACAGGAAGACCACGTAGATGTGGATGGCTAGATTTAGTCATGGTAAAAAATGCAGCATTTACAAATGGACTTACAAGTTTATGTGTTAATCATATAGATACAATTGGAAAATTAGATAAAATTAAAGTGTGTACAGGTTATGAATATAATGGAAAAGAAATAGAATATATACCTATGGATAGAGATAAATGCAAACCAATATATAAAACATTTGAAGGAAATTGGAATACATCAAATGCAAAAACTTTTGAAGACTTACCTGAAAATGCAAAAGAATATATAAAATTTATAGAACAATATACAGGTGTTAAAGTTAAATATATTGGAATTGGTGCTGATGAAAGTGAAACAATTGTAAAATAAATGCAGTTAAATAAAACGGAGAAATTATTTCTCCGTTTTTTACGTATAACAAAATAAGTTAAATTGATGTAGAGTGGTGAAATACCATTTTTCTTATAATAAAATTGGACTTATTTGTTCTCCATCTAATGCATATTCTGCTGTTTTAATTAAATATTCAGGGTCAAATACTATTGATCGAGGTTTTGTAATTGGATTATCTTGTCTAAAAGGTACAAAATAATAGTGTTTTCTTACAAGTAATTTTCCTATATTGACTAAATTGGCACCAAGACCATTATTAGTTGATGTAGCAATAACAACAGGTAAATCATTACGTAAGTGAGACTTAACTGCCATAGTACTAGGACCATCAATTATATCATTAGCAAGTTTAGCCATTGTATTTCCTGAACATGGAGCTACAATCATAAGATCTGTTAATTTCTTAGGACCAATTGGTTCAGCATCTTGAATTGAATGGATAATTTCTTTTCCTGTTATTTCTTCAATTTCATCTATAAAATCTTTAGCTTTACCAAATTTTGTATCAAGATTATAACTATTGTACGACATTATAGGTATTACATCAGCACCTTTTTTTACTAATTCTTTTATCTTAGGAATAGTTTTTTTAAAAGTACAGAAGGAACCTGTTAATACAAATCCTATTTTTTTTCCAGTAACAATCAAATTTTAAATTCCTCCTTCCAAAAAGTATTTATATATAATATGAAGTTATGTAAATTTATGATATTATTATAAAAAACTTGCATGAGTAAAAAAATATGATATAATGTGAAAGGTAAAGGAGGAAGAGATGGAAAATTATTTTAAAGAATTAGATTACAAGTTGCTAGACAGAAAGAAAGTTTATGAAGGAAGAAGAATAGTAGTTGAGGAATTAAATTATTATAATGAAAGAGATAAAAAAAAGGTACATAGGGAACATGTACTTGCCGGAGATGCAGCAATTGTATTAGCAATAGATAAAAATGATAATGTACTTATGGTACAAGAACCACGCACACCTATCGGAAAAATTATTTTGTCTTTACCTGCCGGAATGATAGAGCCTGGAGAAAAATCAGAAGATGGAGCAATTCGTGAACTTGAAGAAGAAACAGGGTATAGGGCTCATCAAATAAGACTAATGCGTTACGAATATCCTTCAATTGGATATTCTAATGAAAGATCTCTTATTTTTTTAGCAAGAGATTTAGAGAAGACTTATAGACATTTGGATGATACTGAAGATATAAGAGTTGTTAAAGTTAAATTAAATAAATTAAAGGAAATGTTGGATAAAAATGAAATTTTGGATGCGAGTACAACAATAGCATTACTTCATTATTTTATGTATGAAAAATAGATAAATATAGTTTCTGAAAACTTTGCTTACTTAAAAAATCTTAGTTAATAAATAGTGTATTAACTAAGACTTTTTTGTTAAGAGATATATGAATCAGTTGCAGTATATTTATTATAAATTGGCTAATGGATTTTTTTCAACCGCGTCACGTGCTTGTTCATGGCTAACATGTGTATATATTTGAGTTGTTGAAATACTTTCATGTCCTAATAATTCTTGTAATGCCCTGACATCAACATTACCATATTGATACATAAGAGTTGCTGCTGTATGTCTTAATTTATGAACAGAATATTTTTTAGTATCTAAACCTGCAAGTCTTAATTCTTTATTTACAATATGTTGAACGGTTCTGTTGCTAATTCTTTCTAGACGTTCACTAAGAAATAGAGCATTTTTAGAATTCTTAGTAGATTTAATATTTTGTTTTGGTCTAACTTCTATATATTCTTGAATAGCTTTCATACAAGCTTTATTTAAATATATAGTTCTTTCTTTATTACCTTTACCAATTACAGTCATACTACATTCGCTAAAATTTATATCAGGAATATTAATTCCGACTAATTCTGAAAGACGCATACCACAGTTTAAAAACAATGTGATTATTGCGAAATCTCTTTTTTCATTTCTATTATCTTCATTAGCAGTGATTGTTAGCAGCTTTTTACTATCTTCTAAAGTTAGATATTTTGGTAAACGTTTATCGAGTTTTGGAGTTTCCAGATTTTGAGCAGGGTTTATTTCAAGTAAGTTAGTTTTTTGAGTTAAATATTTGAAAAATATGCGTATACTTGAAACCTTACGTGCCCTAGTTGCAGCTTTGCTATGATAAGTATTCGTAAGGTATGCAAGAAAGGCATGTATATCATCTAACTTTACTTTTTTTAAATCGTCTATCGTAAAATCTTGTACAGATATTTTTGAAAAATCTTCTTCATTTGTCATATGAAAATGTATTTTTAAAAATTTTAAAAACATATTTATATCATAATTATATTCTTTTATAGAATTAGGAGATTTATTTAGAATTGTTGTTGAATAATCTAAAAAAGAATTTACAAAATTAGGATTATTTTCTGGTTTTATCATTTATAAAAACCTCCTCTATTAAAAATTAAAGCAGTTTGCTTATGACAAAACTGCTTTTCTGTATATTATATATTTATTTCTCTACTGGTGTAACATCAAATTTTATATCAAATATATCAAAACTACCTATTGATCCATCTTCTAAATAATCTAAAAAGCTATTTAGCTCATGAATATTTCTACAAGCACTTATTACAGCAGGATGTAATTTATAATTATTCATCAATTTTAATCCAAATGCGACAGAAGTACCAAAAGATTCATATTCTTTTTCACGCATTAATTTAAAACCTTCTCTAAATCTTGAAACAATAGGGCTTTTATATTTTTTTAGAGGAAATATATAGTCATTTTCTATTAATTCATCACAAGTTTCATAGTTAGATTTTAATAAAGATTGTTGAATATCTGAAGCATAATAAGGAAGATATACTTTATCATCTTTTTCTGAAATAATTAGAGAACGATTATCAGCTACTTCTTTATATATTGGGCTTTCTTTAATATTTTCTTCTTCGTCTTTTTTATGATTCACTTTTTTATTATTTTTTTTATCTTTAATTTTTTCTTGAATAATATTTGCTGTTTCTGTTTTCTCATTTTTATTATCTAGAGGTATAAACTTTTTTACTTCTACTTTTTCTTTATCAAATTTTTCTGTCTTTTTATTATTTTTATCTGTTTCAGTTTCTGTTTCCGTTTGTTGCTCAGGGTGGGTAAAGTTGAATTTATCTAATATCCTTAATAACTTATCTATATTTTTATTTTCAATAACAAATTGTTTTTGAACAATATTTCTATATTCATAGTAGTCTGTTAATAGCTCTTGTATTTCTGATAAAAATTTTTTTTGATCAAAATTTTCATCCAAATTAGTTTTATCAACAAATCTTTTTAGAGCTTCAAGTTTGATTTTTTGAGTTTTTAATTTTTCCAACATTTCGCTCGTTGATGAAAATGCATTATTAAAATCACTTAAAATAAATGCATTTTTAAAAGAAAGATATTTATATATAGATAAATTTATAAAATTCCTGTATATTTCATCTTCACGCTCATCAGTAGTACTTATTTGATTTTCTAATATAAATAATTCAGTATCTATATTTTTTTGTAAATTAGAAATATCGGGTAATTTATTTTCCTTAAAATTATATACAAACATTTTGTACCCCCTAAATCTTTTGTAATCTATTATATTATATATTATAATTTTATTAATAGCAATATTTTTTTTAATAAAGTAGAAAATTTGTTATATATATGAAAATATGATATACTAGGGTACAGAACGAAAAGGAGAAAAGAGGGAGAGTCATAAAATTAGATATATTTAAGAAATTAAATAGGTTTAAGAAAGTTAAAACTGAACAAAAAGTTAAAACTGAACAAGATGAAAACAAAAAAACAAATATAAAGAAAAGAATTATTATAGTTTTATTTATAATTGCTTTAATTTTTGGTATAAAAATCGGATTAGATGCACACAAATGGAAAACTTTAGCTAAAGATATGTTGAAAAATGAAAATTCTATTGTAGTAGATACTGAGGGAAATACTATTGCAAAATTAGGAGAAGAAAAAAAGAAACTAACTACTTCGAAAATTCCAACAAATTTAAAAAATGCATATGTTGCTATAGAAGATGAACGTTTTTATAAACATCATGGGATAGATATAAAAAGAACCGCTTCTGCAACACTATCATATATATTTCATTTTGGATCATCTTCTTATGGAGGAAGTACAATCACACAACAACTTGTAAAAAATCTTACAGGAGATTCAACAGATAGTGTTACAAGAAAAATAAAAGAATGGTGGAAAGCAATACAATTAGAAACAGCAGTTTCTAAAGACGAAATATTAGAGGGATATTTAAATGTAATATATGTAGGGCCAAATTTATATGGTGTACAAACTGGAGCAAAATACTATTTTAATAAAACAGTTGATCAATTAAGCATAGCACAATGTGCGTTTTTAGCTGGAATAAACAATTCGCCAAATTCGTATAATCCGTTTACAGATAGTGATAATGATGAAAAGATCTCTAAAAGAACAAAAACAGTTTTATCAAAAATGAAAGAATTAGGATATATAAATGAAGAAACATATAATTCATCAGTAAGTGAAGTAGATAAAGGATTAGGTTTCATTAAAGGAAACATTCAAGATGTAACCCCTTTATATTCTTATCATACAGATTCTTTAATACCTGAAGTAACAGAGGATATTGCTAAAAAATACAACATTTCTGAAACATTTGCAGAAAATTATCTTGAAATGGCAGGATTAACAATACATAGTGCTCAGAATACATCAATTCAAAAGCAAGCAGTTACTGAATTTGAAAAAAGCAAATATAGAATACCCTCAAAACAAGGGGGAGATTCTTCACAAGCAGCAATGGTAATAATGGATCATAAAACTGGGCAAGTCGTTGCATGTGTAGGAGGTCTTGGAGAAAAAACAGAAGCTAGACCTTTTAATCGTGCAACACAGGCAATGAGACAAACGGGTTCATCATCTAAACCGTTAGCTATACTTGTTCCAGGAATAAAAAAGAGAAAATTTACTGCAGCTTCAATATATGATGATACAGAACAAGATTTTAAGAATGGTTATCATCCAACAGATTATAGTAAACCATTAGGAGAGATAACAGTTAGAAGAGCAGTAGAATCATCACAGAATATACCGTTTGTTGAAATGATGGAAGAAATAGGACCTAGCACGTCTGTAAGATACTTGAAAAAAATGGGTATAACATCGCTAACTGAAAATGATAAAGATTTACCACTTTCATTAGGAGGTTTAGATAAGGGAATTAGCCCATTAGAAATGGCTGGTGCTTATAGTACAATTGCTAATGATGGTAAATATATAGAGCCTACGTTTTATAAAGATGTCACAAAACCAAATGGAAAAGTCGTTGTTAAAGCAAAACAAAAAACAAAAAAGGTATTTTCTAAATCTGTTGCATATATAATAAAAGATATTCTAAAGCAACCAGTTGAAGGAACAAATGGAACAGCGACTTATTGTAAAATATCAGGAGTAGATGTGGCAGCAAAAACAGGAACAACAGACGAAAACTATGATAGATGGCTTTGTGGATTCACACCATATTATACAGCAGTAACTTGGTTTGGATATGATCAAAATGAAACAGTTGAATTTAATAAAAGAAATCCAGCAGGACTAATATGGGCAAATGTAATGTCTAGAATTCATGCAGGACTTAATAGTGCAACTTTTGAAAAACCTTATACAGTTGTTTCTAGAGTAATATGTGCAGAAACAGGTAAAATTGCAAGAACAGGTTGTTCTCATATATATACTGAGAATTTCTTATGGTTTACATCACCTGGTTTATGTGATAAACATGGTGGTAGTAAATATGAGCAAGAGAAACCTGAAAATACAATTCCAAGTGGTATAATTCCAAATATAAATTCAGATATTGATGCTGAAGAGCCTCAAAGAGGTAGTGAACCAATAGAAGAGCCACCTAACAATGAACCACAACAAGAGAGAGAACAAAACATTACTAATACAACAAAAAATACAACAAGAAATACAACAACTAATAATAACATTCAGGAAAATACAGCTAATACAAATAGAACAACAAGCAATACATCGAGAACAAACACTACAAATAACAATACGAATTCAACTAGTACTTCAAACACAAGTAGTAGTAACACAACAAGTAATATAACAAGTAATACAACGACATCTTCAGGTGGTTCAGAAGAAGAGGATAATGAAGAGGAGTGAAACTAACTACTCCTTTTTATTCTATAAAATTTAAAAGAAAAGAGGAAATTAAAATGATAGAAAATTTAGAAGTTTTATGCCATAGTAGTATACGCTTAAGCAAAGGAAAGACAATTTATTTTGATCCATTTAAAATAAAAGATAAATACAATGATGCAGATTATATATTTATAACGCATAGCCATTTTGACCATTATTCTGAAGAGGATATTAATAAAATTAGAAAAGAAGACACTATAATAGTAGCTCCAAAAGATTTGATAAATAAAATCAGATTAAATAGATTTAGAGATGAAAATGTGATAATAGTTAGAGCAAATAACACATATGAAACAGATGATTTAAAATTTAAAACTATACCTGCATATAATGTAAATAAACAATTTCATGAAAAACAAAATGGATGGGTTGGATATATTGTAGAAATAGATGGTATAAAATACTATGTTGCAGGTGATACAGATATAACTGAAGAAAATAGAAAAGTGGAATGTGATGTTGCGTTAGTACCAGTTGGAGGAACATATACAATGGTAGCAGAAGAAGCAGCTCAATTAGTTAATGAGATTAAACCAAAATATGCTGTTCCAATACATTATGGTGAAATAGTTGGAACTAATGAAGATGCACAAAAATTTATAAATCTATTAGATGATGAAATACAAGGAAAAATTTTATTAAAAAATTAAGGAGAAGGAATGCTAAATCAATTTTCAAGAACAGAATTAATTATAGGAAAAGAAGGCGTAGAAAAACTAAATGATTCGAAAGTAGCTATTTTTGGAATTGGAGGAGTAGGTTCTTTTGTAGTGGAAGGATTGGTTAGAGCAGGAATTGGAAAGTTTATTTTAGTTGACGATGACAAAGTTTGTTTAAGTAATCTAAATAGACAAATTATTGCTACTAAAAAAACTGTAGGCAAAAATAAAGTTGAAGTTGCAAAAGAAAGAATTCTAGAAATTAATCCAAATGCTAATGTAGAAATATATCAAGAGTTTTTTATGCCTGAAAGTAAAGAAATGTTTGATGAATCAGTAGACTATATTGTTGATTCAGTAGATACGGTCACAGCTAAAATAGAATTAATAATAAGAGCAAAAAAAATGAATATACCAATAATTTCATGTATGGGAACAGGAAATAAACTAGATCCAACTCAATTTGAGGTAACAGATATATATAAAACTAGTGTATGTCCACTTGCAAAAGTTATGAGAAAAGAATTAAAAACTAGAGGAATAAAGAATTTAAAAGTAGTATATTCAAAAGAGAAGCCAATTAAGGTAGATGAAAATTTAGAAAATAGTTGCAAAACAAATATAAGTCTATCAGAATCTAAAATAAAAAGTAGCACAAAAAAACGAGTACCAGGAAGTGTTTCATTTGTACCATCAGTTGCAGGTTTAATAATTGCAGGAGAAGTAATAAAAGATATTTTAAAGAGGTAAGATTATGGATTTACAAAAGATTAGGTTTTTAAATGATAATGAAAAATTAGATATCTTAGAAAATTATAATGCTGATTCTGATAGAATGATGATAATTAGTACATTAGAAAATGACGAAAATATATATAAAGCATTAGATAAACTTAGAAATGATTTTTATATATCAAAAGCTGCAAAAATGATAAGTGATATTAAGATCAAATTAAAAGCAATTGCTAAAGTTAGAGCTCGTTCTTTGAAAGAGGCAGTTGCTAATACGCTTGGTAAAGATTGGCAAAAAGTTGACATTATCAAAAACATACCTAATAAGGCTATGAGAGTTTTAATAGCAAAAACAATTTCTGAAGGGAAATATTTATCAGAAGCTTTTAATTATCTTGACAGCGAAAGAGATAAAATTAAAGTTATCAAAGCAAGATTAGATTATACTTTTGAAAATAAAGAGCTTTTGGATGAAGTGATTGATTATATTGAAGGATCTAAAAATAAAGCTGAACTGTTAGCTTTATTAGAAAAAGATAGTGATAGTTTTGATTTAATAAATAAATATAATATAGAACTTGATATTGATGATAAGATATCTGTTGTAAAAAGCTTATATTATGCAGAACAAATAAAAAATGAGAATGATTTAACTGAGGATCAGCTTATAAAACTAGGAGCAAGAATTCAATCTATAGAAGATCAATATTCATGGTTTAAAAATGAAACAAATTTGAGTGAAAGATTAGAAAAATTAACAGAAAAAAAGTATGAATCAAAGGGATTAGATTTACCACCAGAACTAACATTTGGAGTAGAGATAGAAGTTGAAGGTGTACATTTTAAAACTGTAAAAGAAATAATTGATAACCAATCTGTAAAAAAAGATATATTAAAAAACTGGAAAATAGAAGAAGATACATCCCTTAATTATGGAGCAGAATTTATATCTCCAGTTTTAAATTCAAATCTAGAGTCAATGCAACAACTAGATTATATATTTGATTTTATTCAAACTATAGGAGAACGTGCAGAAGATACTTGTGGAGGACATGTACATATTGGAGTTGACCAATATTTTGGCAAAGATTTACAAGCATGGGAAAACTTTTTTATTATATGGAAAGAATCAGAGGAATTATTATATAAGATTAGCAATCCTGCAGAAAGTAGCCCAAGAGAATTAACAATAAATTATGCTGATACACAAGATAAAAATTTCAGAAGACTTAACAAAGATGGAAGTATAAATATTAAGACTAAAGAAGATTTAGAAAACGTAATTGAAGAATTAGGTATTGATAAATTTTATGGATTAAATGTCACAAATTTAGGAGATGAGAAAAAAAATACAATAGAGTTTAGAATACCTAATGGGACTACAGATGTTAATGTAGAAAGAGAAAATATATTATTATATGGAAAACTAGTACAAGTTTCAAAACAAATATTATCAAATAAAAAGTTACAAGAAAAATTTGAAATATTTAAACAACATGATTTGACAGAAGCAGAAAAATTAGAATCATTATTAGATTTATTATTCACTGACGAAAAATGTAAAGAAATTTATAGATATAGGTGGAATAGTGCAAAAGATTATGAAATTTTTGATGAACTTAAATCATCTAATCCAACTTTTAAACGAAAAGACTATACTATTTCTACAGAAAAGTTGTATAATGAAACTTTGAAAGAGCAAGAAAATACAATATTAAAAAAAGAGATTGAAAAAGTGATAGACAAACAAGAAAAAAGTTTCCGTATAGGAGGGAGAAATGAATAAAACACAAGAAAAACTAGTAGAAAATATAATTGATTCTAGAAATGATTTTGATAGATATAACTACATAAAAAGGTTAGGATCTGATGATGATAAAATAAAAATAATTAAAGAAGTGGAAAATAACGAGATTAGAGTAATGGTAGCTCAAACTATTAGAGACAAAATCACCAAGTTGCCCGAAGTTATAGAACTTTTTCAAGATGAAAGAGATTTGGTAAAAATAATTAAACACGTTTATAGTTTAGATACTAAATTAGAATTAATAAAATACATAAAAGAATCTAAAAATATTGCTGAAATATTAAATTATACTAATGCACTTACAGATGAGCGAGCTTTTAAGGAATTAAAAGATAGAAATATTCAACTTGAATTAAATGATTTAATATCACTTGTAAGAACGTATAAAAGTGCACGTAAATTAGCAGAGGAAAACAACTTAACACAAGACCAATTAATAAGCCTAGGAACAAGGATAAATAGTAAAAGAGAACAGTATGATTGGTTAATTCAAGAAACTAATATTAGACAAAGAATTCAAGAAATAGATAATAAACAATACAAATCTGAACCTATAGATTTACCAGAAGAATTAAAATTTGGCGTTGAACTAGAATTTGAAGGATTGACTTATGGCATTATTAGAGAGATTATAGATTTAACTAATGCCGAAAAGATTAAAGATTTACTGGTATATAAGCCAAAATTTCGTGATTATAAAAATTGGAATGTAACCAATGATTTATCTTTAAACAATGGAGCAGAATTTGTTTCACCTATACTTAATTCTAGTTCTGAATCTATGGAACAGTTGGAATTAATCTATGATTTAATACATAATATTGGACAGAGGAAAGAAGAAACATGTGGAGGACATATTCATTTTAGTGCAGATTATTTGGGTAAAGATTTAAAATCGTGGGAAAATCTTTTTACAATTTGGAGAGAAGCGGAAGAGTTATTTTATAAAATAAGTAATAAAGCCGGAGAAGTTCCAAGGGAAGAAGTAATAGATTATGCTGAAAAACAGTCGAATAATTTTGATGCAATAAATGATGATGGAAGTATTAATATTGAAACTGAAAAAGATTTTAAAGAATTAGTTGATAAGTTAGGAGATGATAAATTTTATGGAATTAATCTATCAAATTTATTACCATATTCGATGAAAAATACAATAGAATTTAGAATTCCTAATGTAGCAGAGGATATTGAAACGCAAAAGGAAAACATTTTACTATATGGTAAGTTGATGGAAGTTTCAAAGAAATTAACAAAAGATAAAAATCTTCAAGAAAAATTTGAATTATTTAAAAGCCATGATTTAACTGAAGCAGAAAAGTTAGAATCATTATTAGATTTATTATTTGAAAAAGAGGAAAGTAAAAAGATATATAGAGAAAGATGGGAAAGCGTAAAAGATAAAGGAATTTTTGAATTTTTTAAGTCTAAAAACGAGACATATAAGAGAAATAACTACTCAATTTCTACAGATAAATTATATAATGAAACTATAAAGGAGCAGAATGAAACACAGTTTAAAATAAAAGTACAAAAAGAAATGGAAAGTCAAGAAGAACAAGAAAAAATAAAAAATGAAAATATGCAACAGTGAAAGGAGAAAAAATGGAAGTAGAATATGAAAGGAAACATAGAATAAATTATACTGAAACAGGACAAGATTTAGAGTTAAGTTTAGTTGATGCGTTTAATGTAGTTCAAAATGTAATGACTGAATATTTTGAAACTTTTAAAAGTGACAATATAGTTTTAAAAAATCAAAACAATGCAATATGGGTTTTAACAAAAACAAGAATACATTTTGATAAATATCCACAATGGAGAGATTCAATAATTAGTAGAGGATATATGACTAAAGTAAAACCAATTCGAATAGAAACAGAATCTCAAACATATACAAAACAAAAAGAAAAATTGTTTACAGCGAGACAAGAATGCTGTGTAATTGATTTAGATACAAGAAAAATAAGAAAAATAAATACAGTAAATTTTCCTGAAAATATGGAAACAGAAAATTCTGCTATAGAGTCTTCGTATATGAGATTGAAAGATGAATTTTCAGAAAAAGACTTTATGTTTGAACAAAAAGTTTATTCATCAGATATGGATTTTAGTAGACATACAAATAATACTATATATGTAAAATATATAGCGAATACTTTAACGTGTAATTTCTTTGATGAGAATGTTATTACAGATATGGAAATACATTATATAAATGAAAGTAGAGAAGGAGATCTTTTACAAGTATATAGAAAATTTAAAGAAAAAAATATAATCGAATTTCTTATAACATCTGGTGAGAAAGAAGTTATAAGAGCGATATTGAAATATAAAAGAAAAAAATAAAAGTTGAAAAAAACCTCAACAAACTATTGACAATAAATTTATAAGGTGTTAAAATATTAAACAATTAAGAGTTTATCTAAGAACTGTTAAGTTTGAGCGGTAAAGAGTGACTAAAATACAAGTTACTTACACTTTTAAAGTAAGATTATAAAAGTCTTGCAAAGGAGTCTTAATAAAAGGATTCTTTGTGAGACCTTTTTTGATTTTGTTTTGAATATTAATGAAGGTATAACTAGTATAATTAAAAAGAAGGTATTGAAAATGGAAAGTAAAGAAATCGAAAAGAAAAAAATTAAAGAATTATTAGAGTTTTTGAAAAATCATCCAATAGATATTGAAAACAGAGAAATGATAAAAGAGATTGAAGATAATTTAGCTGATATTATGAAAATGGAATTGGATGAGCTAGATATGAATATAAAATTCGATCCAAGAAATTATGAAAACGAAGATAACGACGTTACATTAAATTTTTTTAGAGATAATGATCCTAAAAATAGATATCTTGCAGGTTCTCTTAATTTTAATTCAACAGAAGGTAAGCCTAAAGTTAATATAAATTCTTTTTATTATAATACTGTTTGGCTTAATAACGAAAAACCTGAAGTAAGAGTTCAAGGAGCTGAAAGAATGATTAGAACTTTATTTCATGAACTTCGTCATTATAAACAGTTCTTAATGATTAAACAAGGTGTAAGCAATAAAAAAAGTTTAAATTATGCAAAAGATTTCGTGCTTATGAAAATAGCAGGATTTTATGATGAAAATTATGATTCATATGGAATAGAAAACGACGCAAATTTATCTGCTGTAACAAGATTTCAAGAAATAATGGGAGAAAATGAATCATTAATGAGAGCAAAATTTCTTTATGAAGGTGAGTATGAAACAGGTAGATATAGATTTAATACAATTGATAAAAATGGAAAGACTCATAAACGTAAAAAGTTTAGAAATAATGTTACAAATACACTTGTAGATATATTAATTTGTAGTAAAAAGAAGAAAGAAGTTTTTGATATTGCTCCAATTTTACTTAAAGAATATAATGAAGATTGTACAAGAAAAACACCAGGTCAACTTGTTAGTGAAATGAAAAAAGAGCAAGAATTTTTATCAAGATTAGACTTTATCAGTGAAGAAGAACAGCAAGGGTTAATAAATGATTCAAAAGAAATGTATTATGAAATTCTTTTAAGATCTTTAGTTCTATCAAACGATGATCAAGATAAAGAATTACTTGAAGTACTAGATATAGATCAAATAAAAAATTTGTTAGATTGTATGAATGAGTATTTTTATAATGAAATGGAAAATAAAACAAGACATGCAGAAAAAATGCAAGTTGTTCAAAGTAGACCTGGAGAATTTCCAACTCCATATTTTAGACATAAAAACCCATTAAAAAAATTATTAAAGAAAAATGATAAAATATACAAAGATTATGATGCGAAAAAGAAATTCTTATCTGAATATAAAGAGACAATTGAAGAACTTGATAAAAAAATAAAACAAGATTTATTACACCAAAAAGTTACAAATCAATTTAGGCAATATTTACAAGTTAAAGAAGGAAAAGAAGCAGGAAAAATCCAACTTGATAAATCTATAATAAATACATCAAATTTTGTCTTAAGAAATAAAACAAAAGATTTTGAAAGATAAATAGCATAAAAGCCAATATTTTGTTGAAAAATCAAGAAAATTATGGTAAAATTAAAAGGTAGGTTTTATAAATATAGGAGAATTTATCATGGAAAATAAAGAAATTGAAAGGAAATATTTTTTAGAATTCATACCAGACAATGTGATGATAGAAAAAATAATGGATATTGAACAAATATATTTATATAGAGATGAAAATACAACAATTAGAATTAGAAAAATTCAGATAAATGATGAAATGGAATATATTTATACAGTTAAAACAAATGGAAATATAGAAACTAAAGGAAAATTGGCAAATAAATATGAAATTGAAAGCAATATATCTAAAGAAAATTATGAAAAGCTATCATTAAAAAAAATAAGTAATATCATAAATAAAAAAAGAATTGTAATACCAATTGAAAATAATCTTAAAGTAGAAATTGATATATATAAAGATTACTTAAAAGGTTTTTTAGTTGCAGAAGTTGAGTTTCCAAATCAAAAGGAAGCTAATAGATTTATTAAACCGGAATGGATAGGTAAAGAAGTTGGATTCAAAGATTTTTCAAATGGAAAATTATCTGAGATGACAGAAGAAGAATTTAAGAGTAAAGTTTCGGAAAAAATTATACGTAAAAACGAGAAGATTATAAAAAAGTTGCTTGCATGTATAAAATAGAAAATAAAAAGTCTTACAAAGGAAAAATAATTGGTTTTGTAAGATTTTTTTTGTATAGCAATTATGAAAAAGGAGGTATTAAATATGAATGAAGAAGAAAAAAAGATAAGAGATTATTTAAAAATAAAAAAATCACTTGAAAATGACAATTCAGATGAAATGCTAGACGAAATATATAATAAAGTTGTCAAAGAGAATGGAAAAGAAGAGTAAAGGAGAACACTAATAAATGAATAAAAGCAAGGATGTTGAAAAAAAGATAATTGAAGAATTATTTCAATTTGTGAAAGAAAATAAATTTGATATTGAAAATGATGAGCATGTAAAAAAAGTAGAAGATGCAGTATTACAACTAACAAAAATAGAAATTGATAATATTGGACTAGATATAAAATTTAATCCTGATGATTACAATAATGTAGATAAAAATGATGTTATATATCATTTTCATACAAAAGAAAATGAAAGTGATAGTAGTGGATCTTTTGTACCAAATCATTTAAATACAAATCCTCCCGAACTTGAGTTGAATTTATATTATTTTGCTACAGAGAAATTGAATTCAGATGATGCAGAAGAAAGAGTTAGAGGATGTAAAAGAATGTTACATACAGTATTTCATGAACTTCGTCATTATAAACAATATTTAGCAGTTAAACAAGGAATAAGTAGTAAAAGAAATCTAACTTATGCTAGAGACTTTGTTATTGTAAGATTTAAAAAAAGCTTCTATAATAAAAATTATGACTCATTTGCTATGGAAAATGATGCTAATTATAATGCTAATCTTACATATGAAGGAATAATGGGACAAGATAGAGATTTAATGAGATCAGAGATTCTATATGAAGGTGAACTTGAAACAGGTACATATGAATATTTAGATAATAATGCATATGGAAAAGTCATTAGGCGTGATGAAATAAGAGATGAGGTTTCAAGAAATTTTATTGATCATTGGGTAAAAGATAAAGATAATGAAATTTTTTATGTATCACCACTTTTACTTAAAGAATATAATGAAGATTTTACAAGAAAAAAACCTGCACAAGTAATATATGAAATGAAAAAAGAACAAGAATTTTTATCAAGGTTAGACTTTATCAGTAAAGAAGAACAGCAAGAATTAATAAATGATTCAAAAGAAATGTATTATGAAATATTATTTAATTCTTTATTAAAGAGTGATATAGAAGATCAAAGAGAAATGTTAAAAAAGTTTGATATGAATGAAGTAAAAGATATTTTATCAAATATGGAAGATTATTTTGAAAAAGAAGAAAAGAAAAAAATACGTTATGCTGAAAGAATGGAAGTTGTTGAGACTAGACCAGGAGGATTTCCAAGTAGGTATTTTAGATATGAAAATCCTGTTGAAGAAATGTTTGAAAGAATAGATAGAATATCAGATTACTTCAGAAAGAAGAAAGACTTTTTAAAAGTACTAAAAAAAGGGTTACCTGTACTTAGAGAAGGAGCAAGGAGAGAATTAATAAGAGAAAGCAAAACTATGCATACTAATGAAAATAAAGAAATTAAACAAGATAAATCAATTGATGAATTTAGAGATAGTCTGAAATTTGATGTTAATCTAAATATTAATAGTGAATTAACAAGAAAATCAGTGAAACAAAATAACCAAGAAAAATGGGATGAAAGGTAAAAAAATGTATTTAACAAAGTCAAAGTTTTGTAGCGCAAAAAGATGTAATAAAAAGTTATGGCTAGATATACATAGTCCTGAATTAGCAGAAGAACAAAATAATGAAGATATATTAAAGAATGGAATAGAAGTAGGAAATTTGGCACGAAATTATTTTGGAGAATTTGTAAATATTGAATTTAATGAAGGAATAAGCCAAATGGTTAGAGATACTATTAATCAACTAGGAAATGCTCCTAATATAATAACTGAGGCATCTTTTATATATGATAACAATTTTTGTAGTATAGACATCTTAAAAAATGATAAAGATGGTGTTGAATTATATGAAGTTAAAAGTTCAACAGATATTAATGAAACATATTTAGATGATATTGCTTTTCAATACTTTATTTTAAAAAATTTGGGATGCAGAATAAAGAATGCAAATATAATGTTTTTGAATAAAGATTATATCAAAGACGGTGATATAGAGATTGATAAACTTTTCAAAATTTCTGATGTAACAAAACTTGTTAAAGAGAAACAAGAAGAAGTAGAAAAAAAGATATCAGAGATAAAAGAATATTTGAAAAATGAAGAAGAACAGAATCAAGACATAGAGAGAAATTGTCTTTTCCCATCACCTTGTCCATATTGGGATTATTGTACAAAGAACTTACCTGAAAATAATGTTTTTAAATTAAGTGGAGGAATGAGAAAAGATAAAAAACTAGCTTTATATAAAGAAGGATTAATTTCATATGAAGATTTAGAGAAAGTTGTAATTAATAAAAAAGCAAGACAACAAGTAGAAGCGCAATTATTTAATAAAACAACCATACAAAAAGATCAAATAAAAAAATTTCTAGAAAAGCTATCATTTCCTTTATATTTCTTAGATTTTGAAACATTTCAAACAGCAATACCTCGATTTAATGGAACATCACCATATCAACAAATACCATTTCAATATTCCTTACATTACATAGAGGAACCTAATGGAGAGTTAAAACATAAAGAATTTTTAGCTGAGGCAGGAGTTGATCCCAGAAGAAAATTGGCAGAACAATTAGTGGATGATATTCCAGAAAATGTATGTGTGACTGCATATAATATGGGATTTGAAAAGAGTGTAATTACTAAACTTGCTGAACAATATGAAGATTTAAGAGAACATTTATTAAAAATAAAAGATAATATACAGGATTTGATGATTCCATTTAGAAATAGAATGTATTATGTTAAAGAGATGGAAGGATCTTATTCTATAAAAAAAGTTCTTCCAGCACTTTTTCCAGATGACCCAGATTTAAACTATAAAAATTTAGATATAGTACATAATGGAAGAGAGGCAAGTAGTATATTTTCAACCTTAGATAATAAATCTAAAGAGGAACAAGAAGAGATAAGGAAATCATTGTTAAAATACTGTAAATTAGACACATTAGCAATGGTAAAATTATGGGAAAAGCTAAAAGAAAGTATAGCAGAAAAAGAAAAAGAACAAAGTATTGTATAAAAATACTTTGTTTTTTTACAATTTATTTAAGTTTATATTACAATTATATTATATTAATTAATAAGCGAATTTTATATGTTAAAATAAATAAGAAAATTTAATATGTATTAATAGGAGAGTTTATGTTTTGTAATAAGTGTGGAAATCAAGTTTTTCCAAATCAAAAGTATTGCAATAAATGCGGTAATTATTTAGCATATAATGTTAAAAAAGTTGAAGACACTAATTTATCGGAAAATAAATCTATAGAATCTAGTAAAAAAAAGACAGTTATACTAATTATAATATTAATTTTAGTTATTGTTATAACTTTAATAATTTTGGTGTATGCAATATATCTACTAAAAATTGGATCAGGTTATTTTTTTACAGGTGGTAATCAGACTGAAAAAAACAAAGTTATAAACTTAAGGGGAAAATATAAAACGTCGATAGTTACAGATAATACCTATGATAACCTTGATATAGATTCTGTGCAAGAAGCTAATGACTTAATAGTTCAAGATTCAATTAATCAAAAGCAAGAAGATTATCCAAAAGAAATTTTAGATGTTGAAAATGATATTATTGATAAATATTCTATTACAGCTGTTAATTTGAAAGAGATGGATCCAGAATTCGCAAAAGAGTTGGAAAATGTAATAGATAAAATATATAAAGATTATCCAAATGTAAGAGGATATTTAAGTAATATAACATTAAAAAATTATAGTTTATTAGAAGGTAGTGTGATTGCATCTTTTAGACCTGTGTTTAGGTTTGGAACATCAGATACGATTTCTTCAACTCCATGGGTAACAAAAACGTTGATAGAATTAAATTCAAAATATTTCCTAAATGAACAAAAATTAGTAGAAGGAGTAAAAGAAGGAGCAAAGGCAGGGCATTTTCCGAAGAATACTACTAAATACTCACCTGTTGCACACGAACTTGGACATTATTTGTCATTTATAGCTTTATTGAATTATTATGATGTAGATTCAATCCGCTTGATGTATGATATTAATGAATTAGAAGAAGTATTGGAAGATTTTTCAGAAGGAGATTTAAGCTTGAAAATGATAAAAGAAGCATATGATAATTATAAAAGAGATACTAATGATAATATTAAATTTGATAAATGGAGAGGTCAAATTTCAGGATATGCACTTAGTAAAGATGATTCAGGAAAATATATATATGATGAAACAATAGCAGAAGCTTTTCATGATGTATATTTAAATAATGAGAATGCTACAACACCAAGTAAATACATAGTAGAAGTTTTAAAAAGATATGTAGGAGGTTAAAAAGCAAAAAGTGAGAAGTAAATTTATTATGACATGTATAATTATATTGTTACTTGTATCAATAGGAACAGACTCTATAGCTATAGTAATTAATAAAGATACATTTATGTTTATGAATAAAAAAAATAATATTGCTTCATATTTTGATAAAAAATTTGAAGTTACCAATAGCCAAGAAGATGAAGATGAAGAGTTAAAACAAACAATCACAGAGCTTACTAAAAAAACTACATATTTATTATTAGGTAAAATGAATATGGATAATGAAAGTAGTGAAGATTATTATAAAAGATATAATGATTACTTAAATTTAAGATATATACCTGATAATATACCAAAAGATGAAAACACATTCTCTGGATATGATGAAAATAGCCAAGAATTTAAAGATGAGGGATTATCAGGATTAGTTGTACCAGGAATGTTTTTAAAACTAAACAATTTTGATATTAGATATAATTCATATGGAACGATTGATACTTGTAAGATGGATGATGATAGTGTAGCAAGTTCAATTGAAATAAATAATATTAATATGATAGATCCAGATAACCCAGAAAACTATTGTGAAACGAATTTAAATATATTATATATATTTAAAAAATTAAACGATGAATTTAAACTGCTTTATGTAAAAGCAAGAATTGATGACTATGATGAAACAGATTTAACAGATGATTATAAATCACTTTTTGATTCTAATAAAAACGATGATGTTATTACAGATGAAAAACTCTCACAAATTTCAAATGAATATAATAGTAAAATAGTTTCCTTAAGTTCATTTAGAAATACAGGAATATGTGCCGAAGCATCTGGATTTTTCCTGAATGATGGATTAATAATGACAACATATAATTATATTGAAAAGTCACTAATGAAAGGTCAAGATGTTGCTATATGTGATAATTTAAATAATGAATATGAATTAGATGGAATTGTAACAATTAATGAAGAAAATGATATTGCTATATTAAAAGTAAAAAATAAAACTGAAAATCATATAAATGTTGAAGAAAATAATGAAATAAAAGTAGGAGACTCAGTAATTTTACCAAATAATACGAAGAGTATTATTGCATCAGTAGATAATGGAATACGAATAACTACACAAGCGACTGAAGATATGCAAGGAATGCCAATATTTAATTCTGATGGAAAATTAATTGGTATGATTAATTCTAAAAACATCAATACAGTTATGTCTAACATAACAAAATTAGATATAATAAAACAATATTCAGATAAACTAAAAGAGGAAGATTTTAACGAGATAAAATCTGTTTCATTTGATGAATTAAAAGAAAAATATTACATCAGGTATGGTGAAGAAATAAAAACAAATAATATTCCACAGAAAAAATGGGATGAATACTCTAAAGTAGAAGATGTTGATCAATTTATTGATCTAGATTTAGTAAAAGGTGAATTTAAAGATGGAATTATTAGTTTAAGATATAAAAATAAAATTTCTAATTATATTGATACAATTCAGCTAGCTACTAAATATAGAGAAAATTTATTAAATAGAGGATATGAAGAAAAGAGTGTATCAGATTCTAAAGTTATATACCAAAATAATAAATATCAAATAATTATTATGAAAGAATTCGATTATTTAATTGTAATTATGGTGAAAGTATGAAAAAAATTTTAATAAGTATTATAATAATTTTATTACTATTTAGTATTGGAGTAGTTACTATTGTAATAATTAATAATAACAAAACACAAGTAAATAACATAGATAATGACAATTATGCATTACAGTACGATAAAACATGGAAAATACTTAGTGAAGAAGAAAATAAAATAGAGTTACTTCATAAAAAAAGTAATAGTAAATTAACTATTAATATAAATGAGTTAGAAGAAGAGAATCAATATAAAGAGATAAGTAGTTTGTTTGATGATTTTTTATATAATATTCAACAGCAAAATGAAAACTATAATCTGATAGAATATGAAAATGCAAAAATTACAAAAAACAATTTAGAAGGTTATAAAATTTTGTTTGAAGCAGAAGATATTCAAACAGCTATATATTTATATAGGCAAGATAACAAATTAATAGTATTAGATTATGAATCAAAAAGTGAATCTTTTGATATTGTGATAGATAGCGCTAATAACATCATAAATAGTTTTGAATTAAAACATCAAAATTATGATGTACTTACTAATATTGAACTTGAAACAAAAGAAGTTATCTTTTCAAAACAAGATGAAATTGTAGAATTATTAAAAGATACAAAAGATGATGAACTAAATGATAAGATAAAAACAAAAAATGATGATGGAACTGATAATGTATTAAGTTATTGTGTTAATTATTCTATACCAAGTAATTTTGAACTATCAAGTTCTGGAGAAAATGATAATTATAAAATATATAGGATTAATAATAATAATATATCATTAAGTGTAGAGTTGTTTGAACAAAATATTTATGACTATTTAGATAAAAATAGCAACGCGAATTTATTGAAAAAATATGATTATCAAAGAGATAATGAGGAATATGAAAACTTTGAAGAAGCATTAAATAAATATAGTGATGAACCTTTAAGTTATGTGTATAAAAATTCTTATATATCACACAATTTTAAGAATGAAAATATAACGAATGAAAATATTGAATTAGTCTATGAGTTAAACAAAAATCACATCATAAGTTTTAAATTTGAATCTCAAGGATTTGGTATACCTGAAGAAATGATAAAAATGATAAAAATAAATAGTTTTAAACTATTGAAAAAATAACTATTAAAGTTTATAATTAAGTTGTAAAAATACAAGAGATAAGATGGAGGTAAAAAATGTATTGTGGTAAATGTGGAGAAAAATTAAATGAAAATGATTTGTTCTGTCCAAACTGTGGAACAAAAGTAGAAAAACAAAGTGAAGGCGAAGATAAGGTCTATGATGTAACAGAACAACAAGCAAATGAAACTCAACAACAAGACGTTAGTAACCAATCATATAATGTTCAACAGGCAAATAACTATAGTCAACCAAATAATAATGTTCAACAGGCAAATAATTATAGTCAACCAAATAATAATGTACAACAAGCTAGTAGCAAGCCAAAAAGAAAAAATAGTAATACAAATAATACCATATTAATTTGTATAGGTGTAGTAGTAGTAATTGCTATATTATTAACAGCAATAGTATTTTTTATCAATACTTTTATATTTAAAGATGATGATAAAAAAGAAGATAATGGAAATACTACTTCAGCTACTACAACTGATAGTTCTATTACTTCTAACAACAATAATTCAGGAACAATAACAACTACTTCAAATAGTAGTGATGAATCAACATACGAAGTAACTTATGGTGGGTATACATTTGAAATACCAGAAAAATATGAATATAAGATTCAAGGTGATAAATTATTTGTTGGAAATACAGACGATGATGTAAGATGGACTCTAGCACTTATTCCAATGGAAAATCTTACTTTTAGTCAAGTAGAGAGCAACAAAGATTATTTTGACAATTATTTTGAATCTATTTTTGAAACAGATACTACTTCAATAGATTATATTGGTGGAGTTAATTATTACATTGTTCCATTTGATTATTCTGATGAGTTATCTGCATTAACAGGATATGCAGAATTAGGTTCTTCTGCTATAGTATCATATGAAGTTAATTCACCAGACGAAAAACTTGATAAAAATATTTTATATGAGATATCTCCTATAATTAAGAGTGCTAAAAAACAAGGTGATTCAGATACTACTGCAAGTACCACAGGCAATAAATCTGAAACAAGACGTTTAGAAGATGATGAAGAGATAGAAGGATTTGAATCTATGGATAAGATAGTAAAAGCAGCAGAAGAATCAAAAGATAATTAATGTTGACATTTATAGATAATCATGTTATATTGTATTGATAAAAAGAATTCACTAAATAATGTGAATTCTTTTTTAAAAAGGAGATTGATATATGGAAAACCCAAATATAAAATTCAAAAGAAAGTTACCAATACCAAGCGAATTAAAAAAAGAAATGCCACTTTCAAAGCAAGGAGAGGAAACAAAAACAAAGCTTGATAAAGAAATTGCAGATGTTTTCAGAGGAAAAAGTGATAAATTCATTCTTATTATAGGGCCATGTTCTGCTGATAGAGTTGAACCAGTCATGGATTATATAAGTCGTCTTGTACCAATACAAGAACAAGTTAAGGAAAAAATGATAATAATACCAAGAATTTATACTGGAAAACCTAGAACAATTGGAGTTGGATATAAAGGAATGGTTCATCAACCAGATCCAAATAAAGAACCAGATATCTTTGAGGGTATAAAAGCAATACGTTCACTTCATAAAAGAGCAATTGAAGAGACTGGATTTGTTACAGCAGATGAGATGCTTTATCCAGAAAATTATAGATATTTATCAGACTTATTATCTTATGTTGCTGTTGGAGCCCGTTCAGTTGAAAATCAAGGACACCGACTTGTATCATCAGGGGTTAATGTACCTGTTGGAATGAAAAATCCTACAAGTGGTGATTTATCTATAATGTTAAATTCTATAAAAGCAGCTCAAAATAAACAATCATTCATTTATAGAGGATGGGAAGTTGAATCAACTGGAAATGATTTAGCACATGCAATTTTAAGAGGAAGCGTAGATAAACATGGAAACAATCATACGAATTATCATTATGAAGATTTAAGTATTTTATTTGATATGTACTGCAAGGGTGGATATGAAAATCCTGCTGTAATAGTTGATACAAATCATTCAAATAGTGGTAAAAAATATTTAGAACAAATACGTATTTCAAATGAAGTTCTTCATGCAATGAGACATAGTACTGATATTAATAAGATGATAAAAGGACTTATGATTGAATCGTACATTGAAGATGGATGTCAAGATATAGAAGAAAAAATTTATGGTAAATCTGTTACAGACCCATGTTTAGGTTGGGAAAGATCAAAAGAATTAATATATTCTATTGCTGATCAACTTTAACCTATTATAATGAGGTGATTATTTGATTAAATTAAAAGTTAAACATAGAATAAATAGAAAAATTATAATAAGTATTGCTGTAATAATTGTTATATTAGGACTAACTTTTATTATAATAAACAATAAGGAAAAAGATTTAAATTATGAACAATCTATTGACGGAGAAACTGATATAGATGGAGAACAAATTAATGTTGATTTTGAAACGATGGGAAAAAAAGAAATAATATCTAACCAAAATCAATTAGATATTACAATGAATACAAAAAATTTTGTAGAAGAGATACGATCTTCTGGTATGATAACATATGATAATTATTTTAAATTTAAAGAAACTATAAAAAATATTGATAGCTCTTTAATAGTTGAAATCGAAATTCAAATATATAACGACAAATATGAGGATACAAATCAAATAAAGGTAGGAAATAATTATTATAAAAGTGTAAATAGTTCACAAATTGAGGAAGTTTTAAATTCTGAAAAAAAGAAATATATATTGACAGAAGGGGATACTATAAAAACAACTATAAAAAGTGGAGATAATACCCATACAATTATATCTGAATATTCAGGAATTATTAATACAACAGGAAAAGAATAGCTAGCATAAGGCTAACAACATTTTGTTATTATGATAAAATAGCAAATATAAAAAAATATTTAAAATTAACAAATGAAAGGAAGTTGTAAATTATGGAAAAAGAATTGAAAATAAAAAAATGTAATTTATGTGGTACTGTAGTTAATGTATTAGGAAATTCAAAAAATGAAATAATATGCTGTGGAGAACAAATGAAAGAGTTAGTTCCAAATTCAGTAGATGCAGCAATTGAAAAGCATGTTCCAACTTATGAAAAAGATGGAAATAAAATACATGTAACAGTAAATCATGTAATGGAAGATGAACATTATATTGAATGGATTTGTCTTGTGACAGAAAATAAACAATGTATGACTAAATTTGCTCCTGGACAAAAAGCAGAGGCTAGTTTTTGTTATATTCCAGGTTCAGTACTATATGCTTATTGTAATAAACATGGTTTATGGAAAGCAGAAGTTGAATAATTTGATTGATTTTATAAAATATGTGATATATTAAGTAAAAAGATATATAGGAGGGAAAGTTATGAGAAAAAATATCAAAATTACTGAGGGAATATTTCCAATGCCGGTTTTAATGGTATCAACATACAATGAAGATGGAAGTATTAATGTCATGAATGCAGCATGGGGAACCATGTTAGAAAGAAATCAAGTTATTTTAAATCTAACAGAGACACATAAAACTGTAAAAAATATTAAAGAAAGAAAAGCATTCACAGTTAGTATTGCAGATAGTAAACATGTTGTAGAGGCAGATTATTTTGGCGTAGTATCTGGAAATAACACACCAAATAAATTTGAAAATAGTAAATTAACAGCAACAAAATCAGAAAATGTTGATGCTCCAATTATAAATGAATTTCCAATTTGTTTGGAATGTGAATTTGTAGAATATGGAAAATGTGGAGTTATTGGTAAAGTTGTAAATACATCTGTTGATGAAAAAGTAATGGATGGAGATAAAGTAGATATTAATTTAGTAGATGCAATAACTTTCGATCCATATACACATGGATATTATAAAGTTACTGAGAGAGTTGGTGATGCATTTAAAGATGGATTTAAATTAAAATAATTAAAAGAGAAGGAATATAATTATATGAGCAAGTGATTATTTACAATCATTTGCTTTTTTGATATACTTGAATAAGAAAAATTCTAATAGGAGGAAGAAAATGTTTGAAGAATATATAAAAACATATGAAAAATGGTCTTTAATAGGCTCTATTTTAATGCTTATATTAGCAATAAATTTAATTATTAATCCAATAGGTTCAATTAATACATTTATTAATATATTTGGGATTATTCTAATCGTAGATGGAATTATACATGTACAGGATTATTGTAGAACTAAACCAGAGGCAAGAATTATGAGTTTAGGATTAGTTGAGGGTAGTTTTTCTATTTTAGCAGGAATTATGGTGATGATAAGTTCTAATTTTTTAATAGAAATTTTCTCAATTATGTTATCTATTTGGATTATAGTAAAAAGTGTTTTTCACTTTCAAAATGCTATTAATTTGAGAACTATACCTGAAAGTGGATGGGAATGGATACTTGCTTTGTCAATATTGACATTTATTTTAGGTCTGATTATTATTTTTAATCCATTTTCTTCAACAGCTATAGCTACAAGAACAATAGGAATTTTTGTTGCAGTTTCTGAAATAATAAATATTGTTGAAGGTGCTGTTACACTAAGAAAATTAAAATAGTTATACCAATTACAAGCATAACATTAGGTTAAAATTTTAAGTATATATAGAAAGGTATCATAACCTAAAGGTACCTTTTTTATTTTAATAAAATGGTTATAAAAGATTAATATTTAAAAGGGGTTAAAGCAAAATGAAAGCAAAAGTTAAAAAAATAATTGTAATATTAATTGCACTTTTACTATTAATAACAATAATATTTTTGTATAATTTAGAAAATAAAGATTTACAATATATTAACTATAAAGAATTTAATAACGAAATTGAAAATAATAACATTCAATCTGTATGGATAGAAGATGATAAAGTTAAATTCTCTAAATACAATGATGAGAATTTATATTATACAGATAATCCGAATTATGATGAATTTAAAAGAGAGATATTGCTACATGGAATTAATGTTGAAATTAACTCTGACAAGGAAAATATTGGATTTGTTTTTGATGTCATGTTTTATTTGTTTTTCTTTGGAATAATAATATTTATTATATATAAATTGTACGAAATAAATAAAAAAACATTTAAAGTAATTAGACATACAAAGGTGACTTTTGAGGATATAGCTGGAATGGATGTATTAAAGAAAGATATGAAGCAAATTGTTGACGTTTTAAAAAATCCAGAAGAATATAAAGCTAGAGGTGTAAGACAAATAAAAGGAATAATATTTGAAGGAAGTCCTGGTAATGGAAAGACATTATTTGCAAAAGCATTAGCTGAAGAAATGAATGTTAATTTTATTGCAACGAAAGGTGCTGACTTTCAAAGTGCAATGATGTCGATGGGGTCTAAAAAAATCAAGCAATTATTCAAAAAGGCAAAAAGACATAAACCATGTATAATTTTTATAGATGAATTTGATAGTATAGGAGAAAGAAGAAATTATGCTGGTACAGGAGTTGATAAGGAAAACAATAGAATTGTAACTGCAATGCTTAATGAAATGGATGGATTTGAATCACAAGATGGAATATTAGTTATTGCTGCAACAAATTCATATAATTCCTTAGATTCTGCATTAATTAGGCCTGGAAGATTTGATTTAAGATATAATATTCCAAATCCAGATTTTGAAACAAGAATGAAATTAATAGATTTATATACTAAAAAGAAAAAATTAGCTGAAGATATAAATAAAGAAAAATTAGCTAATAGTTTTGAATTATTGAGTTGCTCTGGAGTTGAAACATTATTAAATGAAGCCGAGATGGAAGCAATATTAGAGAACAGAGATACAATTTCTATAAATAATATAATTGATGCAGCAAAGAAAACAAATTGTAACATAAATTTAAGAAAATTAAGAAGATAAATAAGTTATAAACATTGAAAATAATATAGAAAGAGGGAAAAATTATGGAAAATAAACAATTTAAAGCAGAGTCAAAAAGATTATTAGATTTAATGATTAATTCAATTTATACTAACAAAGAGATTTTTTTAAGAGAATTGATTTCAAATGCAAGTGATGCAATAGATAAATTACATTATCGTTCACTAACTGAAAAAAACATAAACTTGAATAAGGATGACTTAAAAATAAAAATTGAAATAGACAAAGATGCTAAAACTTTAGCAATAATAGATAATGGATGTGGAATGACAGAAGATGAGTTAGATAAAAATCTAGGGACAATTGCAAAAAGCGGTTCTTTAGCCTTTAAAGAAGAGAATGAAAAGAAAGAGAATATTGATATTATTGGTCAATTTGGAGTTGGATTTTACTCTTCATTTATGGTAAGTGATTTAGTTACAGTTGAAAGTAAATCAGTTGATTCAGAAAAGGCATATAAATGGACATCAAAAGGTGTGGAAGGATATTCTATAGAAGAATGTGAAAAAGATGATATAGGAACCAAAATTATACTTCATATTAAAGATGATACAGAAGAAGAAAAATATAGTGAATTTTTAGACACGCATAAAATACAACAAATGATAAAAACTTATTCAGATTATATAAGATATCCGATTCAAATGGAGGTAGAACATAATAAGAAAAAAGAAGGTACTGAAAATGAATATGAAACAGTAAAAGAAACTGAAACTATAAATTCTATGACTCCAATATGGAAGAAAAATAAGAAAAAAATTAAAAATGAAGAATATGAAAGCTTTTATATGGATAAATTTCACGACTATGATAAACCATTAAAAGTAATACATAATCATGTTGAGGGACAATGCAATTATGATAGTTTAATATACATCCCTTCACATTTGTCTTATGATTATTACACAAAAGACTATGAGAAAGGATTACAATTATATAGTAATGGTGTTCTAATTATGGAAAAATGTGACGAGCTATTACCAGACTATTTTGGATTTGTTAAAGGATTAGTTGATAGCGAAGATTTATCATTAAATATATCAAGAGAAATGTTGCAAAATGATAGAAGCTTAAGAATAATTTCAAGAAATATTGAAAATAAGATTAAAGCAGAATTAGAAAATATGTTAAAAAGCGAAAGAGATAAATATGAACAGTTTTTCAATATATTTGGAACTCAATTAAAGTATGGAGCTTATGATAATTATGGAACGAATAAAGAAAAATTACAGGATTTATTATTGTTCTATTCATCAACTGAAAAGAAAATGGTAACATTAAAAGAGTATGTTGAAAGAATGAAGGATGAACAAAAGGTTATATATTATGCATGCGGGGAAACAATTGACAAAATAGATATGATGCCACAAGTAGAATTAATAAAAGAGAAAGGGTATGAAATATTATATTTAACAGAAAATGTTGATGAATTCGTTTTTCAAGTGTTAATGAATTATAATGAAAAGACATTCCAAAATGCATCAAGTGATAAATTAGATTTAGATACAGATGAAGAAAAAGAAAAACTAAAGAAAGAAAATGAAAATAGTAAAGATATGTTTAATACGATGAAGGAAGTAATAAAAAATGAAGTACAAGGAATAAGATTTACACATAGATTAAAAAATCATCCTATATGTTTAACTTCTGAAGGAGCAATTTCAGTAGAAATGGAAAAGACTTTAAATCAAATGCCTAATAACCAAGGAATAAAAGCTCAAACTATATTAGAAATAAATGAAAATCATGAAATAGCAAATAAATTAAAAGATTTATACAAAAATGACAAGGAAATGCTGAAAAAATATACTAAAGTTTTATATGCTCAAGCAAGGCTTATTGAAGGATTAACTATTGAAAATCCAACAGAAATAAGTAATTTAATGTGTGAAATTATGACAAAATAAAGAATAGATTATTTAACAAAATTATTTTAAGTCAGTAATGGAACAAGTTGATAAAAAGGAGGAATAATATGAAAATGGCAATTAAAAGAGGAATTATTGTGATATTAGGTTTAATATTACAAATATCCTTATCATTGGCTACATATCTATTTTTTATCGATCATGTCTTTGTCATTAATTTATTTTTTAAATTAATAGGTTTATTACTTATATTCAACTTAATAAGAAATAGTAATAATTATTCATATACATTACCAATAATTATTTGTTTGATATTATTTCCTGTAATAGGAACTTTACTTTATATAATTCTTAATAGAAATAAAAACAATAGCAAATTATTAAAAAATTTAAAACAAAGTGAAATAGAAAATAGAAAGTATTTAGTACAAAATAAAAAAATACAAAGTGAATATAAAAATAACAGCAAAATCCGATATTTAAGTGACTTTTCAGGATATCCTGTGTCTAAAAATAATGATGTGGAGTATTATCCTCTTGGTGAAATAGCTTTTGAAGCTATGCTAGATGAATTAAAAAAAGCTGAGAAGTTTATATTTTTTGAATATTTTATTGTAGCACATGGAAAAATGTGGGATTCTATTTTAGAAGTATTGGAACAAAAAGTTAAAGAAGGATTAGATGTAAGAGTAATGTATGATGATTTTGGGTGTGTTTCTACATTAAGTAAATCTTATCCAAAGGAATTAGAGGAAAAAGGAATTAAATGTGTTGTATTCAATACTTTAACTCCTCTTGCAGGTGTTATAATAAATAATCGTGATCATAGAAAAATATTAGTTATTGATGGAAAAGTTGCTTTTTCAGGAGGTATTAATATTGCAGATGAATATATTAATGCTTATAGTAAATATGGGCATTGGAAAGATAATGCAATACGAGTTTCTGGTGATGCAGTTTGGAATTATACAGTTATGTTTTTGACTGTTTGGAATGCTTTTAGAAAAGAAGATAAAAACTTTAAGAAATATAAATATAATTTTTCTAATAAGCCAGAAACAAATGGGTTTGTTATACCATATGGGGAAACACCGTTAGATGAAGAAATTACTGGAGAAGATGTATATTTAAATATTATAAATCAAGCAAATAAATATGTTTATATTATTACACCATACTTGATTATAGATACAGATATGATAAATTCCTTAAAATTGGCTGTAAAGAGAGGAGTAGATGTAAGAATAATTATTCCAGGAATACCAGATAAAAAAATTGTATATACATTAACTGAGTCATATGTTGAATCATTAGTGAAAGAAGGAGTGAAAATATATAAATATACTCCAGGATTTGTACATAGTAAAATTTTTGTATCAGATGATAACATAGCAACTGTAGGTACAATAAATATGGATTATAGAAGTTTATACTTACATTTTGAATGTGGATGCTATTTTGAAAACAATAGAGTAGTTAAGAAAATAAAAGAAGATTTTTTAGATACTATGAATAAAAGTAACGAAATATCAAAAAAAGAAGCAATTACAAAACCGATAAAATCAATTTTCCAGGCCTTGTTAAGATTAGTTGCACCTTTAATGTAGAAAAATAATTTTAATAAAAAGATATTGAAGTTGAGATATCTTTTTATTTTTTTTTATAAAAAATATTGACAAAAAATAATTATTAAAGTATAATGTGTATGCAAGACACAAAGGAGGTAAAAATGGATATTAAAAATCCTTTATATAGAAATCAAGGAATACATGTTGTATGTGCTCTATTTACCGTAAAAAAAGATAAAGTTAAAATATTACTTGCATTAAGAAGTAATGAACCTTATCCAAAAAAATGGATGTTACCAAGTGGTGCAGTGTATAATAACGAAGATTGTGAAACAGCTATGAAAAGGGAAATGCTTGAGAAAACAGGTATTGATAATATTTATATAGAGCAATTTCATGTTTTTAGTAATCCAAATAGATCACCTTTAATGAGAATGTTAGCTGTAGGATATATTGGAATAATTAATAGTGATAATCTAAAAATAAAAAAGAAAACAGAGAAAACTCAAGATGTAGAATGGTTTGAATTAAATGATGTTCCAGAAGATATGGCATATGATCATAGAGAAATATTTTTAAAAGCGAAAGAAGTAATAAAAATAAAAGTAATGAGGACAAATATTGTTAAAGATTTGTTACCCAAATATTTTACTTTACCAGAGTTACAAAAAGTGTATGAAGCTATTTTAGAAAAGAAGTTTGATAGACGTAATTTTAGAAAAAAGTTTTTGCAACTTGATTTAATAGAAAGTATAGGTAAAATGCAAGAAGTAAAAGGACATAGGCCTGCTAATTTATATAAATTTAAAACATTAGATAAATTTAATATAAATATATTTTAAAGTGTTGTAACCTAACACTTTAAAAAAACTTTACAATGTGTAAAAAATACACAAAAGGAGGGTTTATGAAATTTAAGAAAGAAGAAAACACAAAAGTTAGATTTGAAAATGATGGAATTTATATTATGAATTCAAAATATCAAACAAAAGAAAAAATTACTGATTTAGAAACTGAAGGAAAAATGTTTTACAAAGCAATTAATTGTCAAGAAATTAGTAATAATAATTTAATTAGACGTTTTTTAGCAAAAAAATTTATTGTTCCATTGGAAAAGTATGAAGACAATTTTTGTAATAAACCTTTAAAGTATACTTTTAATCCGATTTATATGACTATAGGAATTACATCTAATTGTAATTATAAATGTAAACACTGTGGTAATGACTCAACAACAAAGAAAGAAACAGATTTAACAAAAGATGAAATATTATCACTTATTGATGAAATGTCTAATTTGAATTTATTAAAATTAAATTTTACAGGAGGTGAGCCAACAACAAATGATAATTTAGCTGATTATATTAGATATGCAAAAGGAAAAATTCCAAGAATAACATTAACGTCAAATGGTAGTTTAATTACAAAAAGTAAAGCCAAGGAGTTAAGTAAAGCTGGACTTAATATGGTAAAAATTTCAATAGATGGATTATCAGAATTTCATAATAAATTTAGAAATTTTGATTATGCATATGAAAGAGCAATACAAGCAATAAAAAATTTACAAGATAATAATATTGAAGTTAGAGTCCAATCAACATTAACTAAGGATAATCAAAATGATCTACTTAAACTTATGAAAATACTTTCGAATTTAAATATTAGCCATCAAACAATAGTACCTGTTTGTCCAATAGGTAGAGCAGACAAAAAAATGATGTTAAATAAAGATGAGTATATGAAATTTATAACTAAAATGTACAATAATGTAAAAAAATTAAATGCTCAAAGTACGAATACACATTTTCAAATCAGACCAATATTTGGAGCAAAAGAATTATTTAATGATGATATTCAAACAACTTTTGAAACACTTAGTATTAAGTATAGTTGTGAAGCTTTAATAAATACTATGGAAATAAAAACAAATGGTGAAGTGGTGCCATGTTCATTTTTAGATATTCCAATTGGAAATATTAGAGAAAATACTCTACACGAAATTTGGGTAAGTAAAAAGGCTAATGAAATGAGAGAAAGATTTAAGAACAACAATAAAAATTTAGAGTGTTCACATTGCAAAAAAAATACAATATGTAATGGAGGATGTATTGCAAATAAATACTATTATTATAATGATTTTAACAAAAAAGATCCATATTGTTTTATAAATAATTAGGAGGTAAAAGAATGTTTAAAGAATTAAGAAACATTGAAAAAAGAGAAGATGGAATCTATATTTTAAATAAGTTAGGACATGTCGCAATGATTCCTTTAGAATTAGAAGGTGAATTATACAAGTATGCTAAACTAAAACAACTACCTAAAGATGCACCAGATTTTATACAGGAATTAGCAGATGTTGGATTATTAGAATATGAAAATTATAAACCTAATGAGGAAAAGTTATATTTTGATGATAGCATATTAA
The DNA here is from genome assembly GCA_947625985.1 of uncultured Clostridia bacterium. Next base: position 16,889 of record CANQQF010000003.1, on the reverse strand, counting down.
AAAGCAAAGATGACAAACCTGTATATCGTGGACCAATAATAGCTCACTTAGCAATAACAAATGCTTGTAATATGAATTGTGAATATTGTTCAGTTAGAAATATGCATAGCAAAATACGAAATGGATTAAGTACAGAAGAATATAAAAAGATAATTGATAAATTAGTAAATATAGGAGTATTTCAAATCGGTTTGACAGGAGGTGAACCAACTACTAGAAAAGATTTAGTAGAATTAGTTAAATATGTTTCAGATAAAAACGTAGCATGTAACTTAACGACAAATGGTTATATAGTTCCTGAAGAATTAATAATCAAATTAAAAGAAGCTGGACTAACACAAGTTCAAATTTCATTAGATTCATATAAGAAAGAAGTGCATGAAAAATATAGAACTAAAGGTAGTTTTGATAGAGCAATGAAAACAGCAAAACTATTTAAAAAATATGGATTTATTGTTGGAGTTGATACAGTTGTTTCAAATAACAATATTAATGATATAGAAGAATTTATGAACTTTTTAGAAGAAAATGGATTTGATGGACTAACAATAATAAAATTAAAACAAGGTTATCTTGATTTAGAAACTTTTAAAGAACAAGTACCCGAATATAATAAATATGCAAAATTAATAGATAAAATTTGTAAAAGAAATGGAAAGCTTGAAGTAACAATAGATTGTTCTTCAGTTAATAACCTATGTAAAACACTTACAAAAGAAGAGGAAAATAAAATTCATTCAGCAGGTTGTCCTGCTGGTCACACTTTAATTTCAATAGCACCAAATGGAGATATTTATCCTTGTGCAGCTTTAACAAATGAAAAATATAAAATAGGTAATATGATTACAGATGATTTAGAAATGTTATGGAACAACAATACAATATTAAAAAATTTGAGAGGAATAAAAAATAATATAAAAGGAAAATGTAAAAGATGTCCTAGAATTGATGTATGCAGAGGTGGATGTAGGGGAATATCTGATAGTTTAACAGGCAAGCAATATTTTAGTGACATAAATTGTAAGTTGTTTGAAGGAGGTGGATTTTATGGTTAAAGTAATAATATCAGCTATGGCTTGTGGACATTACTGTTATTATAGTAGATTACCTAAAAGAGCCTAAAGAATATGGAGTGTATTTTGTAATGCACTCCATAATAATTTATAAAGTTAGGGTGTGAAAATATTGAATGAATTAAATATAAAAAAAGAAATTTATAAAATATATAAAGATAGAAACTGGGATAAATTGATAACAGATATTATAATTAAATTTATAAATGATTATAAAAAAGTTTTTGGAGAAAAATACATAAAAAGGATAATAAATAGGCTTGGTGAGTTAGAAGAAATAAAGAAAGAATATAATGATAGCAAATATTTAGCATCAAGTAAAAAGAATTACATTGTTTTATTTAAAAATATTGAAAATAAAAAAGAGTTACAGTATGTTTTAGAACACGAATTATTTCATTTCATTCAAAAAGAAAATAGTATATTTGAAAAAAAACCATATAAATATAAGCATGTATTAGATGATAGTATAAGAATAGAACTTTTAGAAGAAGTTTTTGTTCAATACTTTACTTCGAAAATTAATAATAAAACTCCTGAATATAATATGATTAATAAAGGAAATAAAATAACTAAATACTGGTTGAATGATTGTTATAAAGAAATTGTATGGTTAGGAGAAAAACTTGAAAATATGATTGGTATAGACACAATGATGGATATGTATATGAATGATGATATATATACAAAAGAAATTGATAAATATGATAAAAAATATGGTATAAATGCTTTTGCAAAATTTATAAAAAAAATTAATTACTATTCAAAATAGAAAATAAAAACTCTGAACTATTTCTAGTTCAGAGTTTTGTTCTAAGAATTGTTACCGTTACGGTTTCTTTCGTGTATATCGTCTAAATTTTTTAATAATTTATATTTCCTTTCAATAATCTCATAACCTAATTCTAAATTTTCAGATATTAAAATATCGAAATATTTTCGTATATTTTTCTCAAAATCTTCAGGTGTGAGTATATATTTTTTAGGAAATAAAGGTTGTTTTAAAGTATAGACCTCAACAATATAGTCAACTATTTTTTCTGCAAGTTCTATAGCATCAATTGCAAGTTTCATATTGACCTTTTTAGTTGTTAGATTTCTATTGTAATTTAAGTGACTTTCGCCAACATGTCTTCCTGCATATTCTGATAAACTTTTAATAGAATTTTCAGAATTTTTTATTTTCAACATTCCTTTTAACTGGTTTGCACGCCATTCAATTGATCCATAATTGTTGAATGGTTTTAACTTTTCTTCAGCCCTTTTCTTGATTTCTTGTTCTTTTTTCATTTGTTTAACTTATAATTATTTGAAAGCCTAAATATAAGATTTAGGTATGTGAAAAAATTAATTATTCACATTACAGTATAAAATATATTGATATTATATTACTGTTTACATAAGTTGTCAAGTAGTTAAACATAAGTAATCTTATTGATTTTTTTATCATAATGGTATAAAATTCAACTAATAAAAAATAGGAGGAATCAAATTATGGATTTTAATGAAAGAATAAAAAATATATGTTCTAAACATAAAAAAGTAGCTTTATTTGTGGATATGGATGGAACAATTGCAGAATATATTGTTTATCAAGATGGTTTTATAACAACAAAAACGAAAGATTTATTCTTAAATGCTAAACCTGTTAACTATATAATCAATAAGCTAAAAGAATTAAATGAAATAGAAAATTTAGATATATATATACTAACTTTATCAAGAAGCAATATAATAAAAAACGAAAAAAAGGAATGGTTAAAAAAATATCTCCCATTTATTGAAGAAAACAACTATATTATTATAGTTAGAGAAAATGGTGATTATAATCAAGAAAATAGAACATATATAAAATATATAAAAATGAAAGAAAAGTTAAATGAATATGATTATGAAATATTGTTAGATGATGAACATAAAATTTTAAGGAAAACACAAAAAGAATTACAAGATAAAGGTGAAGTTTTTCATATTTCTTCAGTATTGATATAGTCATAATTAAAAATATAAAAGGAGGAATTTTTATGGAAGAAAAAAAAGAAATTGTGAAAGAAAAACAAAAAAACAAATGTAAAATATGTAATACAGAGTTTGAAGGGAATTTTTGTCCAAATTGTGGACATCCACTTAATGAAGACTCTGAAAAAAATGAAGAAAAACAATCAAGGATATTTGCTATAATTTCTATGTCTTTAATGCCATTTTCTTTAATACCATTTTTTTATTCTTCTTATTTATTATTCATAGCTGCCTTTGTTTTAGCGATAATCTCTATTGCTTTTGACAGAAATAAATTATCAGTAGCAGCTATAATTATACAAATTGTTGCTTTAGTGCTTGTGATAATCATACATATTATGTTTGTAAGAACGATTTTACTTGCAATTTTTAAAGCATGTGTAGAACTTGTTCAATCGGAAGCATAAAGGAAAGTGAGAAAAAATGCTACCGTATATTAATATTTTAAATAAACAATTACCAATGTATGGGATTATTATTTTAATAGCTTTATTAATTACTATATTAATGAGTTTATATAATACAAAATATAATGGAATAAAAAAAAGATATATTCTTATATGTTTAGCTGTTTCAATTACTTTAGGGGTATTAGGAGCAAATATTTATTATATAGTTACTCATATAGAAATATACGATAATATAAAAAAGCTTACATTAGGAATGTCTTTTATAGGTTTTTTGATAGGGGCTATTATAGGAGTTATACTCTTTTGTAAAATAGAAAAAGTAAGGATTGATAAATTTTTATCAATAATATTACCATCAATGATTCTATTTTATGGAATCGCAAAAGTTGGATGTTTTTGTGCAGGTTGCTGTTATGGAATTCGTTTAAATCAAAACACACTACTACCAATTCAATTAATAGAAAGTATATATAACATTATTATATATATTTATTTGACTTTCATGTACAAGAGGTGCAGTGAATGTTATAAAATCTTAGGATATACTTGTATATTATTTGGAATCGGGAAATTTGTGTTTACTTTTTTTAGAGGGGATTTTAAAACCAACACAGAGTTTTTCAGTTTAGCTTTATCACAATTTATATTACTTATTATTATAATTATTGGAATATATATAAAAAATAAAAAGTGGAAAGGATTTTTTAATGAATGATGAATATATAATAAATTTCTATAATGAAATAAAACAATCATTAGAAGGCAAATATAAAATAATACTAGAACCAAACAGAAACTTAAAAAATGAATGGATTGAATATGATCAAGTAAAATGGGAACTAGAAGAACCTATTCAGAATTTAGTAACAAATTTAAAACAAATGAACTCACTAAATTTCGAAGAAAAACTTTTGAAAGTTTATCAATTTATATGTTTAAATTATATATATGATGATAATGTATTGTATTTCTTTAAAAAGGATGTAGAAAATAATAAATATATAGCTGTTGATTGGTATGGAAGAATAGTAGATGATAACTGGAAAGAAAATAGAAAAAAACATAATAGAAGAGTATGTTACGAATTTGCAAGATTTTTTGCAAAGGCGATAAATGAATTAATTGATAAAAAAGATGAATTAGAAGCATTTATGGTTGGTGATAAAGAAAACTTGCATTATGTTGTAGGATTAACAGGCGAAGATTATAGTATAATCTTAGATTTAGATGACTTTAATAAAATAAAAGATCTTACACGATTAAAATTAGGACTAACTATTAATGGAATAAAAATCTTAAGAGATAACCTTGGAAAATTTCAAAAAGCAATTGATAAGTTCAATGAAAATAAACCAGATGATTTAGATGAAATTAAAGAATTAAAGAAGAATCACAATGATACAATAAAGTTTTTTAGAAAGACAGTAGAAATATTAAATAATTATAAGATTGATTCTCAAGGATTCATGGAATATATGAGGTCAATAATTGAAAATGAACATATAGAGATAGAAAAGATATGGAAAGAAGTTAAAAGTGGTGCCGAGAAAAGGTATGTAAGATGTTTAATATTTGATTTTGATAATAAGTCTTATTTAATTGATAGTGTTGAGCATAGTATAGAATTAATTAATAAAACTAGTTTAGACAAAACTACTTTTATATTTCATCCAGAAGAAAATGTATATCCTTATTTTGGAGGGTAAAAGAAAGATAAAAAATGCAAAAAAAATTCGTTGATTTAATTAATAAATTGGATTATAATACAAATATAATATTTGAGGAAATGTTATAGTATAAAAAATTAAAGAGAGGGGAGAAAAAATGCTCAAATTAAGAAAAATCATTATATTATACTTGCAGATGAGCCAACTGGTGCATTAGATTCGAAGACAAGTGTTCAAATTATGGATATTCTAAAAGAGATAAGTAAAGAAAAATTAGTTATAATGGTAACACATAATGGAGAATTAGCTGAGGAATATTCAACAAGAATAATTGAATTAAAAGATGGGTTAATAATGAAAGATTCTAATCCGATAAAAGAAGAAGAAAAAGAAAAAATATCTGCACCAGATGGTAAAGTAAAAAGACAAAAAACCTCAATGTCTTTTATAACATCTTTAGGATTATCTTTTAAAAACTTATTAAACAAAAAAGGAAGAACAACTTTAGTTTCAATTGCAGGTTCAATAGGACTTATTGGAATAGCATTGATTCTTTCAATATCAACTGGAGTACAAGACATTGTAAAATCAAAAACAACACAATTTGTTGGAAGCTTTCCAATTGAAGTAGCGGAAACTGCTGAAACCTTAGATATCAACGGTTTAGTCTCTAATAAAGAGCAAAAAGTAGAAGCACAAGACGGTAAAATTGCATCAACTGATGACGTAACGCAAGTTATAAAACCATCAGAAGGATATGCAATATCAAAAAATAACTTAGAAGAATTTAAGAAATATATAGACAGTAATAGTGAATTAAAAGATGTAGCTACTGAAATTAGATACGATTATGGTGTTAGTCTAAAACTATATTCAGATAAAAATAATGATTATACAAGTACGGATTTACTAATTTCAACTAGTAGCACTGCAACAGAGGAAAATGTAGGAACATCACTTAGCTCTAAACAATATTTTCAACAAATATCAGACAATGATGAGGTTTTAGAAAATAGTTATGAAATACTAGCAGGAGAACTTCCAAAAGATTATAACGAAGTTGTTATTATTACTGATAAAAATAGACTTATAAATGATTCATTACTATATGCGTTAAATATTCGTGATAGAAATGAATTAACTGAAATAACAAAGAAAATTGCTAATAATGAAGATGTAAAATTAGATACTAAACAGTACAATTATGATGATATTTTAAATTATAAATATAAAGTAATTCCAAACGTAGACTGTTACGAATATCAGAATGGTATTTATCAAGACAAATCTGGAGATAAGGCTTATATGAAAAATATGATAGATAAAGATGGAATTGATTTGAAAGTAGTAGGAGTTTTAAAACCAAAAGATGGAAATGCAGATGGTAACCTTTTCGGATATAAAAGTTCACTTGTAACAAAAATTATTGAACAAAATAGACAATCTGATATAGCAAAGGCTCAATTAGAAAATAAAGAAATAGATGTATTTACAGGAGAAGCATTTGACGAAGTTGTTAATAATTATGATAATAATGTAAGTTTATTGGGAATTGCTCCTGAAGAAAAACCTATAAAAATCAACATATATGTAGATACTCCAGAAGGAAAAGATAAGGTAAAAGAGATAATTAATAAATATAATGATGAACAAAAAAGTAAAAATAGAGAAGATTTAGTTATAACATATTTTGATACAGTAGAAATGGGAATGTCTTTAACAAAGAATATAGTATCAGGAATAACATTTGTACTTATTGCATTTGTTGCAGTATCTTTAGTTGTATCATCAATAATGATTGCAATAATTACATATATTTCAGTGCTTGAAAGAGTAAAAGAAATAGGTATATTAAGAGCATTAGGAGCTAGAAAGAAAGATGTATCAAGAGTATTTAAAGCAGAAACAGTTATTGAAGGACTTATTTCAGGAGGCATTGGAGTTGGTGTAACGATACTATTAAATATAGCAATAAATGCAATTGCATCAATAAAAGCACCAGATTTAGGAGCAAATATAGCAAGTTTATCACTAATTCAAGCATTAATACTTATAGGCTTAAGTGTTATTTTAACTCTAATTGCAGGTTTAGCTCCAGCAAAAATGGCAAGTAAAAAAGAACCAGTAGAGGCATTAAGATCAGAATAGTTTAGTACATTTGATTATCTCTTTGACAAAAGATCAAACGAGTATCAGTTCACTTTGCTCTAGTGTATTAGGTCTAATAATAATGTTCTATAAAAAGAACTATACCACAATATACAAAACACTCTTCTCAATCTAGGGAAGAGTGTTTGTAGTATTTAAAAAATTAAAATAAAAATAAATTACAGTAGAGAAGGAAACGCAAGGGAAAGAAGAGGAAGATAATGAGAGAATTATTAAAAGTAGTAGCAAAAAGACTTCTTATATGTTCTATTATAATTAATACGATATATTCTTTAGCTGATTATGGAGAATCTTTTGCATTATCATATTTTGGAACAAGTCCATTAAACTTAGATAAAATTCTATATCTAATAATAGCAATTTTTATTATGGACATCATAATGTTGATTACAGGGAAAATTGGGTCATATATTGATAATGTTAATGAAATAAAATTTAAAACGGCTATTGAAAAATACTATTTTAAAAAAATACAGTCTATGACAATGGAGAAAATCACAAACACACATACAGGATATATTCATACATTAATTCAAGAGGTATCAGACTTGTTTTTCGAAATGATATGGCAATTTGAAATAAGTGTAATCCCATTAATTATTGGTGGAGTTTTAATTTTAATAATGGTTTGTAGACAATCAATGTGGACAGGTATTATATGTATAGTTATTTCGATATTAGCAGTTTATTTTAAATATAAAATGATGAAAGATAAACAAAGATATGATAAAGAAGTAAGAAGAAAAAAGTCAAAATATAATGCTACATTTGTTGATTTTGTACAAAATATTATAGCAGTAAGGAAATTAAATATAGGAAAATTTTGCAATAAAAAAATAAATGAGAATTCAAATGAATATTTAAAAGCAACAAAAATAAATGAAAAAAAGAGATCAAATATGAATGGTGTATTTACAGGATTAATGAATTTGCTATATATAGTTGTTTTAATAAGTACTTTTATTATGATAAAAAATGGAGAAGATGGACTTCCATATTTATTATTTTATATGTCAGCACTTGGAAAGTTGTATTCTAACCTAAACAGCTTGGTTAAATTAATTGATACAGTTGTTAGATTTAAAGGAGGAAAAGATCAACTAGATGATTATTTTAAAAGTAGTAAGGATATAAAAATAGTAGATGATTTTGAAAGAGTAAAACTAAATGATACAATATTTTTTTATACAAAAAATTCTACAAAAATAAAAATACCAGAGTTTGTACTAAATAAAGGAGATAGAATTAGTATAATGGGAGAATCAGGACAAGGTAAAACAACTACAATGAATATTCTTGCAGGATTATATCCATTAGAATATGGAAAATTAACAATTGATGGTAAAGAACAAAAAGATATAAGACTTGACTTGGTATTTGTATCTCAAGAAGTTGATTTATTTGATTTAAGTATTAAAGACAATTTATGCCTTGGGAAAGAAATACTAGATAGTAAAATATTGGAATTAATAGATGAGGCAGGACTAATGGACTGGTATAAAGAGTTACCAGAGGGATTAGATACAAAGGTAGGAGAAAGAGGAATAAAATTATCAGCCGGACAGAAACAAAGATTAAATTTAATAAGAGGAATATTGATTGATAAAGAACTATATTTCTTTGATGAGCCAACTTCAAACTTGGATAGTGTATCAGAAGAAAAGATTACAAATATGATTGAAAAATATTTAAAAAATAAAACTTTTGTGATTGTAACACATAGATCAAAATTAAAAGAACTTTGCAATAGGCATTACATATTTGAGAATCATATAATGAAAGAAATAGTAAAGGTATAGAAGATTTATTAATATGTAATTATACACCCTTTGCCTTTATTGCAAAAGAAGATGGTGAATTTAGGCATTATAAGAAAAATAGTAATTTGTATAACTCTACTAATCGTTTTTTCCTCACTCAACGATTAGTATGTTTACTTTTTTATATTGTGATTTTACAATAATATCAGAGGAGGATAGATTATGGATCAAGTAAAAGTTGGTAAATTTATTGCAGAGTGTAGAAAAAATAAAAACTTAACACAATTTCAATTAGCAGAAAAATTGAATATTACAGATAGAGCAATATCAAAATGGGAAACTGGAAAGGGAATGCCAGATTCTTCTATTATGCTTGAATTATGTAATGAACTTGATATTACTGTAAATGAATTATTAAGTGGGGAGGTTATTAAAATGGAAAATTATAATAGAAAAGCAGAAGAAAATTTATTAGAAATGGCAAAAAAGGAAGAAATACAAAATAAAAAAATGATGATGTATGAGTGGGTAATAGGAGGTTTGTCAAGTATCACATTTTTAGTTTTAATGTTTACATTATATTTTGCAGTTGAAAATATCATTGTGAGAGTTATATTATTTATATTAGCTTTTTTTATTTTAATAATAGGTATTTCATTTGCTTTAAAAATAGAAACAGAAACAGGATATTATGAATGTAAAATATGTCATAATAAATATATTCCTAAATATTCACAAGTATATTTTGCAATGCACTATGGAACTACTAGATATTTAAAATGTCCAAAATGTAATAAAAGAAGTTGGAATAAAAAAGTTTTAACTAAATAACAAATTACATGATTTTCAATGATTAAAAGCAGAATTTACATAATGAAAAACAATGGATATAAAATATAGTTAAAAATATAAGTGAATTTATAAAAATGATATAAAGCTTGACAAAGCAATTTAGATTATATATACTTCCTATAGGTGATAAGATAAGAGAAATACACAAAAGAAGGGATGAAAAGGATGGCAAATTATGCATATAAATCATGGTTTCATTAAGCCACGAAATGCAAGTAGAATCTGATTGGAGAGAACCAATACCTTTTTTTAAAAATCGTATTGAAAATACAAAGAGATTTTCTGATGGGAAGATTATCAATTATCACACAGATCCATTCAAGATGATTTGCGTTGAGTAAGTGACATTTCTAAAGTCCTTGATGTACTATTCAAGGGCTTTTTTATACATATTTATTGAAAATGTATAAAATTTATGATATTTTATATTTGGAGATAAAAAATGGATAAAGAAGAAAAAGATGATTTTAAAGATTCTTTAAAAGTTGAAAAAATTAATAACAACATAGATGAAATAAACACGAAGACTAAAGATATAAATAACATAAGGTGATTATATTTAAGATGAATTCCAAAAAAACGCTATATTACAGCTTTTACTTTGTAAAAGGGGGAAATATTTATGAATACCTTAAATAATAGAAGAGTTAGTATATCAAGCAATTTTTATAAATCCAGAAGATGCGGCAACATTAATAGAAAGACAAGGAGAAAAATTACCAAAAGAGGTTAAAAACATGCATTGTACATTTAAATTTCAACCATCAAAGGAAGAAATCAAGAAGTTTAGTGAATTACTTGGAAAAGACCTTACATTAAATGTAGTTGGTTATTGTTCTGATGGAAAAAATAGTGGCTATGAAATAGAATTATCACCTGAACAAGATAAAGCCTATACAAATGTCCATATTGTAGATAAAGGAGAACCAGTTCCAACAGTTGAAAAAACCACACCACATATAACAGTATCAATGAAAGAAGGATCAAAAGCAGTAGATACTGGAATGTTACCATTTTCCAAAGAAAAATTTGAACCTTTTATTATACATGGAAAAGCAGGATTTTTTACATCAAGAATAAAAGATAAAAAAAGAATATCAGAAGTTATATATGAGCCAATATTAAGAGAAAGTAAAGACACAGATAAAAGACAAGAACACACAAAATAAATTAATAATTATGAAAACAAAATAGGAGTTTTTATTAATAGGATAAAATTGAAAACTTATTATAGGTAATTATTTATTCAATTATAAAATATTAAATTCTTATTTTTTACTTGAATGTAATAGAGTATTTTTTTTCTTGTGATACAATTCAATTAAGATTATAATTGAAAGTGAGTGATGATATGCACGATAAAAAAGGTGTTACGTTAAAAAAAATAATAGTATCAATATTTATAATTGTTTTGGTAACTATTATTATATGTATTGTTTTAACGCTAAGAGCAAAAAACAAAGTAGAAAGTAGCGATGATAATTTTGTAGCAATTATAGAAAGTAGTAATGCAGAGAATGAAGCTAATTTGATTCCAGAAAATATGAAAGAAACAATGGAAGCTGTTGTTTTTAAAGTGAATTCGAGTAGTATAACTGTCATGGAAATCTCCGACAATAATGAATTATATAATGTTAACATGGGAGAACAAGGTAACATTGGTTACAAAAAGGGACAAGAAATTTTAATTTATTTTAATGGAATTGTAACTGATACATATCCAGGAAGTATTTCGCAAGTTGGAAAAATTGAAATTACTAAAGAACAAACTGATAGAACAATACCAGATGAATATTTGGAATATTATAATACACCAGACAATAATATGAGTGTTTCTTTATCTCAAATAATAGCAACAGGTATAAGTTTTCAAGTTAATAGTGAAAATGAATTAACATTTGATAATCCTGATAGTTATGAGATTTTTAGAATAGAAACTTATAATAGTGGAGGAGTTACAGAAACAGGTATAAGTTCTATTGAAAAAATAGAAAAGAATTTAGATGTTCCAATAGAAGATACAATGCAAGTAACAACTACAGCATTAGGAAGTAAAAATAATTCTATTAAATATAATATTGACTGGACACCTATATATGGAGAACTAAGTGAACGGAGAATATAAATTCCAATTATCCAAAACAGGAAAGCAAGGTTTTTCAATAAGCATTAATTTTACGATAAATGAAAATGGAGAGATATCACATGATGAAATCAATATTTCATAATGATCATAAATTTTATTAATATTATAATATAATAAATAATATTTTTAATTTATATTAATTTTACGAAAGAAGTGATTAATATGTATAAAGCATTAAGTATAAGTGTATTACTTGTAATAGCTTTTATAGTTGGAATAGTAGCAATAACTCAAGATAATAAGAAAAAATTCATCGAGAATGAGATGCTTGCTAAGCAAGTAGATGATTATGGTAGTGGTACAACGGATATTACTTATTCTACAAAAGAAATAAATTATTTAGAAGGACAAGCTGGAGAAATCAAAGATCTGAAGCATTAGCATGGATATGTCAAACAAATAGTCAAATATCTCGTAACATTAACTGGAAGCAGTTTTATGGTGAGTTAGATAATGGAACATATAGAATTGTACAACCTTATGATGAAGGACATGTAGCTTATATGGACAAAGTATGTTTTTCAGAACCATTTGAAATTAAATAATTATGGAATATATGATATTAGTTAAATTTTTATAAATATATATAAGAATTAGAAATCCCATTTGAAATGTATCAAATGGGATTTTAATAACCTGAAATTTTGAACTTTTTTAATGCTTTTTTTTCTTATGTATAGTATAAATCATTGATAAAATATATAACGTTTGTGAAAAAGAAATGACATTTGAAGAAATTTTGAAATACATATTTGATGAAAATAAATTAAGTTATGAATTTAAAAATAATAAAATGCTATGGAAACATTATGTAATAAAAATGTAATAAAAAATTAAAGAAAAAAATATTGCATAAATACATGTTGTATTGTATATTACAATTGAAATATTATAAAAAGGAGAAGATATTAATGAAGATGCAAAGCAATGCGGGAATTACCATAATTGCACTAATAGTAGCTATTATAGTGATACTAATATTGTCTATGATATCAATTTCTGTGCTTACAGGCGATAACTCTATAATAAATAAAGCAAATGAAGCAAATGTAGAAACGAGGGCAGCTAATGTAGAAGAAGAAAAAAATTTATGGAAGACGGAACAGAAAGTGTCCAAATATAGTAAAAATAAAACATATACAACGTTACAAGAATTATTAGATAAACTAGAAAAAAACAAACAAATTACAGAAGATGAAAGAAAAGATATAGATACAACGGGTAAAGTAACAATAGGGGAAAGAACAATTACTTTTGTAGATGTTCCTATTAATTATGACCATGTTTTTGATGAAGACGATGCACCAAAAGTATATGTATTGTCATTAGCGGAAGGATGGGCCCAAAGCAGTACAATGCAAAAATATGAAGGATCAGCTGGTGGTAAAGTTAATTCTTCAATATTTAAATCATATGATTCTGGATTAGCAGATGTAATAGATAAATGTACAGTTGGATTTAATTCATATAAAAATCATATGGAATACGTTGGTCATGATTGTGCTCCTAATCATACTATGTTATATTCGATTGAAGTTACAACTGATGCAAAAGATTTTATGATTTCAGAAATAGGAAGTTGTAGAGTGGCTGTAGATGAAAAAGATGGAAAAGGTTATCAATATATTAATGAAGAAGGATATATAGACGCAGATATCGACAAAACTTATTTGAACGCTACTGGGTATAATGAGGAAAATTTCAGGTTTATTAAAGTTTCTTTTAAGGATTCAAAAGAAAGAAATATAAAAATTGAATTAATGGGCGCTTTTGCAAATGTATATGCAGACTCACAATATTATATAAAAGCGATAGACAGAGAAAAACCAAAAACAATGATGTTTGTTGGAGATAGTTGGACAACAGGTTATTCAGGTTATCAAGGAAAAGCTGTAGAATTGCCATATAGAAGTTATCCAACAATTATAGCTGATAATCTTGGAATGACTGCAATTAATTTAGGAGTCGCTGGAACAGGATATACAGTGATGACAGATTCTACAGGGATAAATTACCAAGAAAGAATTCGATATTCGGTAGAGAATTTTGGTATTAAACCAGATTATATATTTATATGTGGCGGTGGAAATGATGTAACAGATTTAAAATACCATCCAGATAGGAAGAGTTTAGATGATATTGTAAAAACTGCAGACAGTTGTTACAAATATGTAAAAAAAGCACTTCCAAATGCAAAAGTAATAGTTTTAGGAGTAGAATATGCTATTGGAGGTGGGAGATATGAGGCATCTGCTGAACTAAAGCAATTAAATGAATTGCTAAAACAAAAAGCTAAAGAAAATAAAATTTCTTATATAGATTTTGTAAGTGGAGATGTAATTGATGAAAATGGAAATACAATTGTAAAAGGGCGTGAAGCTTTTGTTACAGATAAAAATGATTTATCAGATTCAATTCATTTAACTTATGAAGGATATAAAAAAATGGCGAATAAATTAACTCCTATAATTGCTCAGCTAATTGAATAATATGTATAAAATGATATAGCTGCAACATGTATCTATTTTACCAATAAAAAAATATCATCCTTTTTTAGAATGGTATACTTATTTCATAAGGTAATATCATTATATATAAAGAAAGTAATAAATTGGAATTTAAAAGGTGTGTAATATGAATTTTTTTGATGACGAAGAATCAGCCCAAATTGATGATAAGGGAAAAAAATTAATCGAAAATGCAAGAAAAGCAATATCTTTAGACAAATCTACTACTGATAGAAATAATATTATTGAAGCTGCAATGGATGCTATATATAATCATTTTGCAACATATAGTGAAAAAGAATTAAATAAATTCAACTTACAACTTGAGCTTTTTGAAGTTGAAAGCTTATTAGAGGATGAGTTTTTACCTCTTGATTCAGAACCAATATATAATGAAAGTAATAATCCAGAATTTCCTAAAAAAATAGAATCTGAGCCAGACGCAGAACAAGCTATGGATTATTTAGTACATCATACAAGAAAAAAATTAGCAAAATTTAATGATTTGAAAACTAGCACATTATCAAAACAATGTTTTGATACAAGTTATAACTTTGAAGAAATTTGTCAAGAAAATAATATAAATACAATTCATTTTGGTGTAAATCAAAATCTTAGTAATGGTATGTTTCATCATTTTTCAATTGCAAGGTTCCCTTTAAGTGATGGTACCTATAAACAATATTTGGTTGATTGTACGTATAGACAGTTTTTTACAAAAGCTAAAAGTAATCCTAAAAGAATTGGAGTAATGAGAGGTCCTGCAAAAGGATGCTCAATAGGCTCATATATGATGATGACTCCAGAAAGGAAAGAAATTGCTGAAACGATATTACAAAAAGGTTATATAGAGGCAACTCCAGAAGTTTTAAAAGAATATTTTGATGCAATAATTTATAGTGGTAGAGATAAAAGTTTTTATAATGAAAATGGACTAGATTATTTAAATCAAGATGATGTAGTTCCAAAATTTACACTAAAAGAATACTTAGAAAAATTAACTAAAAATAGAGTTGCTACATGTAGTAAAACAATTGATGAAACAGTTGATGAGATTCTAGCATCAAATTTAATCTTAGGTAAAGAAGATTTAAAACGAGTAAATATATCCAATGACTCAAGGGGGGATTCTCATGAATCAAAATAAAATTGCATATTCACAAGTTTATAGCTTTATAGATTCTCTTCCCATTGAGAATTATATTAAGATTCCTAAAAATGTAATAGATTATATAAATTGGCACAGAGACTATACATACAAGTTTAAATTTGATAATTCAAAAACTGTTGATGATCAAAACTTATCAAAAGAAGCAAGAATTTTAATATTAAATATATATTTAGAATATTTTGCAGATGATAATAAAAAACAAGAGATAATGAAAAAATTATCTCAAAATAGTACAGATAAAGATACTTCAGCAAAATTAAAATATAATCCAGATGATTTGTTTAAAAACGTATATGAAATAGAATCAAAATCAGTTAATAATCAAGAAAATGCATTAATAGAATATCAAGAAAATTTTTTTATAAAATTTAAAAAATTCATCTTAAATTTAATACATAAAAAACGGATAATGAAGATGGCACAATATGTTTTTAATTAAATAATTTTTAGTAAAGATTATCAAGAACAAAAAGGGTAGGAGAGAGAGGCTAATTTTCAAAAAAGAAGATTAGTAAAAATAAATTTTTAATTTTAATAAAAGTTGTATCAATCGTCAAGAGAGCTGATGATAAGTTGTAAATATCTACGTCGTTGGCACTAGAGCAGTTTAGAATAAAACACAAGAAGCAGAAATTTATACAAAATCTGCTTCTTTTCGTTAATAAGCAATATAATAAATATTTAAAAGTAATGCAATGCAAGTGATTTTAAAAATATTATCTTGATTCATCATATTGTTGTTCTTGGGGATTTTCTTCTCTTTCTTTACTATTTTTAAGATATTCTCTACTAGTATTTAAATCATTTGTATCTAATTCTTTTTTAGAGTAACAATTAAGTAAATTTTGCTTTTTTTGCTTATCTATTTCAGGTAAATATTCTTGTTCATATTGTTTTCTTGGTATTTTAGCTCCATTTGGTAAAGTTACTAAATCATCTTTTATATTATTTATTTGCTTTTTTTGTTTATCTATTTCAGGTAAATATTCTTGTTCATATTGTTTTCTTGGTATTCTAGCTCCATTTGGCAAAGTTACAAAATCATCTTTTATATTATTTATTTGCTTTTTTTGTTTATCTATTTCAGGTAAATATTCTTGTTCATATTGTTTTCT
>CANQQF010000002.1 GCA_947625985.1 uncultured Clostridia bacterium | reverse complement strand
TGCTAAATATAAAATGACAGATTCAAAAGTTCATGTAACAGGATATAATGCAAATAAAGTGGGAACACAAACATTAACAGTAAGTTTTGATGGAATGAAAGCAACAGCAAAATTCAATGTCCAAGTAATTCAAAGCTCTAAATTAACAAGTATCAGAATATCAAAGAATCCAACAAAAAATACATATGTTAAAGAAGATGCTAAACCATTAGACTTTAGTGGAGGAATATTAGAATTAACATATTCAAATGGAAGTAAGAAGACTATTTCAATGACAAATGCAAATATAACATCAAGTAGAATTAACTATAACAAAAATGGTTGGCAAACAATATATGTATATTATGAAGGTAAAGCAACATCATTTAAAGTATATGTAATTACTAATAAAGTAGCTAAAATTAATATATCAAAAATGCCAAATAAAATAAAATATAGCATAGGAGAAAAATTAGACTTAACTGGAGGACAAATATATGTAACTTATGAAGATGGAAGAGCAGGAAATATATTAATGACACATACAGGAGTAACAGTAAGCGGATATAATGCTAAAAAAGTAGGAAGCCAAAAAATCACAGTAAAATATGGAGGAAAATCTACAACATATACAGTTTCAGTTGTTAGTCAAAGTAATACTGTTTCAAGTATAAGTGTATCTAAAAAACCTACGAAAACAGTATATTATAAAGAAGATGGTATACCATTAAACTTTGCAGGAGGAACATTATTAGTAAGATATTCAAATGGTACATCTAAGACAATATCAATGACTGCATCTGGTGTATCAACAAGCGGATATAATTATACAAAATTAGGATGGCAAACTGTAAAAATGTATTACCAAGGAAAATCAACAACTTTCCAAGTTTATGTAACAAGTAAAAATCCAACAAGTATAAAAGTTAAAACAATGCCAACTAAAACTGTATATATAAAAGGAGAAAAGTTAAGTTTAACAGGTGGAACATTATTGGCAACTTACTTAGATGGTCACACTAATACAGTATCAATGACTCAAGCTACAGCAACAGGATATAATGCAAATAAGATAGGAACACAAACAATTACATTAAAATATCAAGGAAAAACAACAACATTTAAAATAACTGTTCAAGAATCAGCTAAAATTACAAAGTTCTTTGTAACAAGATTACCAAATAAAACAGTATATCAAAAAGGAGAAAAATTAGATTTGACAGGAGGATGTGTACAGGCAAATTACAATACTAAAAAAGGAGTAGCATTTGCAATGGCATCATCAGGAGTAACAGTAAGTGGATATAATGCAAATAAAGTAGGAACACAAACAATTACATTAAAATATCAAGGATTAACAACAACATTTAAAGTAACTGTAAAAGATATTTCAGCAGACCAATTTAATGCACAATTTATGCCATATAGTTGTAAACAAATTACTGGAGCAGTAGCTAAAACAGTAATACAAAAAATAATAAATAATAACAAAATTTCAAATGGTAGACAAATAAGGGTAAGATTAGATCTAGATGCATCAGATAAATATTATAGTGGAACATCAATACCAACAACATCAATAAGTAATAATAGTAAATACATTGTGACATTTGGATATAATAGTTCAGGATATATAACGATGATAACATTTAGTGAATATAATACAGCAGCTAACTTTAATGCCCAATTTATGCCATATAGTTGTAAACAGATTACTGGAACAGAAGCTAAAACAGTAATACAAAAAATAATAGCTAGTAATAAAGATGTAGCTAATAAGAATAGACAAATAAGAGTAAGATTAGATTTAGATACATCAGATATTTATTATAGTGGAACATCAATACCAACAACAAAAATAAAAAATAATACTAAATATATTGTAACATTTGGATATAATAGTGCTGGATATATAACAATGATAACATTTAGTGAACATAATACACCACAAGATTTTAATGCAAAATTTAATCAATATAAAAGCAAGAAAATTACAGGAACACAAGTAAAAACAGTTGTACAACAAATAATAAATAATAATGCTGACTCAACTAATAGACAAATAAAAGTAAGGCTAGACTTAAAAGCATCAGATAAATATTATAGTGGAACATCAATACCAACAACAAGTATAAAAGCTGCAGGGAAATATGTAGTAACATTTGGCTATAATAGTGAAGGATATATAACATTAATAACATTTAGTGAATTATAAAAAAATAAAAAAAGGAACCAATTTAAAAGATTGGTTTCTTTTTTTGTTGAAAAATGTATTGACAAAAAGTAAAGTAAATATTAAAATAAACATATGAACATATAATCATATATTAAAATAAGGAGAAAGTTATGGAAGAAAATATTTATGAATGTACAATTCTACATGAAGAAACAGTAGAAAAGGTAAAAAAAGTAATGCCTGATGATGGGTTGATATACGATTTAGCCGAATTTTTTAAAGTTTTTGCAGATTCTACTAGAATGAAAATTATTTATGCATTAATGAATGAAGAACTTTGTGTTTGTGATATAGCAAATATTGTTAAAACTACACAATCTGCAATATCACACCAATTAAGAATTTTAAAACAATCTAAATTGGTGAAACATCGCAAAGAAGGTAAAGTAGTATATTATAGTTTAGATGATGATCATATAGCTCAAATTGTGAAGAAGGGACGTGAACATATTGAAGAATTATAGATATACAATAAAAGGTTTAGATTGTGCTAATTGTGCAAGAAAAATAGAGGAAAATTTAAATAAAATGGATGAATATGAAGATGTAATTGTAAATTTTTCTACTTCCAAAATTTCATTAAAAAGTAACCTTGAAAGTGACATAAAAAATAAATTAGAGAAGCAGATTCAATCTATTGAAGAAGATGTAATTTTATTAGAAGAACATGAAGAAATAAAAAATGTTGAAAGAACTGGAATTGATGTTCTTAGATTAATTATAGGTGTTTTAATATTTATTGTTGGAAAAATTATTCAACAAGAACCTGTTTTTACAATTATTTCATTAATAATATTACTTGCCAAAACTGCAAAAAAAGCAATAAAGCAATTGCTTAATAAAGTGTTAGATGAGAGTTTCTTAATTACAGTTTCATGTATAGGAGCATTTTTTGTTGGTGAAGGTATGGAAGGTGTAATGGTCATAACATTATATGAAATAGGTAAAATTCTTGAATCAAAAGCAATTGGTAAAACTAGAAAATCTATTTCAGATTTGATGGATATAAAACCAGAATATGCTAACCTTAAAACAGGAGAAAAAGTTAATCCTGAAGAAGTTAAAGTAGGAGATACAATTATAATTAAAGCAGGAGAAAAGATACCGTTAGACGGAATTGTTATAGATGGAGAAACTGAAATTGATAATTCTGCATTAACTGGCGAAAGTAAATTAGTAAAAATCTCAAAAGGTTCATCAGTTATTTCAGGTGGAATAAATATAAACGGAGTAATTGAAGTTAAAGTTCAAAAAACATATGAAAATAGTACTGTAAACCAAATATTAAATTTAGTAGAAAATGCAACAGATAAAAAAGCAAAAACTGAAACTTTTGTAACTAAAGCAGCAAAAATATATACACCAATAGTTGTTTTCCTAGCTATACTCGTTGCGATAATAATACCATTAATAACTAAAACAACCTATAATGAAAGTATATATAAAGCATTAACATTTTTAGTAATTTCTTGTCCTTGTGCTATAGCTATTTCTGTTCCATTATCATATTTTACTGGAATAGGTAGAGCATCTAAAAAGGGAATTCTTATAAAGGGGAGTGACTATTTAGATACTTTAAAAGATATCAATGAAATAATATTTGATAAAACGGGAACTATAACAACGGGAAAATTTGAAGTAGAAGATATAATTATAATTAATGAAAAATACAATTATAATCAAATATTAGAATATTTAGGAGCAGGTGAGCAGTTTTCAAAACATCCTATTGCAGAGTCTATAATGAGAAAAGTAAAAAAACAAATAAAAGGAAAACTAAAAATAGAAAATGTATCTGAATATGAAGAAGTTTCAGGAAAAGGAATTAAATTTAAATATGATGGAAAACAGATAAAAATAGGAAATGCTAAATTTGTGGAGTTTGAAGAAAATGAAGAAAAGAATGGAACAATTTTATTTCTTAATATTGACAATGATGTAGTTGCAAAAATAGTACTTAATGACGAAGTAAAAAAAGGAACAAAAGAAGCATTAGAAATTTTACATAAAAAACATATAACTACAAAGATGTTTACAGGAGACAAAAAAGAAGTTGCGAAAAATATTGCCTCAAAGATAGGAATACAAGAGGTAAAAGCAGAAATGTTGCCAACTGATAAATTTAAAGAGTTAGAAAAAGAATTAGGAAATAATAAGAAGGTTGCTTTTGTAGGAGATGGAATAAATGACAGCCCTGTTTTAGCAAGGGCTGATGTTGGAATTTCTATGGGAGGAATTGGTTCAAGTTCTGCAATAGAAGCATCTGATGTTGTTATAATGACAGATGAACTATCAAAGATTTCTGATGCAATTAATATTTCAAAAAAGACAAATAAAATAATAAAACAAAATTTAATATTTGCAATAGGTGTAAAAATAGCGATTTTATTTTTAAGTTTCTTAGGAATTGCAGATATGTGGGAAGCTGTATTTGCAGATGTAGGAGTAACATTAATTACTATTTTTAATACAATAAGAATTTAGAAAAAAATATTTTTCTCTTTTTATTGCACTGGAAGCAAAGTTGGAGCAAAATCGAAAAATTATATAACTTTGATTATGCAATAATGGTTGATTTATTTTTTTAGTTAATGTACAATGAGCACATGAATAGAAATAAAAACAAAATAAGGAGAAAAACATGGGAAAAGGAAAAAGAGCGATAAATACAAATGTATATGAAAAAGATACAAATAAAAGGATAAAAATAATAGCAATAATTGTTGCAATTATATTGGTATTACTAGTATTATTTTATATTCTAACTAATTATATTGTTTTTGATAAGAATAAAGAAATAAATTTAGTTATAAATAATAATAATATAACATCTAATATGGAATCAGAAGTAGTAATTGATGAAAAAGGAATTATATATTTATCAGAATCTGATACAAAAAGATTTTTCGATAAATATATTTACGAGGTAAATAACAAAATAGTTACAACATATGATGAGAAAATAGCCGAAATAGGATTTGAAACTAATGTTATGGAAGTGAATGACTCTCGGAGTAGAGACTAAGGCTCATGCTATAAAAAGAGAAGATGGTAATATTTATTTACCAATTTCTGAAATGCTAGATGTATATGGTATTGAAATTAAATATAATGAAGAAACAAAAGTTGTAACAATAGATTCAATAGATAGAGAGCAAAAAAAGTGTATTGTGAAAAGTAGTATTCCAGTAAAATCTTCAACAGGAGTAATAGGAAAAACTATTGCAAGAGTAAAAAAAGGTGAAAGTGTTATAAAAGTTGAAGATTTAAAAAAAGGATGGACAAAAATTAGAACAGAAACTGGAAAAGTTGGGTATGTAAAAACAAAAAAACTTGAGCAAGAAGAAATTGTTAGGGAAAGTAAAGAAGAAAGAAAACAAGTTAATGACAAGATAAATTTAGTTTGGGATTATTTTTCAGATACTTCTATTACTCCTGATAGGACAGGGACAAAAATTGATGGAATAAATGTTATATCACCTTCTTTCTTATATTTAGACAAAAATGGTGAGTTACAACAAAATATTGGAGACAATGGAAAAAAATATATCGAATGGGCACATAATAATGGGTATAAAGTTTGGCCAATGGTATCAAATGCAGGAGAAAATATGATTAATGTAACTTCATCAATTATGAATGATTATGAGAAAAGAAAAGATTTGATAAAGAATTTGGTAAATATTTGTCTAGACAATAATTTTGATGGATTGAATATAGACTTTGAAAATATGAAGCAAGAAGATAAAGATTTATATTCTAGATTTATTATAGAGTTAACTCCTAGGATGAAAGAAAAGGGAAAAGTTCTATCTGTTGATGTAACAGCACCTGATGGTGGAGAAACATGGTCTTTATGTTTTGATAGAAATGTTATAGGAGATGAAGCCGATTATATAGTATTTATGGCATATGACCAATATGGAGTATCAAGTACAACTCCAGGAACTACTGCAGGATATAATTGGGTTGAATTAAGTTTAGAGAAATTTTTAAAAACAGAAGAAATTGAGCCAGAAAAAATAATTTTAGGTATACCATTCTATACAAGGTTATGGGCAGAAAAACCTGACGGAACAGCAACAAGTGCTGTTGTACAAATGAAAGATATTGATAGAATATTGCCTAACGGAACAAAAAAACAATGGGATAATGACTTGAAGCAAAATTATATAGAAGTTCCAGAACGGAAACATAAAAATGAAAATGTGGATAGAAGACCTAGAATCTATAAAAGCTAAGTTATCTTTAATAAAAAATTTACCTGAAATAGAAGGAAAGCCTGAATTATCAGAGAAAAGTTTAGCAGGAGTTGCATCATGGCAGTTGGGGATGGAAGATGAAAGAGTTTGGACTATAATTAAAGAAGCTATTAGCGAATAATGTAAAAAAATACTAAATATAGGCTAAAATCCTTGACTTTAGCGGAATACAAATATATAATGTTTGCAAGAGATAACCTTTGGAGGTACTTATATTCATGCAAAAAGAAGAACTAGAATATTATACAAACAAATATAACAATAAAACAGATGAAGAAGTGATATCTTTTATAAAAGAAGGAGACGAACAGGCACTAACGTATTTATTAAGTAAATATAGAGAAATGGTAAATATAAAAGTCGGAAAGTTCTTCATGGTTGGAGGAGAACGAGATGATGTTTTACAAGAAGGGATGATAGGCCTATTTAAAGCTATAAAAAATTTTGACAATGAGAAACAAAGTTCATTTAAAACCTTTGCTAATATTTGTGTTGAAAGGCAATTAATAACTGCAATAAAGACATCTAATAGACAGAAACATATACCTTTAAATTCATATTTATCATTAAACACATCAGCATATGATAATGATGAAGAAAGTGTTGAATTAATAGATACATTTGATAGTCATTTAATAGAAGATCCTCTAGAAACATTAATGAAAAAAGAATATTATCAAGAGCTACATTCTTCTATAGATAAATCTTTAAGTAAATTCGAAAAACAAGTATTGGACAGGTTTGTAAAAGGAGAAAGTTATGTAACAATTGCAAGAAAATTGGATTCTCCTGTAAAGTCAATAGATAATGCAATTCAAAGAATACGTAAAAAAGCAATAAAAAATATGTTTAATGAATGATATAAGTTGACAAAAGTTGACTATTTTAGTATAATATGACTGTCTTAAGAGAAATATGCAGGGTGCAGGAAATGTACTCTGCTTTTTTAAAAGGAAGAAGAAAAGTTATGGAAAAGATGTATATGAAAGCTAGGGCAAAGATTAATTTAAACCTACTTGTCTTAAATAAAAGAAAAGATAATTATCATAATATAAAATCGATCTTTCAAAAAGTAAGTTTATATGATGAATTATATGTGAGTAAATCAAATAAAGATGGAATTGAATTAATAACAAATGTTGAGGAAATCAATAATGAAAACAATATTATTTGTAAGGCATATAATAAGTTAAAGGAGAGATTCCCTAGTATTTCAGGTGTTAAAGTTGAGTTAAATAAAAGAATCCCAATGCAAGCTGGCATGGCAGGAGGAAGTACTGATTGCGCAAGTTTTATTTTGTGTATGAATAAATTATTCGATTTAAAGTTATCTAAAAAAGAAATTGAAGAAATAGGAAAAAGTTTGGGAGCAGATGTTGTGCCATGTTTGTACAACAAAGCAGTAATAGCAAAGGGAATTGGAGACATAATTACAAAAATTAATACAAAATTTAAATATTATATTTTAGTTATTAAGCCAAAAGCAGTTGGTGACACAAAAGATATGTATAAAAGAATTGATGAGGGAAAAAATGTAGAGCAACTAGATAATTCAAGCCACATTATAAAAGCCTTAGAGGAAAACAATATAGATTTAATGAAAGATAATGTATATAATGTGTTTGAAAATGTAATAAAAGAAAAAAGTTTAATACAAAAAATAAAAAATGAGCTAAAAAAACATGGAGCGATAGAAAGTCTTATGACTGGAAGCGGATCATGTGTATATGGTTTATTCAAAAGTAAGAAAATGGTAAAAAAAGCATATCATAAATTAAAAGAAAAGTATCAAGCGTATATGTGTACATCTTATAATTCAGAAAGGGAGGAAATGTTTTGATAAATGGAAAAAAAGTCACAGCAATAATTTTGGCAGCTGGCGATAGTGTGAGATTTGGTATGAATAGAAATAAAAACTTCGAAAATGTGACTGATGAAAATACAGTACTATCATATAGTCTAAATGAATTTGCACAAAATGATTATATTGATAATATAATAATTGCAACAAAAAAAAGTGAAATAGATAATGTTAAAAGAATAATAACAAAAGAAAATCCTAACAAAGATACAGAAGTTGTTGTAGGGGGAGCTGAAAGAAAAGATTCTGTATATAATTGTATAAAAGTTACAGATTCTGATATAGTGATAATTCATGATGGTGCAAGACCTGCAATTAAACAAGATTATATTAATAAATGTATAGAAAGTATGGACAAGTATAAAGGTGTTACAATGGGAGTAAAGTCAACAGATACTATAAAGATTGCTGATGACAATAATGTTGTAGTAAATTCAACGAAAAGAAGTAATACATGGGCTATACAAACACCACAATGCTTTGATAGAAAAATATTACTAGAAATGCATGAAAAATATAAAGATGATGTAGCAACAGATGATTGTATGTTGCTTGAAAAAGATAATTATCCAATAAAACTTATTGAAGGAGATTATACAAATATTAAAATTACAACTTATAGTGATTTAGGGTTAATTAAAGGAATTATAAAATAAATATTATAATTATAAAATTGTAAAACAAGTAAAATGCGTATAATTCTGGCGGAATTATACGTATTTTGCTGTATATTGAAAAAATACTTGTGTTGTGGTATAAAGTGAATACGGAGATGATTTTATGGAAATTAGAAAAGAAATAAGGGAATATATTGAGAGTGAAATATTTAAACAAAATTCATTAAATGAATCTGGCCATGGAATTGAACACATTGAATATGTTATAGGAAGAAGTTTAGAGTTTGCAAAGCAAGTAGAAGATATAAATATTGAAATGGTATATGTAATAGCAGCTTATCATGATATAGGGCATCATATTGACGCGAAAAATCATGAAAAAGTTTCAGCAAAGATTCTTGAAGATGATGAGAAATTAAAAGAATTCTTTAATGAAAATCAAATTAAAATAATGAAAGAAGCAGTTGAAGATCATAGATCATCTTCAAAAGAAGAGCCTAGAAGTATATATGGAAAGATTGTTTCTTCGGCAGATAGAAATACTAGTGTTAAAGCAACTTTAAAAAGAGCATATTCATATAGAAAAAAGCATTCACCACAATTAACTAAAGAAGAAATTTTAGAAGAAAGTAGAGTGTTTTTAATTAAAAAATTTGGACTAAATGGATATGCTAGAGATAAAATGTTTTTTGATGATAAGTTGTATACAAAATATCTAGATGATATTACTGAATTAACATCAAATAAACAAGAATTTTATAAAAAGATGATAGAGGTCAATAATTTAAAATCAGAATGAAAGAAGTGGGGTATAATGAAAAAAATTGCAATATTTGGATCAACAGGATCAGTAGGAGAAAGTACATTAAATGTAATAAGAAATAATTTAGATTTATTTGAAATTGTAACATTAGTTGCAGGTAAAAATATTGAAAAACTTATAGAGCAAATTGAAGAGTTTAAGCCAAAAAATGTTTATATAATAGATAAAGAAAATGCAGATAGACTTACTCAATTATATAAAAATATAAATATTTATTATGGCGAGGATGGAATGGAAGAAATATCAAACCTTATAGACTTTGATATTTCAATCTCAGCATTAGTTGGAATATCTGGATTAAAACCAACATACAATATGATAAAGAATGGAAAAACTGTAGCATTAGCTAATAAAGAAGTTTTAGTAGCTGGTGGAGAACTAATAATGAAGACGGCAAAAGAATGTAAAGCAAAATTATTAACAGTTGATAGTGAACATAGTGCGATAATGCAATGTTTGAATGGAGAAGAAAATAATAAGATTGATAAAATTCTTTTAACAGCTTCAGGAGGACCATTTTTTGACAAAGAAATTACAGAGAATATAACAGTTGAAGAAGCATTAAATCATCCAACATGGAATATGGGACCGAAAATTACAATAGATTCTTCAACAATGATGAATAAAGGGTTTGAAATTATAGAAGCAAAATGGTTATTTAATGTTGAGCCTAGTCAAATAGAAGTTGTTGTACATAGAAAAAGTTTAGTTCATTCAATGGTTCAGTTTGAAGATGGGACAATCATGGCAAACATTGGTCCAAAATCAATGCAAATACCAATTGCATATGCTTTAAATTATCCAAATAGAATACCTAATAATATTGAAAAATTAGATTTATTCGAAGTTATAGATTTGAAATTTGAAAAGCCAGATTTAGATAAATTTAAGTGTTTGAAACTAGCATATGAAGCAATTAGGAGAGGACATTCATATCAAGTTGTTTTAAATGCAGCAAATGAAGTTTTAGTAGATAGCTTTTTGCATAAAAAAATAAAATATACTGAAATCCCAAACAAGATAGAAGAAGTAATGAATTATTATGAAAAAAGAGAATTAAATACAATTGATGAAATATTAGAGTTTGATAAAGAGGTAAAAGAAAGAACAAGAGAAGCAATAGAATAAACTATTGCTTCTCTAATGTAATAAATTAATAATTGAATCAATAACAATATCAGTCATTTTGTTATAATCCATGTTTTTATGTTTATGGTAAATTATTTCATGACATAAATTATCAATCCAACATAAAATTAAATGCGCTCTTTCGTAAATATTATCTACTTTAATATTATTTGCTTTTAAACTTTCTACAAGTATTTCAGTTGTCTTGATTTCTAAACTTTTAAAAATTTCGCTTACTTCTTTATCAATATGTTGTAAAGATTTTATTTCCTCATGGGCTGATTCAGATATTTTATGTGCATTAATAGATGTGTTAATAATACGTTTGAATTCATCATGTAAATTATTTGTATTAAAATTTATATCTTTAAGACAATCTGTTGGAAACATAAGAGTTTCTGCATAAATTTTTAAACCTTGTAAAAATATATCTTTTTTGTCTTTAAAGTATTGGTATACGGTACCTGTTGATACTCCAGCATATTTTGCAATTTGAGTTGCGTCTGTATTATGAAGTCCTTTTTCGCACATTAGTTTAAAACCATATTCTAAAATTCGTTCTTTTTTTTGAATTGCCCTTTTTTGGGTAGGCTTTCTTAGTTCTGAAACTTCCATTTCTTTATTTTAAGTGTTACTCCTTTCATTTAAGAAATTACTTTAAGTATAAGACAATAAAGAGAAAAAGTCAAGATACTTGAAAAAAGTTTCAATTTTTATTGACTTTTAAAAATATAAAGAATATAATATTTGTAGAAATTGAAAAATCTTTCAAGTTAGGAGGAGTAAAATATGAAATTATCAGATTTAGAAATAGGACAAGAAGCAAAAATACAAGGATTTAATTCAGCCAACAAGGAAATGAAAAGGCATTTATTAGATATGGGATTAACAAAAGGTACTACAGTAACAATGATGGGAAAAGCTCCAATGGGAGATCCTATTACTATTCAAGTGAGAGGATACAAGTTATCAATAGGTAATAGTAGTTTTATAGATGTACAGCCAATAGGAAGACAAAAAGGTAATGATGGGGAGGAAAGATAGTGAAAATCGCATTAGTTGGAAATCAAAATAGTGGAAAAACCACTTTATTTAATTATTTAACTGGAATGAATGCAAAAATAGGAAACTGGCCAGGAGTAACAATTGAAAAAAAAGTAGGGATAATAAAAGGCACAAAACATGAACTGATTGATTTGCCTGGTATTTACTCTTTAAGCCCTTATAGTATAGAAGAAGAAGTTGCAAGAAAATTTATATTTGATGAGAATCCAGATGTAATTATAAATATAGTTGATGCAACTTCAATTGAAAGAAGCTTATATTTAACAACACAATTAATGGAATTAGATACAAAAGTAATAATTGCTTTAAATATGGCCGATATATTAGAAAAAAAAGGAATAAAAATAAATGAGAAAAAATTAGAAAAGGAATTAGGAGTAAAAACTTTTAAAATATCTGCATTAAAGGAGACAGGAATTACTAGATTAATAGCAGAAATTGACAAAAAAGAAGATTTAAAAAGAACAGATATCTATGATCCTAAAATAGAATATTTAATTAAAAACGTTCAAAGTAAAATACAACATAGGCATAGTAGATTTATTGCTGTTAAACTAATTGAAGAAGATAAACGTTTTAATAATTTTGAAACTAAAGAAATAAAACATTTGACTGAAAGTTTAAAAGAAAATTATGATACAGACTTTGAAGAAGTTATAGCAACTGAAAGATATGATTTTATCGAAAAAATAGTAAAAAGTACAACAGTAAAAAAGCCAACTAAAGAATCAATAACAGAAAGATTAGACAAAATATTTTTAAATAAATGGTTAGCATTTCCAATATTTATTTTAATAATGTTTTTAGTTTATTATTTATCAGTTGGTGTAGTGGGAAGCAGTACAGTTGATATGGTAGGAAGTTTAGTTGATTCTATTAGCGAAAAAGTAGAAACTTCATTGCAAGCAATTGGTACATCTGAAATATTAAATAGTTTAGTTGTAGATGGAATAATTGCAGGAGTTGGAGCTGTTTTAGGTTTTGTTCCACAACTTATTATATTATTCTTATGTATTTCACTTTTAGAAACAACTGGATATATGTCAAGGATAGCATTACTATTAGATAGAATTTTTAGAAAAATAGGTTTAAGTGGAAAGAGTTTAATTCCTTTTATTGTAGGTTCTGGTTGTTCTGTACCAGGAATAATGGGAACAAGAATAATTGAAAACCAAGATGAAAGAGAAATGACAACAATGTTAACACCATTTATTCCTTGTAGTGCAAAGTTACCAATAATTGCTTTGTTTTCTGGATATTTCTTTGGAGAAAATTCAGGAATAGTTTCAGCATCATTATACTTTTTTGCAATTATTATAATAATATTGTCTGCATTAGTTTTATCTAGAACAGTATTTAAAAAAACTAGTAGTTCATACATATCTGAATTACCAGAATACAAGGTTCCAAGTATTAAATATGTAGCAAAAGATGTATGGGATAAGGTAATAGCTTTTATAAAAAGAGCAGGAACAGTTATTCTTATTTGTTCAATTGTAATTTGGTTTTTATTATCATTCTCATTTAAATTAGAATATGGTGTAGAAATAGAAAATAGTATGTTAGCTTCAATAGGTAAAACAATTTCATGGGTATTTAATCCTATACTAGGAGAAAATAATTGGGGTGCAACAGTTTCAGCCATTCAAGGATTAGTTGCGAAAGAACAAGTAGTTTCTTCTATGGCAGTTATATCAGGATTTGCGGAGGATGTTGAAGAAGGAAGTCAAATATTTGGAGAAGGAACATTATTTGGAACATTTACTGCAGCATCAGCATATGCATTTATGGTATTTAACTTATTTAGTGCACCATGTTTTGGAGCTATAGGAGCAATGAAAAGAGAATTAGGAAGTACAAAAAGGTTACTTAAAGCAGTAGCATTTCAAACAGGAAGTGCTTGGGTATTAGCAACTTTGGTATATCAGATAGGAAGCAGAATTGAAAAAGGAACGTTAAATTTAGCAAATATTTTAGTAATAACAGCTATTTTATTAATAGTAATAGCAGTTATTAGGAGCAGTATTAAACGAAAAGGAAAAGGGTGCAGTACTTGTCCTTACTGTGATACATGTAAATAAATCATATATTGAACTGACCATTTAGTTTATTGAAAATATGAAAATATAAATATATAATTCTCTGAAAAGGAGGTTATATACTATGTTAGAAAATATTAGTAAATTAACAAATAACACAAAATTGATACCAAGTATTGTTACATGTTTAGTAGCAACATTCTTAATTGCTGTTGCAGCTCAAATATCAATACCGCTACCATGGGGAGTACCAATGACATTGCAAACATTTTCAATAGCTTTTATAGGATATAGCTTGTCAGAAAGTAAAAGTGTAAAAACCGTTTTAATATACTTATTTTTAGGTGCTATTGGAATACCTGTATTTGCAGGAGCTAAGTTTGGAATACCAGCAATTTTAGGATTAACAGGTGGATTCTTATTTGGATTTATTCCGTTAGCATTTTTCTGTAGTAAATCTAAAAAAACAAAATCGCTTGTAATGAAAATGATTTTTAGTATTATTGGATTAGCATTATGTCATATATTTGGAGTTTTGCAGTATAGTTTTTTAACGAATACAAATTTTATACAAGCAGCAGCACTTGTATCAGTACCATTTTTGCTAAAAGATGCATTATCTGTTATACTTGCATCAATGGTTAGTGAAAAAATAAATTTAAAGAAATAAGAGGTAAAAATATGTTTTATGTTTATATGCTAAGATGTGAAGACAATTCTATTTATACAGGAATAACAATAGATGTTGTGCGTAGAATGAAAGAACATTTTGGCAAAGATAAAAAATGTGCTAAATATACGTTAACACATTCAGCAAAAAAATTAGAATGTGTGTGGAAAACAGAAAATAGGGTATTAGCTTCAAAATTAGAATATAAAATAAAACATTTAACTAAAAAAGAAAAAGAAGAATTAATAAAAGATAAAAATTTAGAAAGACATTTATCAGATAAAATAGAAATTGATAAATATAGTATTTACAAGCCAAACTTTTAAAGAGAATTATAAATAGTAATTCTCTTTTTGTTATTTTTGTGATATATTTATAAGGTAAAAAATATAATGAAACTATGGGAATTATAGAGATTGCTTTAATAGGGATTGGTTTAGCAATGGATGCTTTTGCAGTATCAGTATGTAAAGGACTTTCAATGAAAAAGCTGTACTGGGAAAAATCTATTATAATTGCATGGTATTTTGGAGTATTTCAAGGATTGATGCCAGTATTAGGTTATTACTTAGGTTCAACATTTCAAGATCTAGTTACAAGTGTGGATCATTGGATAGCATTTATATTGCTAGCTATTATAGGTGGAAATATGATAAAAGAATCTTTTGATGATGAAGAAGAAAAAAGAAATGATGATGTTGGATTTAAAACTATGATAATTTTGGCAATAGCAACAAGTATTGATGCATTGGCAGTCGGAATTACATTTGCATTTTTAAATGTAAATTTATATGAAGCAGCAATGTTTATAGGAATTATTACATATATCATGTCTTTAATAGGAGTAAAAGTAGGTTTTAAGTTTGGCGATAAATTTCAAAACAAAGCAGAATTATGTGGAGGTATAATTCTTATATTAATAGGTTCTAAAATTTTATTTGAACATTTAGGTATTTTTTAAGGAGGTTAAAAATATGAAAGTTTTATTAGTTAATGGAGGACCACATGAAAAAGGATGTACTTATACAGCATTAAAAGAAGTAGCAAATACTTTAGAGAAAGAAGGAATAGAAACAGAAATTTTTTGGGTTAAAAACAAACCAATAGGTGGATGTATAGCATGTAACAGCTGTGTAAAAAATGGTAAATGCATTTTTGAAGATAGTGTTAATGAGTTTGTATTAAAGGCTGAAGAAGCAGATGGATTTATTTTTGGAACTCCAGTACATTATGCTGCTGCAGCAGGAAATATAACAGGTTTTATGGATAGGGCATTTTATTCTTCAAGTTCTGCAGGAAAGGCAGATAGATTTTTATATAAACCTGCTGCAACTGTCATTTCTGCAAGAAGAGCTGGAACAACAGCAACATATGATCAATTAAATAAATATTTTGGGATTAGTCAAATGCCAATAATATCTTCAAGATATTGGAATATGGTACATGGCTCAAATGCTGAAGAAGTAAAACGAGATGAAGAAGGAATGCAAGTTATGAGAATACTTGGCAGAAATATGGCATATTACTTAAAATGCATTGAGGCAGGAAAAGAAAAAGGAATAAAGCTTCCAAAACAAGAACAAACAACTTTTACAAATTTTATAAGATAGGAATGAAGTAGAAAAAATGGAAAGTAAAATAGAAGTATTTAAAAATTTAATTAAAGAAAGTAATAATATAGTATTTTTCGGAGGAGCGGGAGTTTCAACAGAAAGTGGTATACCAGATTTTAGAAGCAAAGATGGATTATATAATCAAAAGTATAAATATCCTCCAGAATTTATATTAAGTCATACATTTTTTATGAGTAAAACTGATGAATTTTATAAATTTTATAGAGATAAGTTAAATTCTTTGAAATATGAACCAAATATAACGCATATTAAGTTAGCAGAATTAGAAAAACAAGGAAAATTAAAAGCTGTTATAACACAAAATATAGATGGATTGCATCAAAAAGCAGGTTCAAAAAATGTATTAGAGTTACATGGAAGTGTTTTAAGAAATTATTGTATGAAATGCAATAATTTCTATGATGCAGATTTTATATTTAATAATAGTACAGGCATACCAAAATGTAAATGTGGAGGAATAATAAAACCAGATGTTGTGTTATATGAAGAAGGTTTAGATGACAACATAATGAGAGCTTCAATTAAAGCAATATGTGAAGCAGATTTAATGATTGTCGCAGGTACATCATTAACGGTACAACCTGCAAGTGGTTTAATAAATTATTTCAGAGGAAGAAATTTGGTTTTAATAAATAGAGATGAAACAATGTATGATAATAAAGCGAATTTAGTTATTAATGAGAGTTTAGGAAATGTTTTCAGTAAAATATAATAAAAGGAGGTTTAATAAATGATAGATTTACATACACATACTTGCTATTCAGATGGATCTTGGAATATAAAAGAAATATTAAATGAAGCTGAAAAAAAGGGAATAGAAGTATTAGCAATAACAGATCATGATACAGTTAATGGAATAAAAGAGTTAGCTCAAATAGACTATTCTAAAATATATAAAGGGAAAATAATACCAGGAATAGAATTTAGTACAGTGTATGATGGAATATTTTTTCATTTATTAGCTTATGATTTTGATTATAAAAAATTAGAGCAATGGGTACACAAAGAGTATGAAGAAAGAAAACCAGATTTAATGGAAGAATACAATAAAATGATTGAAAGTTGCCAAAAAAATAATATAAAATTAGGAAAATTAAATTATGACAAATCAAAAGGGTGGCCGATCGATACAATATTTCCTGAAATAAAAAAACATCCTGAAAATAAAAAATATTTTACAGATAAAGAATGGAATGATGTAAAAGTTTTTTTTCAATGTTGTGTAACACGTAAAAAATTTCCTGTATATATTGATTTTAGTATGAATTATCCAACTGCAAATCAAGTAGCTAACGAAGTTAGGAAAGCAGGAGGAAAATTATTTGTAGCACATGTATATAGATATAATTTAGAAGATACAAAAGGCTTTTTGAATATATTAAAAAAAGATAATATTATAGATGGAGTTGAAGTATATCATTCAAGTTTTTCTAAAGAAGAAACTGATTCTTTAATTCAATATTGCGAAGAAAACAATTTATTAATGTCAGGTGGAACTGATTGCCATGGTGAGAAAAGAGCGGATATTCAACTTGGAATTGGTTATGGAAATATGAACATAGAAAAAGACATATTAAAAGATTGGATAAAATAATTAGGAGGAGTGAATATGAAAAGATTAGTAATCGCTTCTGGAAATCCTGGAAAAATTAAAGAAGCAAAAGAAATATTGAATGAATACGAGATAGTTCCAATGAAAGAATTAGGAATAGATATTGATGTTGAAGAAGATAGAGATACTTCAGAGGGGAATGCAAGAAAAAAAGCAGAGGAAATAGCAAAATTATTAAAAAATGAAATTGTTATTGCAGATGATACTGGAATTGAAATTGAATATTTAAACGGATTTCCAGGAGTTCGAACAAAAAGATGGTTACCAGGAACTGATAGAGATAGAAATCTTGGAATAATAGAGAAACTTAAAGGTGTACCTAAAGAAAGTAGAAAGGTAAAAAATAATTCAGCTATGGCAGCATCAAATGGAAAACAGACTATTTCAGTTGTAGGAGTTGTAGAAGGATATATAACAGCAGAACCTAGAGGGAAAAATGGATTTGGTTTCGATGAAATATTTGAACTACAAAACGGAAAAACTTTAGCTGAGCTTACTCAAGAAGAAAAAAATGAAGTTAGTGCAAGAAAAAAGGCATTGGAATTATTAAAAGTCGAATTAAAAAAATTTTTTGATATATAATACAATCATATTAGGAGGGATAAAAATATGTATAGAGGAAATGATAAAATAGAATATGCAATTTATTATGCAACAAAAGCACATAAAGGTCAAAGAAGAAAAGTAGAAGACATTGATATGATTTTCCATCCTTTTACAGTTGGAATGATTTTACAAAAGAATGGATGTGATGAAAATATTGTAGCAGCAGGAATTTTACATGATGTTGTGGAAGATACACCACATACATTTGATGATATAGAAAAAGAATTTGGTAAAGAAGTTAGAAATTATGTTTATGATGCATCTGAACCAAACAAATCTTTAGAGTGGGAAGAAAGAAAAAAACATACAATTGAACACTTAAAAACAGCTCCACTAGGTTCTAAATTAATAGTTGCTTGTGATAAAATAAGTAATTTAGAAGATTTATCAGATTGTATAGAATTATATGGTGAAGAAAAATCTATGGGAGCATTAAAAAGAGGAAGAGATAAACAAAAATGGTATTATACAAGTGTTTATGAAAGTTGTATTACTGGAGTAGATGAAAATCATCCAATATTTAAAAGATTAAAAAGTGTTTTAAAAAAAATATTTAATTATGAAGGATAATTAAAATGGAAGAAAAAAAGAAAAGATATTATGAGAATACTGTAAACAAATCTGCTAGTGTAAATGTAAAAAGATTTTTAAAATTAGTGACAGAAACAGGTAATGCAATAGAATTAGGCTGTGGATCTGGAAGAGATACTGTTTGCTTAATAAAGAATAATTGGAATGTCTTAGCAATAGATATTGAAAATACTAAAAAAATGATTACAGAAAATCTTAATGAACAAGAGTTAAAAAGATTTAGATTTTTACAAAAGTCATTTGAAGAAATTGAATTAGAAAAATGTAATTTATTGTTAGCAAACAATAGTCTATCTTTTTGTAAAAAAGAAAAGTTTAATGAATTATGGAATAAAATTGAAAATAGTATAGAAAAGAATGGGTATTTTCTTGGATCATTTTTTGGAGATAAGGATGAGTGGAATGGTTTAAGAGAAAATATGATTTTTAAAACAAAAGAACAAGTTATTGGATTATTTAAAAATTTTGAAATTATTAATATTTCAGAATTTGAAGGAATAGATATAACGGGATTAGGGAAAAAGAAATATTGGCATACTTTTAATGTAATGGCAAGAAAAAAATAAAGAAATCTAGAGCATAGGCTTACATAAAATTCTAAAATGTGGTATAATATAATTAGATTTATGAAACGGGGGAATTTTAGATGATTACAAATCCTACTGTTGAAGAGTTATTAAATAAATCTATAAACAGATATGAATTAGTCATCGCAGTTTCAAGAAGATCTAGAGAAATCGTTTCTGGAGAAACTTCAGAAATAGAAACAGATGAAGCTTCACCAGTGACTATAGCTTCTTTAGA
Source organism: uncultured Clostridia bacterium (assembly GCA_947625985.1). Next base: position 86,562 of record CANQQF010000002.1, on the reverse strand, counting down.
AATCAATAAAAATAAATGCTCAATAATAAGATAGTTTAATAAACTCAAAAATAACTGAAATTAAAATAGAGATTTCAGTTATTTTTTTATTGATAAATTAGTTTATTTATGGTATTATTTAAGCATATATTTAAACAAAGGAGAAATTATATGAAAGAAAGTATGCCAAAGAAGAAACTACCTAAAAATAAATTTATGAGAAAACAAGTTATAAAGATGGAACGAATGAATAGAAAGCTTGGAACTACAAAAAAACAAAAGAAAATTAGAATGATTACAACACTTATTTGTACGCTTATATTAATGCTTATTATTGCTATTGTTACAATGATAAGTATTAGAACAAATATTGATAAAAAATCAACTAATATTAAAAATAAATTAAATTACGAGGGTATTGATACAAATAATAATGAAGAATATCTTAAAGACATGGAAGAATTAATTAGGGGAGAAAATATTTACGATTATGATTCACCTGTAGTTTATTCAGAACAAGTAATTAAAGATTTTATAAAATGGAAATATGGAGATGAATGGGTTTTAATGCAAAAAGATAATTATCAATACCAAACAAATGGTACAAGATATAAGTTCACGAGAGAGAGTAATAATGATTGGTTTTATGTTTATGGATATTCTTATGAACCGTTAGAAAAAGTAGGTGAAGAATATAAATCTGCAGGAAAATTCACAAAACAATTGGATGATACTTTATACAATAAAGATATAGCCTTATCACATATAGATGAAATAAAAAAACTAGCAGAGGAAATGGGAATAACTATAAAAGTTGATGAAAAGAATGAAGAGTTAGTTCAAAATTGTAAAATAGAAATAAATATGGATTCTAAAGAAAAAGTAAATGATATAGCAGATTATATACTTAAACTTGATGAGATTTTAAAATATAATATTAAAGAAGGAAGCAATAAGACTTTTTTTAAGGTAGAAGTAATAGAAGGTCAAACAGTTAAAGATATATATATACCTGAAAATGAAGATGAGAGAAATAGATATACTAAAAGTTATTATGTAGCTGAATTAGAAAAATAAAGAAAAATAATAAAAACAGTTGAATTTTTATAGAGATTTGTGGTATAATGTCACCTTGAGTTTATATTTATGAAAACTCAAATTATATAAGTTTTATAAGGAGGTTTTGAAAATGGATATAACTTTAGACGTTGCTGACTACAAATTAAATATTAGAGCAGCAGGAGTAATAATACATAATAACAAAGTATTAGTACATGAATCTATTAATGAAGACCATGGATGTTTGCCTGGTGGAAGAGTTACCATAGGAGAAAGTTCTGAAGAAACAGTAAAAAGAGAATTAGAAGAGGAGTTAGGGAAAAAAGTAGAGATACAAAAGTATTTGACTACAGTAGAAAACTTTTTTGAAATGAATGGAAAAAAATACCATGAAATAATGTTTGTTTATAAAGTGGAATTTGAAGATGAAGAAGATAAAAGGATTGAACAAACAATGAAAAATGTTGAAGGTAAAGATTATTTACATTATGAATGGATTGATATAAATGAAATTGAAAATTATAGATTAATGCCACAATGTTTTAGAAAAATGTTAATAGAAAATGAATGGATAAACAATAGAATAAATATAGATTAAAGAATACAAAAATAGCTTTTGGTTAAAATAATCCTTAAGTAGGAGGAAAAAATGTTCAGACCAAAAGCTATTTATTTTGAAAAAGATATAATTAACTATACTCTAGGAAAGAAATTGATGAATAAATATTCAGATATTCCTAAGATAGAAATTGAAAATCACAATAATATCGAAGAAATGAGAAAAAACCCAAATTCGGAATTTAATAATATGAAAAGAAATTTAATTATAGGAATTAGAAAAACACATAAATTTGTGGAAAATCATAAAACTTCAGATTATTTAGTGCCATATACCTCATCAGGTTGTACAGCTTCTTGTATGTATTGTTATTTAGTATGCAACTATAACAAATGTGCTTATCTTAGATTATTTGTTAATAGAGAGCAAATGTTAGAAAAAATAATTAAAACCTCAGAAAAATCAGATAATGAATTAACTTTTGAGATAGGAAGTAATAGTGATTTAATCTTAGAAAATACAATTACAGATAACTTGATATGGACTATAGAAAATTTTAAAAATTCAAAAAAAGGTAAGTTAACATTTCCAACAAAATTTGATATGGTAGAGCCAATTTTAAATTTAGATCATCAAGGAAAAGTAACAATACGAATGAGTGTTAATCCAGAGGAAATAATAAATAGAGTTGAATTTGGAACATCAAGATTACAAGGAAGAATCGAAGCTATAAATAAATTAAAAGATGCAGGATATAATCTAGGAATTTTAATTGCACCAGTAATTCTAGTTGAAAATTGGAAAGAAGAATATACAAATTTAATTAAAACATTAGAAAAAGATTTAGCAGATAAGGTAAAAAAAGATGTTTTCTTTGAAATTATTTTTATGACTTATAGCTATGTTCATACTAAAATAAATGAAGAAGCTTTTCCAAATGCGATAAATTTATTTAATAAAGAAATTATGACAGGAAGAGGAAGAGGAAAATATGCTTACAATAAAAAAATAAAAGAAGAGGCAGAAAACTTTTTGAGAGAACAAATGCATAAATATTTTCCTAATAATAAAATTGAATATATAGTATAATAGTGATTGACACTATAATTTTAATATGATATACTAATGCATATAAATAAGGAGGACTTAGAATGTCAGAATCAATTGCAATTAACAACATATCAATTATTCTCATATCTCTAATTTATTGAAAATAATATAGGGATATTTTGTGATATGTAAAAATATTTACAAGCAATAGACATACTAAAGTTGATAAAAAATAAATAAAAATTTATACAAAACAAAACACATCTCTATATTATAAAATAAGTAGAGATGTGTTTTGTTTTGTATTTAAGTAGAAAGGGAGGAAAATTAAGATGAAAAATTTTGAAAATTACAAGAAATTGTATGACTGGAAAAAACCAAAAAAAAGAACATGGGTTGATAATGAAATTACTAAAGCTCCAATGTGGTGTAGCGTTGACCTTAGAGATGGAAATCAAGCTTTAGCAAATCCAATGAATCTAGAGGAAAAAATTGAATTTTTTAAATACCTTGTAAAAATAGGATTTAAAGAAATTGAAATTGGTTTTCCTGCAGCGTCAGAAACAGAGTATAATTTTACAAGGTATTTAATAGAAAATAATTTGATTCCTGATGATGTTAAAATTCAAGTTTTAACACAAGCTAGAAAAGAAATAATAGAAAAAACATTAGAATCATTAAAAGGTGCAAAAAACGTAATCGTTCATATGTATAATTCTACTTCTACAACACAAAGAAGAGTAGTATTTAGAAAAAATAAAGAAGAAGTAAAAAAAATAGCAACAGATGGAGCAAAAATTTTAGCAGATTGTATAGATAAATATCCAAATACAAATTGGTATTTTGAATATTCACCAGAAAGCTTTACTGCAACTGAAATGGATTATGCACTAGATGTTGTCAATGCTGTACTTAAAATTTGGTATCCAAAATTAAAAAATAAACCTATTATTAATTTTCCTGCAACTGTAGAGTGTTCAATGCCAAATATTTTTGCGGATCAAATCCAATATATTGCTGAAAATATTGTAGATAGAGAAAAAATGATAATCAGTGTTCATTCTCACAATGATAGAGGAACAGGTGTTGCTACATCTGAAATGGCAATTTTGGCAGGAGCCGAGAGAGTAGAGGGGTCATTACTTGGAAATGGAGAAAGAACAGGAAATGCAGACATTCTAAATATCGCAATGAATATGTATGTTACAGGTGTTGATCCAGAACTTGACTTTTCAGATATCAATGAAGTTAAAGAAAAATATTCTAGGTATATAAAAATGCCAATAAGTCCACGCCATCCATATGTAGGGGAATTAGTATTTACGGCTTTTTCTGGTTCACATCAAGATGCAATTTCGAAAGGACTTACAGCATTAAACAATAACAAAGAAAAGATATGGGATGTTCCTTATCTTCCTATAAATCCAGCAGACATAAATAGACAATATGAACCAATAATAAGAATAAATAGTCAATCAGGAAAAGGTGGAGTTGCATTTGTTTTGCAAAATGAATATGGATATGAGATACCAGCTGAAATGAGGCAAGAAATAGGATATCTTGTGAAAGATGCATCTGATAAAAAAGGAAGAGAACTTGATAGTAAGGAGATATATGATGTATTTGAAAATGAATATGTTAATAGAAGTAATAAATTAAAAATTGATAATTATGACATAAAGTCTGAAGGAGAAGACAGTATTGTTTTAGATGTAACTTTAGATATTGAAGGAAAAAAAGTAAAAAAAGAAGATGAAGGAAATGGACCTGTTGAAGTGTTTACAAAAATATTAAGAAATATGGGATATGATTTTGAATTTAAATTTTATAGTCAAGCTGCACAAGAAAATGATATTAATCATGGTGAAAAAGCTAATGCTATAACATATGTAAAGATTGAAAAAGACAATAAGAAAATCTGGGCAATAGGAAAGAATGAAAACACTGTAAGATCAAGCCTAAATGCTATTGTAAGTGCAATTAGTAGAAGTGAATAAAATATAAAAGAAAAAGCAACTATTCTAGAAATGAGTAGATGCTTTTTCGTATTTAAAGAAATTGTTAAGCTAAATTAAAATATAAACCAAATGGTTTATTATTATTTTTACCATTCGTATTATATATCATAAAAAAAGATTTTGCAACTAAATTTGTAAAATTTGTAATAAAAATGTAATAGAAAAATAAAATAAAAGAAATATATAAGAAATAAAAAGTATGATAAAATTAAACATATTAAAATGTATACAAAAGAAAGGATAAAAAAATGGAAAATGGAAATATACTTTCAGAAGAAATGCAAAAGTGTAATCACATAATTGAACAAATATTAAAATATTATACATCAAAAATGGTTGGACAAAAAGAGCTACAAACATCATTATTGGTATCACTAATTGCAAATGGGCATATATTAGTAGAATCTGTACCAGGACTAGCAAAAACCACAGCAGCAAAAGTGTTAACACAAAGTTGCGGTGGCGTTTTTTCGAGAATACAATGTACACCAGATTTATTACCAAGTGATATTATAGGTACTCAGACATATAATGCAAAGACTGCTGAGTTTGAAACAAAAATTGGACCAGTTTGTGCTAATTTTGTACTTTTAGATGAAATAAATAGATCAAGTTCTAAGACGCAGAGTGCTATGCTTGAAGCAATGCAAGAAAGACAAATAAGTATAGGAGGAGTTAATTATAAATTGCCAGATGTTTTTATAGTAATAGCTACGCAGAATCCTATTGAACAAGAAGGTACATATTTGTTAGCAGAAGCTCAACAAGATAGATTTTTAATTAAAGAATCTATTACTTATCCAAGTGTAGAGGAAGAACTTGAAGTTTTAAATAGAATCGAGAATAATGTTTTTGAGAAAAAAGAACCAGTTGTTACTCTAGATGAAATTAAATATTTGCAAAAATTAAGTAAAAGGGTTTATATAGATGAATCTATAAAAAAATACTTAATTAGTATTGTTGATGCAACAAGAAATGTTTCAAAAGTTATATCACCTGAACTTGCAAAATATGTAACGAGTGGAGCTAGTACGAGAGCTTCAATATCTTTCATGGATGCAAGCAAAGCTTTAGCATTAATAAAAGGAAGAACGTATGTAACTCCTGATGATATTAAAGAATTAAGTCATAAAATATTAAGACATAGAATCGCTTTGAGTTTTGAAGCAATTGCAGATGAAGTACCAGTTGAAAAGATAATAGATGCAATAATTACTTCAATAAAAGCACCATAATTTAAAAATATGGAGAAATAATTATGAGTATAAAATATATTACAAGAGTAAAAGCTAATCTTTCAATCTATACTAAGAAAAAAACAGCTAATATATTAGAAGGTACATATAACTCTATATATAAAGGAAAAAGTATGAATTTTGAAGATTTAAGAGAATATGTTGTTGGAGATAATATTAAAGATATAGATTGGAAAGCTTCTTCAAGATCTAATAAAATTTTAATAAAACAATTTATAGCAGAAAAAAAACATAATGTTTTATTCATATTAGATTCAGGGAAAAAAATGTTAGCAGATACAAGAGATTTAGAATCAAAAAAGGAAGTTGCACTGATGGCTATGGGAACAATATCATATTTAGTAGATAAAAATGGAGATTCTATTAGTGCAATATTTAGAGGGAAAAATAATATTCATCTATTTCCATTTAGAACAGGAATTTATAATATAGAAAAGATTTTAAGTTCTTATGAAAAAGAAATTAATACAGAGAATAATCTAGAAGATTTAATTAATTATGTTTTAAGAGCTATAAAAAGAAGAATGATTATTTTTATTGTGACAGATATTGAAGGAATGAACAATATTTCAGAAGATACATTAAGGAAGCTATCTTTATTACATGATGTAATGTTTATAAATATTTCAGATGCTTTTATGACTGGATATAATGCTTTTGATGTTGATCAAAATTGTTACATTCCAGATTATATTTTGGAAGATGAAAAATTAAAAGAAATTGAATTAGAGATAAAAACAAAAATCTATGAAGAAACAAAACAAAAATTCAAAAAGTACAAAATAATTACAACAACAATTAATAAGCAAAAAGATATTGTAAATGATGTATTTAAATTATTAGAAAGGCGTAGAAATGCAAACATCTATTAATCTACAGGAACCTTTTAAATATTCTATTATTCCACTAATAATTACAATGGTGTTATTGGCTATAATAATTTTTTTATTAACTTATACACTAAGGAGAAAACAAAGAATTCGAGTAGAAAGTATAGAAGTAAAAGAAATTCCTGAAAAAAACATAAAAAACATACGTATTATAAAAGGAAAATTCTTAAATGAATTAGATTCTATAGAATACAAGTATAAAAATGGAAAAATCCAATTGAGAAAAGCATATCAATTGATAAGTGAAAACATTAGATTATTTGTGTTTGATGTTACAGATATTACAACACAGAACTATTCTTTGTCGGAAATAAAGAAGTTAGACATTCCAATACTTTATGAGTTGATAAAAGAATATTATGAACCAGAGTTTGCAAAAAAATCAGTTGGAGATTTTGATAACTCTATAAATAAAGCGAGGAGAGTTATAAAAGAATGGAAATAAAAAATCCAATTATATTAATTCTTTGTTTTATTACTGCAATGGTATTGCTTTTTATTGACTTTAGAAAGAAAAGAGAATATACCGAAGGGAAGAAAGTGGCAAATACCAAATTTATTAAAGAAACAGAGTATTATAAACAAAAAGTTAGAACATACAAAATACTATCTAATACTATAAAAATATTATGTGCAATGACTATAGTAATTGCAGGAGTATTAGTCGCTAGACCAGTAACAGAGCAGACTAAAACAGAGGATAGGTTAAATAGAGATATTTTTATAGGATTAGATATATCACTTTCAGAATGTGAGGTTAATTTAAAATTAGTGCAACAATTTAAAGAGATACTTCCTAATATAGAAGGAGACAGAATAGGAATTGTGACTTATAATACAGCACCTATTGTATACTGTCCTTTAACAGATGACTATGGCTATGTAGAGGAATGTTTAAACAATATAGAAAAACAGATGAAAATAGTTGAACAAAACAATGGTAATATTCCATATGATTGTGATCCAGAAACATATACTTTTTGGTATGGAGGAGTATTAACAAATAATGAAAAAAAAGGAAGTTCATTAGTAGGAGATGGACTAGCTCGGAACAATATTTTCATTCCCGGACCTAAAAACAAATACAGAAAGAACTAGGATAATACTTTTTGCAACAGATAATGCTGTTGATGGAGATGAAGAAGTTTCATTAAACGATGCATGTAGTATATGTAAACAATATAAAATAAACCTTTATGCATATTGTCCAACTGAAGAAATGAACATGTATGTAAAAGAAGAAAGAACAGAATTGTATAAAAAAGCAGTAGAGAAAAATGCTGAAGGAAAATTTTATACAGGTGATATAAATAAGATGGCATCAAATATAGTAAATGAAATAAAGGATACAAAAACATCTGTATTAAATTCCAACACAAAAACATATGTAACAGATCATCCGCAGGTATTTTTAATATTAATAATATTACTATTTATAAGTTTAATTATTATAGAGAAAAGGATTAGTCTATGATTATAAAACCAATTATTCCAATTTGGCTAATGACTATAATATGTATTACTTTAATTATATTTATAGTGTATAGCAAACAATTGAAAAGAATTATTGTAAAAAAAAGTGAGAATGAGGAAAGAACTCCAAGACAAAAAAAATTAATTAAATATCATATATTGGACTCATCAATAAAAGTAATTATAGTTATTTTATTATTTTTAATCAATTTAAGATTTATGATTCCAAATGGAGAAACTACAGCATTAAATTCGAATATACATATACTATTTGTTATCGATAAAAGTGTTAGTATGAAAGCTTTAGATTATGATAAAGATAAGGAAAGAATTGAAGGAGTAAAGAATGATACATGTCGAATAGTAGAGGAATTGGCAGGTAGCAAATTTTCAATAATAACTTTTGGAGATTTAGTAAAAAGGGTACTTCCATTTACTGATGACACTAATACAGTTAAATCAGAGTTAAATGCAATAACAGTAGAAGATGATGTACATGCACAAGGAACATCTTTAAATGATGTAAGAGAAGTATTAGAAACTACATTAAAAAATGAAAAAGAAAGAAAAGGAATTGATTCTAAAATTATAGTATTTTTTATATCTGATGGAGAAATAACAAAAGAAAACGAAACATTAGAATCTTTTTCGGATATGTCACAATATGTTTCTGGTGGAGCAGTGTTAGGGTATGGTACAACAGATGGAGGAAAAATGTTTAGAGAAGGTTACGAAGATAAACCTAATGACGAATATAGTTATGTATATTATTATGATGATAATGAAAAAAGCACAAGTTATAGAAAAGTTGCTGTTTCAAAATTAGATGAAAATAACCTAAATAAAATATCATCTGACTTAGGGATTCAGTATATAAAAATGGATAATCCTGATAATATTAATGCAAAAATAAGAGAAATAAAAGAAGAAATTTCAAATACACAGACAGCTGATGAGAATATTAATGCTTATAACGATATATATTATTATTTAGCATTTCCATTAGTAGCATTATTGATTGTAGAGTTTGTAATCCAAAAGAGGAGAATGTAATGAAAAAGAAAAGGATAGATGTGCTATTATATATGATTTTAGCAATTATTTTATCTATATTATTTTTAAAATTTATATATAATATTGTAACAAATAGTATATTGATAGACAAGTATAACAAAGAGATATATTCTGAAAGTAGAGTTTCATCATTAACTTTTTTGAATTTTCAACAAAGTTATATTGCATATTACAATTATGGAAATGTTTTATATAAAGAAGGTAAATTTGAGGATGCAATAGAAATGTATTCAAAAGCTTTAAAAGAAAAAGTTCCTACAAAAAAAGAATGTGATATTAGAGTTAATCAATCTTTAGCATATTGTAACACGGTACAATTAAATACAAGAGATAAAGAGAGTATACAAGGAGCAATAGATACATATGAAAAAGCAATAAATATTTTGACAGAAAAGAGATGCGACGAACATGATGAAGATGCTAAACAATTAAAAAAAGACATCGAAGATGAAATTAATAAATTAAAAGAATTACTTGGAAAAGATACTAATGAAGATGAAGAAGAAAGCGATGAAGAAGATAAAAATCAGGAGCAAGGTCAAGAACAAGAAACAGAAAGTGTAGAAGAAAAAATACAAGATATAAAAGATGAAGCAACCAAAGATAGAAGGGAAACAGAAAAAGCTCAAGAAGGTTACGAAAAAAAAGGAAACTATACTTTTGGTACTAGAAATTGGTAAAATCACTACACAAAATGAATAAAGTGTGCTAAAATATGGGTGAAACAATTATTAAAGGAGGAATAAAAATGTCAGGACATTCAAAATGGCATAATATACAAGCGAAAAAAGGAAAAGCTGATGCAGCAAGAGGAAAAATATTTACTAAATTGGGAAGAGAGTTATTAATAGCAGTTAAAGAAGGTGGACCAGATCCAGCAGGAAATTCAAAATTAAAAAACGTTATAGCAAAATGTAAAGCGGCAAATATGCCAAATGATACAATAAATAATGCAATAAAAAAAGCTTCTACAAGTAACGAAAACTATGAGGAAATAATCTATGAAGGATATGGACCAAATGGAGTGGCTATAATAATTGAAGCTTCAACAGACAATAAAAATAGAACGGCAGCTGATGTAAGACATGTATTTAGTAAAGCTGGTGGAAATTTAGGTACAACAGGATGTGTATCATACATGTTTAACAAAAAAGGAGTAATAGTAATAGAAAAAGAAAAGGCAAATATGGATGAAGATGAGCTAATGATGTTAGCACTTGAAGCTGGAGCAGAAGATTTTACATCAGAAGACGAAATATACGAGGTAGTTACAGAACCTTCTGATTTTACAGCTGTTATAGAAAAATTAGAGGAAAAAGGATTGGAATTTGTTGAAGCTGAAGTTCAAATGATTCCAACTACAACAGTTGTTTTAGATGAAAAAGGTGCTGAAAAAATGGAAAGATTAATTGAAAAACTTGAAGAATTAGATGATGTAGCAAATGTTTACCATAATTGGGAACAAGAGTAGGGGAAAGTAATATGGAACACAAAAAAAGTAAGAAGGGAATTGTTGTAACAGCCATAATACTATTATTTGTGTTAATTATAATTGGATTTATTATAGTTGTTACATCAACAAGTAATAAAAAAATATTTTTAAATTATCTAACTCAAATGTCTAGTTCAGAAAATGGTTTTTTTGAAAATAGTTTGGCCCAATATTTAGAGGATAAAAATACAATGCCTTATAGCAATGAAGGAATGTATAGTGTGCAAACACCTATTGAACAACAAAAATCAGTAAATAATTTTAATATTTCTTTTTCTGGACAAGTTGATTTAGCAAATTCAAAAATATTTCAAGATATTAGTTTGAATTATTCAGAAGAATCTAATGTTAAATTTAAATATAAAAATATAGATAATATTGCAGGGATACAAGCAGATTTTTTAACACCAAACTATATAACAGTAGATAAAAACAACTTAGAAAAAATATTTCAAAGCACAAATATTAATATCAAACAAATATTAGAGATAATTTCATATGTGCAAAATTCTGGTATATTGACGATTGATGAAAGAAATCAGGTCTTGGGTACTTGTAGTAATATTTTAAAAGAAGATTTAGATAATGATGATTTTTCAAAAGTAGAAAACCTTGAAACTGAAGGATATAAATTAAAATTATCTGGAGATGAAATAAAAACAATTTTAGCTGAAATTTTAGGAATAATAAAAAATAATTCAGATATTTTAAATAAAGTTAATTCAATAATTACAATAATTGATGAGAATAATGATATTGATAAAATTATTAATTACATAAATAATTTATCTTTAGAAAAAGATATTATCGAAATTACTCTTCTTACTAAAAATGATGTGGTTACACAAATTAATTTTGATTATTCCAAAGAAAATGATAAAAATAGTATTAGTTTACAAAAAAATAGTGATGAAAATAACTTACAATATAATATAATTTATGAAACAAGTTCAACGTCTAGCTTAATTAAACAAATACAACTTTCATCAACATACAATAATATATCATCGGAAAATGTTTCTGAAGTACTTGAATTAAAATATACTGTAAATGAAGGACAGTTCACTCATACTTTTAAAAATAATTTAAATTTTGAAGATAATATTAATTCAATTGATGATTTTTCAGAAAAAAATCAAATAAAGTTAACAGATCATGAACAAACAGAAGTGCTGAATTTTCTAGAAAAAGTTACACAATTGTGTTCAGATGAAATCAAACGAAAAATGGAAGAAGCTAAAATAGATAGTAATACGAATCCTTTGTTATATTCAATTCCTATATTAAATATAAAACTAATTAATGAGCAGATACCATCATTTCAAGAATTATTAAAACAAGAAAAAAATCGAATATTTGATCAAACATTTCTGCAATATGTAGGAGAGCAAGTAAAAGGTACTTCTGTAAAACAATTATTACAAGCAGTAATAAGCACCAATAATGCTGCTACAGACGAAAATGATAACAAAATTTTTGAAATTGATTATAATGGTAATAGTTATGATGTGACTGATGAAAATATCAAATCTATATTAGAAGATATAAATATAGCAGGACTGTATACAGTTAGAACAGAAGAAAATATTAATGGAAAAATATACAAAATTTTAATAAATATTAACTAAAATTTATTTATTAAGAAGGGGAAAAGATTATGAAAAAACAAAGACAAATTAATACAGCGATGAATGTTAACGAAAAAAGAAATAAAACTATTTTGATAGTTATAGTTGTTGTTATTGCAATTATATTATTATTATGTGGAGTATTTGCAACTTTATTTTTTACAACAGATTTATTTAAAAGTGACAAAAAATTATTTTTTAAATATGCAATGAATTTAGAAAGTAGAGAGTCCAAAAATGAAAAAAATAATTTAATTAAATATTTTGAAAAGAAAAATACAACACCATATAGCAACTCTGGTTCAATTTCTGCTAATATTAATGATCCATCAGCATCGGAAGAGGCTCAAGGTACTGATTATAATATTAGTTTTTCAGGAAAAACGGATAAATCTAAATCTTTAGCAGAGCAAGAAGTGGATTTAAACTATAATGATAATATTAAACTTCCTATTAAATATAAACATGTAGAAGATATATATGGCTTACAAACTGATGACGTAGGTATGAAATATATATCTATTGATATAAATAAATTAGGAGAGTTATTAGGATACCCTGATTTAGATATTAAATCAATATTAAATAATTTGAAAAATATACAAGATAAATTTAAGTTTACAGATGAAGAAGAAAAAGGCATTAAAGAATATGGTAAATTACTAGAAAATGAATTAAATGATGAAAAATTTTCTAAGACAGATGATGGAAGTTATAAATTAACTTTATCACAGCAAGATATAACTAACATTCAAATAAAAATATTAGAGAAATTAAAAGGTGATAATGTTATATTGAATAAAATAAACCAAATAGCAGGAGAATTTGGTGAAGATAAAAAAATAACACCCGAAAACATAGATGAATGTATTCAAGACATCAATGAAAATGAAGAATCAAGAGAGAATAATATTGTATATGAAATAATAGTTCATGCTAACAATGGAGAAACAGACAATGTTTCAATTTCAGCTAAAGATGATGAAGAGAATCAAATTAAGTATAATTTAAATATTGAATCCAGTGATGATAGTTTAAAGTACAATAATACATTTACACAAACTTCTGGAAATAATAATACTGAGTTTACTTTTAATATAAATTTAAATGGATTATCTAAAGTAGAAGCAGTTAATGAAGATTATACATTAGGTGTGAGAATCGATTTTAATGGAAAAAAATTTGGAGAAGCAAATTATACATATAACAATAATATATATTTTGATGATTCGATTACTATTGAACCTTTTTCTGATGAGAATAAATTAATGCTGACAGATATGGGAGCTGATGAAATACAAAGTTTTTTAACAGCAGTAGGAGAAAGAATGGCACAAGTAGATCAACAACTTAAGCAACAAGCAGGGATTACAAGTGATTTAAGCATAACATCTCCATTTCTTTCAGCAGCTGCTTTAGCAACAGGAATTCAGGCTTATAATCAAGCTACGGCAGTTATTGATGAGGGGAATATGAATGAGGTTGCAAAAGCTACTTTTAATTCAAAATTCACGCAATATGAAGGATCGGATGTAAGAGGTGTACAAGTAAAATCTTTAATTCAACAAGTATTAGCAAGTAATACAAATGGAGAAAATGAAGATAATCAAATAAAAATAACCGGAGTTATTACATTGGAAGGTACTGATTTTATAGAAGGTGATTCTTCAGTAATAAAAAGTTCTTCAAAATATTCGGTAACTATAAGTAAGTATAATGATAATGGTTTGGTAAGTGAGATTACAATAGAGGAAGAATAATAATAGTTCTAATTTGTAAAAAGAAACATATATTAATGTAATATATGTTTCTTTTTTGGTGGTGAAAAATATGGATGAAGTTATAAATTATTTTCCTCAAACTATATATTCAAAAATAAATGAAATTATTCAACAGAACATTAATTTAAAAAATGAAATTAGAGAAATTAGAATTCGATCTAATAAGCCTATAGTATTAAAATTAAGAAACTCTGATATTATTATTGACAATATAGTTAATCAATCAGAAGTTCTACAAGTTCTACAAAGATTATGCGAAAATTCAATATATGCTTATAAAAACCAAATATGTGAAGGATTTTTAACTATAAAAGGAGGACATAGAATTGGAATAGCAGGAACAGTTGTAGTAGAAAACAATGAAATAATAAATGTTAAATATATTACAAGTTTAAATTTTAGAATCGCAAGAGAAGTTCTAGGGTGTAGCAATAAAATTATAGGACAATTATTGGATTTAAGCAATAAAGTAATATATAACACTCTTATTGTATCTCCACCAGGAAAAGGTAAGACTACTTTGCTTAGAGATATAATTAGAGTAATTAGTAATGGAATTCCAGAATTGAGATTTCCAGGACAAACTTGTGGAGTAGTAGATGAAAGAGGAGAAATAGCAGCATCATATAGAGGTGTACCACAAAATGATATTGGAATACGTACAGATGTAATTGGTAATGTGAGTAAGGAAAAAGGAATGAAAATGTTAATTCGTTCAATGGCACCTCAAGTTATAGCATGTGACGAAATTGGATCAAAAGAAGATATATTAGCAATAAAAGAAGCAATTATATCAGGAGTAAAAGGAATTTTTACTATGCATGGAAGAAATATGGAAGATGTAAAAAAAAATAGTTATATAAATGAAATGATAGAATCTAAGCAGATAGAAAAAGTATTATTTATTTAGTTCTAAAAATAAAATAAATGAATATAATATATCGAAAACTTAAGAGGAGGATATATGCAGATATTAAAATACATATTATTCTTTTTTATATTTTTAGCATCATTTATTTTAGGAAAGCTATTATCTAAAAGATATATAGATAGGGAAAATGAACTTAAAGATATGAAAAATGCATTAAATATATGTAAATCAAAAATGAGATTTACATATGAACCAATTGGAGAAATTTTTGATGAAATATCTGTAACGATGAATAATAACATAGGAAAAATATTTGAAAATGCAAAATATAAAATGAAAAACAATTCAGCTCAAATAGCATGGGAGGAAGCTATAGAAGAAAGTAAAAATAATCTAATTGACGAAGACAAAAAAACAATAAAAACACTTTCAAAATTACTTCGGACAAACAGATATTGAAGGGCAAATTAGTCAAATTGAGATAACTGAACAATTTTTAAATAATCGAATCAATGATGCTGAAAAAGAAAGAGAGAAAAATGAAAAATTACTAAAAAAACTTATACCGACTATAGGATTAGCAATAATAATTATACTTATATAATTCATATTTGGGAGGAATAGTGATGGATATAAATTTACTATTTAAAATAGCTGCTATAGGAATACTAGTTGCTGTCTTACATCAGGTATTAGTTAGAGCTGGAAGAGAAGACCAAGCTATGATGACTACATTAGCAGGATTAATAATTGTTTTAACAATAGTGATAAAAGAAATAAGTGAACTGTTTACTACAGTACGTACAATATTTAATTTATAAATAAGGAAAAGAAAATGGAAGTTGTTCAAATAATAGGGATAGCCCTTATTGCTTTAATTATAATTGTAATACTTAAACAATATAGACCAGAGTTTGCAATTTATGTAAGTATGATAACAGGAGTGTTAATTCTAGTTTTAGTATTGGACAAGTTAACAGGAGTTATTAACTTACTTCAAAACTTAGCGAGTAAAACAAATATAAATAGTCAATTTTTAGGATTGTTACTAAAAATAACAGGGATAGCGTTTTTATCAGAATTTGCAGTTAGTATATGTCAAGATGCAGGAGAAGGGGCAATTGCTAATAAAATTGAAATTGGTAGCAAAATTATTATAATTGCTATGTCGATACCAATTATCTCAAGTTTATTAGAAGTTATAGTAAAAATATTGCCTTAAAGGAGTACAAATGAAAAAGATACTAATTATATTTATAATGGTTTTAATGTTTCAGCAAGTATCATATTGTACAGATACTATTGAAGAGCAACAAGAAAACTTTGGAATAAATGATTTTATACAAGAAAGTAAAGAGTATACTGGTGAATTTTTTGAAGGAATGGATATTAAAGAAGTTTTAAATAATGCAATACAAGGTAAAGTAGATAATAGCAGTATACTGAAGCGAATATTGAATTTGTTTGGGCAAGAAGTAAAGAATACAATTACATATCTAGTTGGAATTTTATCAATCATTTTAATACATAGTATATTAAGAGCAATAAGTGAAAATCTAAATAATTCGAATATTTCAAAAATAATTTATTATGTACAATATATATTAATAATAACAATTGTTATGACCAATGTATCTGAAGTTGTAACAATTGTGGAAGAAGCTACAACAAATTTAGTCGGATTTATGAATATGTTAATACCACTTTTAACTACATTAATATTATTTAATGGAAGTATTACTACTAGTAGTATATTAGAGCCAATAATTCTTTTTATGACTAATTTCTTAGGAAACATAATTCAAGGATTAATAATACCAATTGTATTGGTAGTGGTAAGTTTATGTGTTATATCTAAAATATCTGATGAAATAAAGGTAGATAAGGTTAATAAATTTCTTAAATCTAATATTATAGGTTTTTTAGGAATACTTTTAACAGTTTTTGTAGGAGTAGTTTCTTTAGAAGGTACACTTTCCAGTAGTATAGATGGAATAGCAGCTAAGACAACTAAATCAATAGTAAGCAGTGCAATACCAGTTGTTGGTAAAATATTAGGAGATTCAGTTGATTCTATTTTAGGATGTAGTTTAATACTTAAAAATGCTATAGGGATAGTTGGTGTAATAATAATAATAGGAATATGTGTTATACCTATTATAAAATTAGCAGTAATTATGTTTTCGTATCGAGTCTTAGCAGTGGTCAGTCAACCTATAGCCGATAAAAAAATAGTAAACTTGTTAGACCAGATAAGTGATATATTTAAAATTTTTTTAGCAATTCTTTGTTCAATTTCAGTAATGATAATAATAGGAACAGCCTTAGTTATCAAAATTTCTAATAGTGGAATGATGTATAGGTAAGGAGTAAGCAAATGATTGATTTTTTAAGCTCTTGGGTTAAAAATATAGGACTTGCAATAATAATAGTTTCTATATTAGAGATGATGATACCAAATAATAAAACAAAAAAATACATAAAAATGGTTATGGGAACTTATATAACTTTTTGTATGATATCTCCATTTATAAATAACAAAGTTAACTTAGATTCATTTAAGTTAGAAAATTATGTGGAAACATCTACTGAAATAAATCAAGAATCGATGGATAGAAGAATAGAACAACTATATATTGAGGAATTAGAAAAGAATATAACTAATAAGGTAGAAGAAAAAGGATATATTGTAAACAAATGCAAAGTAGATGCTACAATAGCAGATAATGTACAAGATACAAAAATCAATAAAATTATTTTAAATGTTGAAAAAAATAAAGAAGAAAAACAGAAAGAAAAAAGCTTTGAGAATAAAATAGTAACAGGAATTCAAAAGATAAAAAAGGTTGATACTACAATAGATAAAAATGAAACTGTTAATAATAATGAAAAAACAAAATTAACTTCAAGTCAAAAAGAGGAGTTAAAAGAGTTTCTAAAACAGGAATACGAGGTGGAAGAAAAATGTTTAGTAATAAGCTAAAGAAAACAGGAAATAAAAAGAAAAATCATAATCCAAATGAAAAGAAAATAGAGAATTTAGTTTTTTTTATTGTTATAGTTATAATAACAATTATAATAATAAATTTTATTTTAAAAGATGATAAAGAAAAAAATACAACAGAAGAAAACAATAATAAAAACAAACAATTAGCGAGTTCTGTAGAATCAAATGTTAAAGAAGAGAATATTTCTAATGAGCAAAATTTAAAATATAAATTAGAAGAAATACTGAAAAAAATACAAGGCGTGAAAGATGTAGATGTTTTTATCAATTACTCTGAATCAAGTGAAACTATTGCTATGTACAATGAAAATTCTAAAACAAGCCAAACAGAAGAATCTGATACATCTGGAGGTACAAGAAAGATAGAGGAAAATGATACACAAAGAGAGGTAATATATCAAGAAGATAATGGAGAAAAAATACCAATTACTCAAAAAATAGTTAGTCCTAAAATTGAAGGTGCAATAATTACTGCAAAAGGATCAGAAAATGCTAATGTTAAAACAAATATAATTCAAGCTGTGGAAGCAGCGACTGGATTACCAACACACAAAATACAAGTTTTTGAAATGAATTAGGAGGAATGATGATATGAAGTTTATAAGAGAAAATCAAGCTATTATATATATTGCTGCATTAATGCTAATCACTGCAGGATATTTAAATTATACTTCAAACAATAAAGAAGATGAAACTCAAGAAACAGTTGCAAATACGACACAAGTAGCAGATATTGGAGATGCAGCACTTGTTAATAGTAATGATGTAGTTGCTGAAAGTGCTCCAGTAGAGGTAGAAGCTTCTCCAACTGTAGATAAGAATTCAGCAACAGATGTTACAACAGAAGGAAAATCGTCTGACTATTTTATGAATTCTAAATTAGAAAGAGATAAGATGTATTCACAAATGATAGAAGTATATCAAAAAGTATTAAGTAATAATAATTCTCAGGAAGCGCAAAAACAAGTTGCGACAGAAGAGATTCAAAAAATAAATAATATAAAAAATAGTATAATGATATGTGAAAATTTAATAAAAACAAAAGGATTCGAGAATAGTGTAATTTTTGTAAATGGCGAAAGTATAAATGTAATTATAGGAACTAAAGATTTAGAAAAAGAAATGGTTACTCAAATACAAAATATCATTGAAAGGGAAATGGAGGCAGACTCAAAAAATATACATATTGCAATAAATTAAATAATTATTTTTTTCTAAACTGTTGTAAAATTTATTTTTATTGATATAATAATACTAGAACAAATGAAGGAGGTAAAATAAGTGAAAAAAGTTGCAATATTAGCAAATGGAGGAGATGTCGCTGGATTTAATGCTGTAATTAGAGCAATTGTAAAAACAGCTGAAAATAAGGAGATAGAATGCTATGGATATATAGATGGATATAATGGGCTATTAAAAAATGAATATAAACTATTAAGTACAGCAGCACATGGATCTGCATTAGGAATTTTACCTAAAGGAGGATCAATAATAGGTTCTTCAACAAATGCAAATGTTTTTAATTATAAATTTGTTAATGAAGATGGTTCAGTTGAATATAAAGATGTTTCAGATATATGTGTCCAAAATGTAAAAGATGCTGGATTTGATTGTGTATTTACATTAGGTGGAGATGGAACACAAAAATCAGCAAGAGATTTATCATTAAAAGGTATCAATGTAATTGGTGTTCCGAAAACGATAGATAACGATGTTGCATGTACAGATATTACATTTGGATATAATACAGCAGTATCAGTTGCAGCAGAAGCAATAGATAGACTTCATTCAACAGGAGAAACACATCATAGAATAATGGTATTAGAAGTTATGGGACGTTATGCAGGTTGGATAGCACTTGAGTCAGCAATAGCTGGTGGAGCCGATGTTGCTTTAATACCAGAAATACCATATGATATAAACAGAGTAGCTGAGAAAATAAATAATAGAAGAAAAAGAGGAAAAGATTTTAGTATAGTTGTTGTTGCAGAAGGTGCAGCACCTAAAGGTGGCAAAATTACTGTAAAAAATATTAGAAATAACGGTTCTGGAGTTGACAATACAAAATTAGGTGGAGTTGGACAAATCGTTGCAAAACAACTTGAAGAAATAACAGGATTAGAAGCTAGAAATACTACACTTGGATATATGCAAAGAGGGGGAACTCCAACAGCATATGATAGAGTTTTGTCAACAAAATATGGAGTTAAAGCTATGGAACTTGCATTAGAAGGCAAGTTTGGAACGCTTGCAGTTCTAAAAGGAGGTAAACTTGATTCAGTTTCACTTGAAGATGTTGTTGGAAACAATAAAGTGATTGGAGCTGCTTCAGGAAATACCGAAGAGAGTAATTTACGAAAAATTACAATGGATGACGATTTAATTTTAACAGCTAGAGACATAGGAATAAATTTGGGTGATTAACTATTGTAAAAAGTCTGAAAATGCTTTAAAATTCTGGATTTTTGTGTAAAAATATGGTATAATTAATTATAGGGAATTTGAAAAAAAGGAGGAAAAATATTATGAAACATGCAGAATTTATAGCACAATATATAGCAGACTTTTTTTCAATGGAAGCTGAATACATAAAGCTAGTAATAATAAGTCTTGAAATTTTTACATGTATAATGTTGCTAAAAGTTATAATAAAGAAAATGTGTGCAAATATTAGTATGAGTCGGAAAGAAAAAGTTTTTCTTTAATAAAACTTTACAAAGAATTCTTAATGCAATAACTTTTATATTAATAGTAATAGTATGGAATGAACAAATTCAAAATGTTATTATTATAATCAGTTTTATATCAGCGGGTATTGCATTAGCAATCAGAGAAATAATATTTGACTTCTTTTCAGGTTTATACATAAAATTTTCAAAGCCATTTGAACTTGAAGATAGAATAGAAATAGGGACTACTAGAGGAGATGTTATTAATATTCATGCACTTGGTTTTGAAGTACTAGATATTGAAGAAAAAGAAAATGGAGAACAAAGTACAGGTAAGATTATACATATTCCTAATTCAAAAATATTTGAAGAGCCACTTAAAAATTTTGTTAAAGCATTTAGATATGTGTGGGATGAAGTGAAAATTGATGTAGAAATAGAGTGTGATTTAGAAGCTACTAAAAAAGTAATTTATAATATTTTAGCAAATGATGAAATACTAAAAACAATACCTAAAAACATGGAAGATGCAATGGAAGAGGCTACAGTAGAATATAGAATTTATTTTAATAAACTAGAGCCAATAGTATATACTAAATTAAAAAGAGATCATTTAGAATTAGCTATTAGATTTTTAGTACATCCTAAGATGGTTAGAACTGTTGAAAATAATTTATATGAAAAAATCTTAAAAGAATATAAAGATGGAAATATATTATTATTTACTGAAAGTGAAGATAGCACAGTATAAAAAAGAAAACAAAAAGAAGGTAACATAAAAGTTAAGCCTTCTTTTTTTATTGATTTAAAAGTAGTTGCATGATAAAATAATTAAAAATAAATATTTAATAAAAGGAGAAATTATGAACTGGACAAAAGAACAAGAAGAAGCTATATATGAAAAAGGAAAAAATATATTAGTTGCGGCAGCTGCTGGAAGTGGAAAAACAGCAGTACTAGTTGAACGTATAATAAACAAAATAATAAATGAAAAAATAGATATAGATAAATTATTAGTTGTTACATTTACAAATGCTGCAGCATCAGAAATGAGAGAAAGAATATTAGAAGCTATATACAAAAAAATAGAGGATGATCCAGATAACATGAATTTACAAAGACAAATTACATTATTAAATAAGTCAAGTATTTGTACAATTGATTCATTTTGTTTAGAGGTAGTCAAAAATAACTTCTATGAGTTAGATAATATATCAGCAAATTTTAGAATTGCAGATACTACAGAGATAGAGTTATTAAAACAAGAAGTCTTAGAAGATATATTTGAAGAAAAATATGAGAATCAAGATGAAGATTTTATAAAATTAATTACAACATATACTTGTTATAGAGATGATACACCTTTAAAAGAAATAGTACAAAAAATACATACATACATACAAAGCAATCCATTTCCGGAGAAATGGTTAAATGAAAAAGTTGAGATGTTTAACTTAGAAGATAAATGTGATAAGGATTTTTCAGAAACTATTTGGGGAGAGACACTATTACAGTCAATTGAAGAAATTTTAATTGAAGACATTACAAAATTACAAGAAATAGAAAAAAAGCTTTCTTATGATATTGAGCTCAATCCGTTTCAAATAATAATAGAAGATGATATTGATAAATTACAAATCTTAAAAGCTAACTTAAATAATTGGGATAAAGCTTATGGAATATTTTGTGATTTACAATTTGCTACATGGTCAAGAAAAAAAGTAGAGTCTAATATAAAAGATGAGGCAAAAATAGTTCGTGATAGTGTGAAAAAACATTATTCAGGAAAAGATTCAAAAATCAGAAAGATTCTAATATCTAATTCAGAAGAATTAAACAAAGACATATTTGATATGTATCCAATTTTATCTAAATTAAAAGATTTAATATTAGAGTTTGATAAGAGGTTTTCGAAAATAAAAAGAGAAAAAAATATTGTTGATTTTAGTGATATAGAACATTTTGCATTACAAATTTTAGAAAATCCTGATATAGCAAAAAGATATGCTGAAAAATACGAGGAAATAGCTATAGATGAATATCAAGATAGTAACTTAGTTCAAGAATATATTTTAACATCTATTTCAAAAGGAAATAATATTTTTATGGTTGGAGATGTTAAACAAAGTATATATAAATTTAGGCAGGCAATGCCTGAGTTATTTTTAGATAAGTATGAAAAATATAAAACAAAAGAAAACATTAAAGCACAAGATAATTTGAAGATAAAATTATTTAAAAACTTTAGAAGTAGAGGCAATGTGTTAGATTTTACAAATTTAGTATTTGAAAATATTATGAGTAATTTATTAGGGGATATAGAATATACACAAGAAGAATTCTTAAATGTAGGTGCAAAATATGAAGATTTTGAGAAACAAAAATTAACAACAGAACTTAATATTATAACAACCGAAGAGCAAGAAATTGAAGAACAAGGTAAAAATCGAATAGGTGAAATAGATAATCAAGATGAAGAAGAATTAGAAAGAATAGAAAATGTTGAATTAGAAGCAAAATTTGTAGCATTAAAAATAAAAGAATTGATAGATTCGAAATTTAAAATATATGATAATAAAAAGCAAAAATTTAGAAATATTGAATATAAAGACATTGTTGTTTTATTACGTTCTACTTCAAATATTGCACCAATATATGAACAGGAAATATTAAAACTTCAAATGCCAGTATTTTCAGATGCATCATCTCAATATTTGGATTCTATAGAAATTGAAACAATGATGGCATTATTTAAAATAATAGATAACCCAATGAATGATATACCATTAATTACTGTATTGAGGTCAAGTATTGTAGGTTTAACAGATAATGATTTAGTAGATATTCGATTAATCGATAAATACTGTAACTTTTATACTTGTTTGCAAAAAGCAAAAGTTCAAGTAGATGAGAGTTTAAGTAAAAAAATAACAAAATTTTTAAATAATTTAAATATGTGGAGAAAAGAGCAAGAGTATTTAGCATTAGATGAATTTATTTGGAAAATATATTCAGATACAGGATTTTATGATTTTGTAGGATCAATAGTAAATGGTGAATTAAGACAAGCAAATCTAAAATTATTAATAGAAAAAGCCAAACAGTATGAAACAGCAAGCTTTAAGGGGCTGTATAATTTCATCAAATTCATAGAAAAATTAAGATTAAATAATGGTGATTTATCATCTGCAAAAATTATTGGTGAAAATGATGATGTGATTAGAATTATGAGTATACATAAGAGCAAAGGACTGGAGTTTCCTATAGTATTTTTATCTGGAACAGGTAAACAATTTAATTTAATGGATTTAAACAAAAATATTTTATTACATCAAGAAATGGGAATAGGAGTAAAATATATAGATTATGATGGGCAAATCGAGTATGATACATTAACAAAAGCAGCAATTAAGGAAAAGTTGTTAACAGAAAATATGTCAGAAGAGATGAGAATTCTTTATGTGGCATTGACAAGAGCCAAAGAAAAGCTTATAATTACAGGAGTGGAAAGAGATTATGTAAAGAAAAGAAAAAATATGGAGGAGCAAATAAAAATATATCCGAAGACATATGATAAAATTAATCCTATTTTACTAAAACAATATAGAACATATTTAGATTGGATAGCATTAGTTTGTAAATATAATGAAGGAACACAACTAGTTGATATTAATATTTTAAACAAATCAATAGTATTAAAAAATTCGTTATCTGTACTAGAATCAATACAGACAAATAAAGCAGGAGAAAAAGTAGAAACAAAAAAAGAAATAAAAGAATCTGAATATGAATATCCATATAAATTAGCAACAACAATTCCAACGAAGACATCTGTAAGTAATATAAAGCAAATGGTAAATGATCAATTTGAAAAAAAAGAGATTACATTTGCCAAACCAGTTTTTATGAAAGAAAATATTGAAGAAAAAATAACAGGTGCACAAAAAGGAACCTTAATACATTTATGTATGCAAAAACTTGACTATACACGAGATTATGATTTAAATGAAGTAAATGAATTGATATTAAGTTTATTAAATAAAAAAATTATTACTAAAAAAGAAGCTGAAGCAATTAATCCATATGTAATATTAGAATTTACAAAAACAGATATATGGAAAGAACTGAAACAATCAAAAAATATCCAAAGAGAAAAGCCATTTTATATTAATATACCTGCAAGTGAAATATATGGAGAAGATACTAATGAAGTAGTTTTGGTACAAGGTATAATTGATTTATATTATCAAAATGATAAGGGAGAATATGTACTAGTTGACTACAAAACAGACTATGTAGAAAAAGGCCAAGAACAGGAATTAATTAATAAATATAAAAAGCAATTAGAATTATATAAAAGAGCATTAGAGCTTTCTTCAAAAACAAAAATTGCAAAATGTTATATATATTCTACAAAAATTGGTCCATTGGAAGTTAAATTTGATTAGGGGGAATTAAAATGGCTGAACAAAAAGATTTAGATGAAGCAGTTGAAGTTTCAAAAGATATAATTAGAGATTTTGTAGAAGAAAGATTTGGGGAAGATATATTAAATAAAGTTAACGAATTATTTGAAGATATAAAAGTTAATATAGAAGAGTCTCCAGAAATTGATTTTATGCGGATATACTGCATATTTTAATACACAAAATAATGAGTTATATATTGTTGAGAGAACTATAGATGAGAATAAAAATAAAGCAAAATTATTAAAAATTATAATGCATGAAATGACGCATAGGTTTTCTCGTACAATTTCAGAAGGAGAAGTAATAGATGTTTTTGATGAAGCATTTTCTGATTTGTTCCCTGAAATGTGTATCAATGCATATATTCAAAAAGGAAAAGAATTGCCATATATATCTAAAGAAGAATATAATAAAATAAAAGAAAATGGTTTTAAAAGTGAATCAGGTTATATTCTAGAAGAGAAAATACTACGTAATTTAATATATACATTGGGAATTGAAGGTAAAGATTTAGATGCAACTAAACAATATGTTTTTGGTTCTAAAGATGGATTTGTTAATGTATGTAAAGATGTATTAGGTAAAGACATTGAAGAAGTATTAAAAACAGCAAGTGAGGCAGAAATTAAAGTTGGAAAAAATGAAACAGAAAAATATATAGATCAAATTGAAGATGAAATGATACAAGTATTGTCAGAATATTATGGAAATAGATTAGAACATAAAGGGCAAAATGATAATGCTTTTGTAAATAGAAATTTGTATCAGGTTTTCCCTTCATTAGTATTACAAGCAACAAGTGATGCTATGATAAAAAGGTATTGTGATAAAAAAGGAATAACGATAAAAGAATTGACTTCTGAAGACTTAAGAAAGATTCCTCAGGAACAAGGAGATTTAATGACAACAGTTTACACAAAAGTTGGACATACTAAATTTTCAAAAGAATTGATAGAATCATGGTATGAAAATGTAAAAGGAAATATAGATGAATTTGCAGAAATTTTACAGCTTGTAGGAACAATTCCAGAAGAACAGCTTACAAAAATCTTGCAGGATAAGAATTGTGATAAATCTTTAGGAATAAAACAATTATGTGATATATACAATGGTTTTGCCGGAAAGATAGAAGGAAATATAAGATCATATAGCTATTTATTAAATCATTGTAAAGAATTGGATGAAAATGATAAAAAGATAATGTTTGAATTAGCTAGGTTAAATAGCAATTTATCATCTGACGTAATAGATTTGTTAGAAAGTTTTGAACTTAATGATAAAGATGAGAAAGCTATTATAAAGTATGCTTATAAAAAAATAAAAATTTTTGAATTAAATGATGTTATACGAATTTTGGAAGAGAATCATATAATTAATAAAAAATTAGATGATTGTTCAGAAAAAGAACAGCAACAGTTATTAGAGCTTGCAACTCAAATTTCTTCAGATATAAATGTTTCAGAAGATTTAAAAATTTTGAGAGACTTAGATAGAGAAAACGCAGACTCTAAAGATATCACATTAAGAAAATTAATATTAGATAAAGTAGATAAAGAAAAATTATCACATAACATAACAAAGGCATCAATGTTATTGTTGTTGAATAGATTTGAATTAGCAAATGATGAAGAAATAATAAAAAATGTTTTAACAGGAAACTTTAAGGAACTTGAAGTTAAATATAAATCAGATAAAGTACCAGGTGAAGAGTTTTTTAAGGATTCAAAAGAATATACTAGATCCTTATATGGATTAAGCATGGAAAGACAATTTAATAAACTTCAAAAATTAGTAGATGGTTCTAAAGAAATGGTTAGAGAATATGTAAAAGGAACCTATGGTGATGATGCATTAGAAAAGGTTAATGAAATCCTAAAAAATACCGAGTTTCATATTGTAAAAGAAGCTCCTGATGGAAAATGTGTAGCATATTATCATTTAGCAGAAGGAAATATTTATATGGTTCAAAATACAATAGAAAATACAGATGAAAACATCGATGTTGTTGCAGCTATGCTTCATGAAATTGGACATGCAATTTCTGCAAATAAGGCTATTACAGAAAAAGATGTAGTATATCCAGTAGAAGAGCCTTTTGCAGACTTATTTAGTGAAATGTGTATAAATTATTACATACAGAATGATAAAAAAATTCCTTACATTTCTGAAGAAGAAAATAAGAGGCTAAAAGGTAAAAAGCAAAATATAGATAGTGGCTATACTAAAGAATCTCAAATATTACGTACTATTTTATATAAATTAAATATAAAAAATAAAGATTTAGATGCTATAAAGAGTTTTACTTTTGGGGATAAACAAGAATTTTGGGATGAATATAAAAATTTAATCGGTGAAGAATGTTTTGAAGAGATATTTAATGAGATGAATGAAATGCATCCTATAGTTCAAGGAATATATAATTATAAAAAAGATTTGGATAATATTGAAGAAAAAATAATTGAATGTATAACTGAACAAACTTTAAAAGGCATTAATGTCGGAGATAACAATGAAGAAGATTCACTTTATTTTGCTTCAGATAATAACGGAGTATTAATGAAAATTGCATGTGATGTACTTATAAAAAAAGAGTTGATGAAAAAAGAAAAAGAACTAAACAACTTAACAGAAAAAGATATAATAGAGATTTCTGAAAATGTTGGAGATGTTACTAGTATATTCTATGAAATCTATGGTCAAACAAATTTTGCTAAAAAGATAATTAAGACATGGGATGGAATAACAAACGGTCAGAAAGATAAGTTTGATTTAATAGAAAGAATTACAGGGAAAATTCCTAAAAAAGAAAAAGAATTTGAAACGATAGGAGGAGAAAGAATATAACTTGACATAAACTTAGAAAAGTAGTATAATTTATTATATGTTAATTAATAGTAGAATATTGTAAAATTTAATGAAAAATCGGACTATTTTGTATTCAAATAAATTATGAGAGGTATTTAAAAGTGACTAAAAGAATTGAAACAGCCGAACAGTACAAATCTACAGTTTACTTTGCGTATGATAATACATGTCATAACAATTGCTATGATCCAACTTGTCGGCCTGGAAGTTTACCAGGGGATAAAGGGATTAAGGCAAAAGACATGCTAAAAAGATCGTATAAATTATTAGGAGCTTTAGGAATTGGTAACTCTCTTACATTCTCATTAAGCATGATATACGAAATTAGTAAGTATGATATTAAAACATATTTACTTGTGAACAAAAAGAAGTTTTCAAATTCTAAATACTGCACAGTATTATGGCAAGATTTTGACGGCGAATGGAAAGTTGCCGATCCTGTTGAAGAGGTTTTAAATAGAGGAGATTCAAGATATACACCAAGTAATTACATGGATATTCCTTTAGAAAAGTTCGCGGAACACGTAGAAGTATTAGGCTATTTTGATCTAAAAGATGAAGAAACAGCCCAAAAAGAATTTTACAGTGAAGAATTTAATAATAAGATGAAAAAATTATCATCGATTATTAATTATTAAATTTTAGCTTGCTAGCTAATAGCAAGCTTTTATTGTGTCCATACCTTGAAAAAATGCTGATTTTTTGATATAATTAAATAGTAAATAAAAGGAAATGGAGAAAAGATATGAAAAGGATGAAAACACTACTAATCTATGTTCTAATTTTAGTAGGATTTTATATAATATCTAATTTTTTGATCGAAGTAGCTATAAATTCAACTTATAAACCAATAAATTATTCGAATGAAAATAATAATAATGAACAAATACAAATACTTCAATCTGAAGCTACTCTTGTAAATGGTAGAATAAAAGGATTTTTGAATAATACAGGAAATAGTTTGGCAAATAAATTTCTTAAACTACAATTATTTTCTGAAGAAGGTAATTACTTAGGAACGAGATATGTAGATATTAATGAATTAGGAGAAGGAGATACTCTACCATTTGACTTACATTTTAAAGTTAGAAATGTAAAAAACTTTATTATGGAAATTGTAGACCAAAAGCCACCAGATGAAGGATTAACATTTGATTTAATGCCAGATGATTTAACAAAAGCAGACATAGTTATGGGAGTATTAATTACATTGATGTTGATGGGATAGAAATTGAACACAGAGCACTAGTTTTTAGTGCTCTGTGTTTATATTTTTTTAAACTTTAAATTCCTGGTTGAACATTTAGTGTTTTATTATTTGTATAAATAACGAATCCTGGTTTACTTCCAGAAGGTTTTTTTACAAATTTAATAGGGCAATAGTCAACAGGAACATTAGATGAATTTCGAGCTTTACTATGAAAAGCAGCAATTTCAGCACATTTTATTAAAAGATTTATAGAAGGTTCTGGTTCATTAGGCATGATTTTTAAAATAACATGACTACCATGAATATCTTTTGTATGAAACCAAAAATCTGATTTGTTAGCAAATTTGAGAGTTAAGTAATCGTTTTCTATATTATTTCTACCAACGAAGATTGTATGATTGTCGACAGTATACTTTATAGGATTAAATTTAACAGTTTTATTTTTTGTAAGTTGTGATTTTTTTACTTTCATTTTTTTACCGTTTTTTAAATCTGCAGTTTTATCTTTAAATATGTCATGTTCTGAAATTTCTTCATATATTGTATCAACTTCTTCAATTGTAGAACTAGATTCAAGTTCATATACAACACTTTCAATATAGTTTAATTCTCGTAAAGTATCTTGCTTTTGTTTTGTTACTATATCTAAAGCGTTTTTTAGCTTATTATATTTTTTAAAATATCTTTTTGCGTTAATACTAGGAGTATATTTTTTGTCTAAAGGTATTTTTATTAGTTTATTGTTATCATAGTAATTTTCTAGTTCAATATTTTCAAGATTTTGATTTTTTATTCTATAAAGATTGGCTGTAATTAATTCTCCATATAATTGATAGATGTCCATATTTCTACACTGTTTAAGCTTTTCGTCAATATTATATAAACGTTTGTTATATTTTTTTAAAGTAGAAAGGATAAGTTTTAAAACACTATCACGATATACTTTAAAGTTATTAATATTTTCTTTAGTTGTATAAAAATCATCTATACCAAAATTTAAAGATAGAGGTTTTTTATTTTCATCTATTTTTATAACAAAATCTTTTTCATCTAAAGGTTTTATATTTAAAATATTAATATTATTAATTATATTAGAAATATAATTATAAAGAGAAGCTTTATTTTCAACATGTAATTCATTTAGAGCATATTTTACAAAAGACTTACTAATGCCATTAAATACTTTTGGTATTGTATTTTCTAAATCTTCAAAATTATCTATATATGAATTGAATTCTTCAAAATTATTAATATCATAAAAATTAATTTTATCAGTATCAGGAAAACTATATTTGCAATGAGGTAAAATGTTGCGATATGTAGTATCAATTTGTTTTATATGACGTAAACTATCAACAATTATATTAGTATCATCAACTAAAATAATGTTACTATGTTTTCCCATTAATTCTACAATTAGTTTGTAGTTTATTATATCATCTACTTCGTTAAAACCTTCAAGCTCAATAAATATAACTCTTTCTAGATCTATTGTATATACACTTTTTAAACGTAGACCTATTATATGTTTACGCAAAACCATGCAAAAATTAGGTGCGGTTTTAGGATTTGGTTTACTATTTGTTGTAAGATTTAACCTATAATATCCGCGAATCTATGCAACAGTTTAAAGCATAGTTTTTTCCGTCTAAATAGAAACCTAAAACAATAGTGGATTTATTAGGTTGAAATACTTTATCTAATCTCGCTCCTGAAAGTTCGTTTAATTCAGAGGCAATACCTTTACATACAATTCCGTCAAAAGCCATAAGTAAAAACTCCTTTAATTAAATTCTGGTTGTTATTATAACATAAAAATAAAAGGTAATCCACTAATTTTTAGTGAATTACCAAAGTTAATTCTATTTTGGTCTAATATTATTTGTACTACTTGAATTTGTACTTTTTTGATTACCTCCACAGAGTTTTTCGTATTCTTTACATTTTATTTTATAGTCCATTTGCATACATAAAAAGCGATAATAAGTATATGCCTGTTCATATTGCATAATAGGATTAAATGTGGGGTCTGAATACATATTATTAAAGTCGTCAGTTTGAGTTTGCATAGAACCATAATTCATATAAGGGGAATATGAATTAAACTCTTTTTCCATAACATCATCTCCAATCTATATAAATAATATTAGATAAAAAACAAAATATTCCATTTATAAATTAAAATTAAAAAAAGGAAAAATTAAAATAAACAAATATGTGTAAAATGATGCAATTAAGCCATGTAATAATTTTCCATAAATATAAGGTTTAATAGATAAATCTGTTTTAGAAACAATATTCCATACTTGCAACATAATTGAAATTCCACCAAAACCTAATAAGAAAGATGTAAAAATTATATTATAAGAAATTTCTTTTATTGCAATATTTGAAATTAAAGAAATTCCATTTGTTATTTCTAAAAAACCTGTTAATAAAGGTGTTATAAATTTAGTATTTATTCCTAATGAATTAAATACTGGACTAATAAATTTTGCAATAATATTAAAAAAGCCAGATGCTTTTAAAATAGAAATAATACAAGCAAAAATTATGATATAACCACCTATTAAAAGAACAGTACTAATTGCAGAAGTTATACTTTCTGATAATATTCCTCCTAGATTTGAAAAACTAACATGTGATTTATTAAAATCGGGAAAAATTTTTTTGTTTTTTTGTTTCAAATTTTCAGAAGTTTTCCAAAAGCGAAATAAAAATCCAACTGTAAAAGATGCAAGCAGATGCGTAATAAAAAGTAGAATGCCTATCATAGTGTTACCAAACATAGATATCCCAACTGCACCAATAATAAATAGTGGTCCTGAATTATTTGTAAAACTTAGTAATCTTTCACATTCACTTTTGGAACATATATTCTGTTTTCTAAATTCACATGCGATTTTTGCACCAACAGGGTAGCCACTTATGATTCCCATAATAAAAGGAAAACTACATTCACCACTAACATTAAAAAGAGGTTTCATAAATTTTTTAAATATAATACCGAAGTAATGAGTTATATTTGTATGCATTAGTAGTTCTGTTGCAACAAAAAACGGAAAAAGAGAAGGAATAACAGAATTTACCCATAAAGTTAAACTGGTTCTTACTGCTGGTAAATTATAATTAGAAAATATTAATAGGCAAAATGTAAAAATTAGAAAGATAGCAGGTAAAAACAACTTATTTAAATTAAAAATAAAAAAGTTATACTTTTTAGATTTTGTTAATTGCAAAAAAAATCACCTTCATTAAAACATTCTCAGAACTATTATATTTGAGAAAAAATCTAAATATACATATTGTAAAAAAGAACAAAAAATGATATAGTAAAAAGGGAAAATAACTAAGGAGAAAATTATAAATGAAGAATAGAGAAAAGGGAATTACCTTAATTGCTTTAGTTATTACTGTATCTGTATTATTAATGTTAACAGGAATAACTTTTGCAAAATATAAAATGAATAAAAATCATACAGTAAGTCAAGTATTAAATTCTGAGATTGCAATGGTTAAGAATGCTGTTTTAGAAAGAAAAACTCAAGCAGATTTGACAAGAACAGATTATAGTAAGTTACCAGGCGAAAACATTAGAAAGTCTCAAGTTGAAATAGTAGCAGATGATGTAACTTTGCTTGGAAATGATGGAGAATATAAATTATTAAATCCAGAGAATCTAGAGAAGTTAGGTATTACAAATGTTGTAGATACATATATTGTAAACTATAGAACAGGAGAAGTAATAAATAAAGATCAATATGGAAAATATGAAGAAGCTAAATTATATGTTTATGGCACAAAATAGCAGACAATTATAGGAGGAGTAAATGACAGAAAGTCAAAAAGATTATTTAAAAGAGCTAATTAATGATAGTTCTTCAAGAATTTATTTTGATGAATCAATGAAAAAACATACTTCATTTAAAATTGGAGGACTAGCAGAATGTTTAATAAAAATAAGAGATATTAGCACATTAGAGGAAGTGTTACATTTTGCAAAAAGAAAAAATATACCGACTACATTGATTGGTAACGGAAGTAATGTGCTTGTTTTAGATAGAGGAATAAAAGGAATTACAATACAAATAGATATTCAAAAAATTGAAATTAAAGAAGACAATTCAAAAGCTTATATAACTGTTGGAGCAGGAAATAAATTGATAGGTTTGGCTTATACTTTGTTAGATAGAGAGTATACAGGATTAGAAGAATTATCAAATATTCCTGGTACAATTGGAGGAGCAGTAAGCATGAACGCTGGTGCTCATGGCAAAGAAATGAAAGATATAGTAAAACAGGTAGTATATTTAGATGAAAATGGCGAAAAAAAAATAATGTTAAATGAAAATGCTAATTTTGGTTATAGACATAGTATTTTTTTAGATAAAGATTATGTAATAATAGAAGTTACAATTTGTTTAGAAAAAGGTAATAAAAAAACAATTAAACAGAAAATGGAACAATATGCTACATATAGAAAAAAAAATCAGCCTATTGAGTATCCTAGTTCAGGAAGTACATTTAAAAGAGGGGAAGGCTTTTTTACATCTAAATTAATAGATGAATGTGGATTAAAAGGCTATTCTGTAGGAGGAGCAGAAGTTTCAAAAAAACACGCAGGATTTATAATAAACAAAGGAAATGCCACAGCACAAGATGTGCTAGAATTAGTAAACATTATAAAAGACAAAGTGTATAAAAAATTTGGTAAAAAAATTGAACTAGAGATGAGGATTATTGGGGAATAACAGAAAGGAATGATTTTATAATGAAAGGGCTTATAGATTGGTTTAAATCAAGTTCAAAAATGAAAAGATGGATGTTATTAATTTTAGTAGGAATTATGCTTTCTTGCTATGGAATAGCTGAAATATTAGTAATGGACGAAATGTCTTTTGCTAATGCTGAAAAGATTATAGCAGTATTTACAGTAGGTTTTATCTCAATTGTATTAGGATTAGTATTTTTAAATAAAAGATCAATGGAAATGGTTATTGAATCTACAGATGAAAGAATGAAAGATAGAAAAAACGTAAATATAAATTCATTGATTTTTAATAAAACTGTATATGACAAAGGACCAAATATTGTTGCTATTGGTGGTGGGACAGGTCTAAATACAGTTTTAGAAGGACTAAAAAGCTATACAAATAATATAACAGCAATAGTACCAATTTCTGATTATGGAGAAGCAATTACAGAATCTAGAAAGAAATTAAACACATTACCACTAGAAGATATAAAAGAAAGTATAATAGCACTTTCTCAAAATTCAGAGGAAGTTAGGAACCTACTTGACTTCAAGTTTGAAAATGGTAAATTAAAAGGAT
This sequence comes from uncultured Clostridia bacterium, assembly GCA_947625985.1. Next base: position 51,879 of record CANQQF010000002.1, on the reverse strand, counting down.
TGAACTTTTCAGATATTTATTTTGAAGCAATGAAAGAGTCTAGTGGAGGTGACTTCACTAAGTCTATAATGAAAAATAGTGAAGTATTAAATATTAGTGGACAAGTATTACCAGTAACATTAGATGAGATGCATATAATAGCAGAACTTGCAAATGGATATACTGTTGAAGAAAAAACAAAAATACCTGAAATGGTGATAGATAAGTTCACAAAAATAAATCGAGTAAGAATAGTACCATCTAATTGCAAACCAGCACCAGGTGTACTAGATGTAATTAAAAATGCAGATTGCATAGTGATTGGACCTGGAAGTCTATTCACAAATGTAATTCCATGTTTATTAGTAAATGGAGTTGCAAAAGCTATTAAGGAGTCTTCTGCAATAAAAGTATATATAAGTAATATTATGACTGAAATTGGACAAACTGATGACTTTACTTTAGCAGATCACATTAAAGCAATTAAAGAACATTGTAGACAAAATATAATAGACTATTGTATTTATGATACAGGTGAAATTATTCCTGAATTTATTAAAAAATACAACATGGAAGGTCAAGACTTGGTTCATCCAAAGACAAATAATATAAAAGGAATAAAATTTATACAAAAAGATTTATCAACTATTGTCAATAATGAATTTATTAGACATGATTCTGATCGTATAGCTGAAGCGATAATAGAATTAATATGTGATGATTTAAAATATCAAGATAAACATAATGATCCTCAATATATCATGTTGAACAACAAATTAAAAGAAGAAAAAAGAATAAATAAAACAGCTAGAAAGACTAAAAAGAATGCTATAAAAAATAACAAAGCTAAAAAAGAAGGAAAACATGGAAGAAAGATTGGCATAGATATAGGAGGAAAAAGTAAGTTTACTAATAAATATAAAGATAGAATCGCTTCAATAAGAGAAGCTGATGCTAAAGTAGCTGCAATAGAACAAAAGAAAAGAGCTAAAGAAAAAGCAAAAGCTACAGCAATGGAAAAAGCAAAAGAGATTAACAAAAAGCTTGAAAGAGTTGAAAAAGAAATGAAAAAGACTATGGAAAGAGAAAGAAAAACAATAAATAAAACTACTACGGCAAGTGATAGTAATACAAAAGCAAAGAGATATAAAAAATAATAAAAATAGCATGATAAACAGAAGAAAACAAATAAGAAGGGTGATAAGATGAAATTTACGAAAGAACAAATTGATTTAGAGAAAGGATTAACGAAAGAATGGCTCATTACTAATGGAATTGGAGGATATGCATCATCAACTATAATAGGTGCTAATACTAGGAAATATCACGGATTATTAATAGCACCACTTTCACCGCCAGCAAGAAGATTTTTAATGTTATCAAAACTTGATGAAAGTATAACTCTGGGATCAGAAAAACATCAATTATGCACTAATATATGTAAAACTTACATTTCTGAAGGCTATAAATATTTACAAAGTTTCGAAAAACATTTTGTACCTGTATTTAAGTATGAAGTTGGAAAAATTGCAATAACTAAAATTATTTGTATGGAATATGGAAGGAATACTGTAGGTGTTTTTTATTCTATAGAAAACGCAGAAAAAGAAACAGCCACATTGACATTGGCTCCAGTTGTAAATTTTCGAGATTTTCACTGTGTAAATAAAGATGAAAATATTGGTATTAGACAACAAATAAAAGATAAAAAAGTAAAAATAATTATAAATGATAATGCTTCTTGTCCTTTATATATGAATTGTTCTGAAGGAGTATATATTAAACATGAAGGTGATATGTTTAAAGGTATGTTTTATCCAGAAGAAGAGAAAAGGGGATTCGAAGATGAAGAAAATCACTCAGTTCCAGGTGTTTATGAGATAAAGATTGAGTCTGGAAAGAGAAAAGAAATATCATTTATTTGTTCTTTAGAAGAAAATATAGAGAATAAAAATGTAAAAAAGATAATTGATGATGAAGTTGCTAGATTAAATATAATTTTTGACAACTCTAAATTAATTAATAATTTAGTTATACATAAGTCTAAAAAAGAAAAGGAAATTGATGAAGAGATAAAAAACTTTTTAGTAGCAACAGATAATTTTGTAGTATATAGACCTTCATTTAAGTATCATACTATAATTGCAGGTTACCCATGGTTTTTAGATTGGGGAAGAGATAGTTTAATAGCTTTTGAAGGATTGTTATTAATACCTAATAGGTTTGAAGAAGCGAGAGAAGTTCTATTAACAATGGTAAGAGATGTAAAAAATGGTCTAGTTCCAAATGGTTATTCGGGATTTGACAATAGACCATTATATAATAGTGTTGATGCATCATTACTATTATTTGAACAGATTCAGAAATACATTAGATATACAGATGATACTAAATTTGTAAAAGACAACTTATACCATATAATGACTGAAATAATAGAAAGCTATATAAATGGAATAGATGTTGATAATAATAATATCTATCTTGATAGTGATGGACTAATTGTATCTGGAAGGCCTGATACACAAAATACATGGATGGATGTTAAAATTGGTGACTTTGCTGTCACTCCACGCAATGGAAAAGCAGTTGAAATAAATGCATTATGGTACAATGCACTTAAAATAATTGAAGTTTTATCAAAACGTTACGGAAAAAGAGGTATTGATGATACAAAATATAGAAAACTTGCGAAACAATGTAAGGAATCATTTAACAAGAAATTTTATAATGGAAGAAGAAAATCACTTTATGATGTAATTGGGGATAGTAAAATACGTCCAAATCAATTATATAGTATGAGTTTAACATATCCTGTTTTAGATGTAACTTCTGAAAAGGCTACAAATGTTTTAAATACAGTTGAGAAAAAGTTATTAAATAACTATGGATTAAAAACATTAGCTAAAGCAGAAGAAGGATATGTTGAAGTGTATGAAGGTGGAGAATATCAAAGAGATACAAGTTATCATCAAGGAATAACATGGCCTTGGCTTTTAGGACTTTATTATGATACTTTAAAAAATATGAGAAAAGCTACAAAAGGAGTTAAAGCACAAAAAGCTTTAGATGAAAAAATTGAAAAATTTAGAGATAAAGTACATAAAACATTTAAAAAAGAAATGGAAGAAAATGGTTGCATAGGAAGCATTGCAGAAATCTATGATTCTAAAAAGCCACAATTACCAAAAGGTACAATAGCTCAAGCATGGAGTGTATCAGAAATATTTAGAATTATACTAGGAAGGTAAAAAATGAGAATATTAGGAATTGACCCAGGATATGCAATTGTAGGGTATAGTGTAATTGATTATATAGGAAATAAATTTAATTTAATAACTTCAGGAGCTGTTTCTACAGATGCTGGAGTTTCTTTTCCATTGAGGTTAGAAAAAATATATAGAGATTTAGATGATTTAATAAAAACATATAAACCAGATGCAATGTCTGTAGAGGAACTGTTTTTTAATAACAATGCAAAAACTGCTATTCATGTTGCACATGCAAGAGGTGTTATTATTGTAGTAGGTAGATTAAACAATATACCAACATATGAATATACACCATTGCAAATCAAACAAGCTGTTGCTGGTTACGGTAGAGCTGATAAAATTCAAGTTCAAAGAATGGTAAAGATGATATTAAATGTAGAAAAGTTACCTAAGTTAGACGACATTACAGATAGTATGGCGATAGGAATATGTCATGCTCATTCATCAAAATTTGCTCAAAAACTGTGAGGTATTTATTTATGATAAAAGTTGAAGAATTAGAAAAAGAACTTAAAAATAATGAATTAAATAGTTTATATTTATTATATGGTGAAGAAACTTTTTTAATCGAAAACGTATTAAAAAAAATGAAAAAAATTTTTGGTGAATGTACAAAAGGAATCAATTATGTGATTTTAGATGATACTAATATTGATGAACTAATATCAAATATTGAAACGCCTGCATTCGGATATGAAAAAAAACTTATAATTGCTAAAAATACAGGAATTTTTAAATCAGAAGGAAGAAGAAAAATTGCAGGATTATCAAAAACAAGAGAAAATATTAATAAGTATCTAAAGGAAAATATAGACATTGTAAATGAAGGTATTGTATTAGTATTTGTAGAAGAAGAGGTAGATAGTAGAATATCTTTATTAAAAACAGTAGATAGACTAGGAAAAGTATGTAAGTTTGAATATCAGAAACCACAACAAATTGGTAAGAGAATAAAATCAATTTGTAATAGTTATAAAGTAAATATAGAAGACAATACAGTTATGTATTTTATAGAATGTTGTGGAACTAATATGCAAGAATTAGTGAATGAAATTAGAAAATTAATTGAGTTTGTTGGCAAAGGTGGAAATATAACAAATAAAGAAATAGATTTGCTTTGTATAAAAAAAATTGAAAGTATTATATTTGATTTAACAGACAGTTTAGGAAAGAAAGATAAAAACTCTAATAGTATACAGATTCTAGATAATTTGTTATATGCAAAAGAACCAATTCAGAAAATACTTATCACATTATATAACCACTTTAAGAAATTATATTTTACAAAAATAGCTCAAAAAACTAATAAAAACATTGCCGAATCGTTAAAATTAAAACCTAATCAAATGTTTCTAGTAAATAAATATATTAAACAATCTCAATATTTTAAAGAAGATGAATTAGCTGAAATACTACAAAAACTAAGAGATTTAGATTATCAATATAAAATTGGATTAATTGATGTTGAGGTAGGACTAGAAGCAATTTTATGTGAATATAATTAATGTATAAAAAAACCATATATGGATAAAATATCGATATAATATTATTTTGTTTATAGGTGGTTTTTTATTATGCATAAAAAAATAAAAAAAGCTATTATAATAGTAATAATTGTGATAATTACTTTGTCAATAATAGTAACAGTAAAGCAATTAGATAAAAATGAAAGTGAAGAAATAGCTATAGAAACCTTATCAAGATATGGATCAAGAGGTGATGAGGTAAGAACAATACAGACGAAACTAAAAAGATGGGGATACTATTCTGGAAGTGTTGATGGAATATATGGAACTAAAACAGTTGAAGCAGTTAAATATTTTCAAAGAAAAAATGGATTAACAGTAGATGGCATTGCAGGGACAAATACTCTGAAAGCAATGGGAATTTATTCATCAAATAGTTCATCATCAAGCTCAGGGACAAGTAGTAATTCTAATGTAAATTTACTTAGTCATTTAGTTTATGGGGAATCTAGAGGAGAACCTTATGCAGGGCAAGTTGCTGTAGCTTCAGTATGTCTAAATAGAGTAAAAAGTAGTTCTTTCCCAAATACATTATCTGGTGTAATTTATCAAAGTGGTGCATTTGACGCAGTTTCAGATGGTCAAATTAATTTAAATCCTGATTCAACAGCTAAAAAAGCAGCTCAAGATGCAATAAATGGGTGGGATCCAAGTTATGGAGCTATTTATTATTTTAATCCTGCTACTGCAACAAATAAATGGATATGGTCAAGACCAATGACAGTAACGATTGGTAATCATAGATTTTGTAAGTAAAACTATTGCAAAATAAAAAAAAAGTGATATAATATTGTATGTGAAAATAATTAATAACAAAAATAAAGACACGATATGTAATGTAATTACTTAAAGAGAGCCAATGTAAGGTGTGAGTTTGGTAAGGAAAAATTATATATTATCACTTTATTGTTTCTAATCTGAAAATAGTAAGTTAGACGTAGAATCTGCGTTAAAGATAAATAAAGGGAGTATATACAACAGATAAAAAATATGTATATACTAAATTAGGTGGTACCGCGGAAAGTAATAGAGCCATTTCGTCCTAAATATTAGGATGAAGTGGCTCTTTGGATTTTATATAAATAGTTTGAGGGAGGTATTAAGCATGTACAAAAAAGTAGAACTTAAAGATGGATTTGTAGGAATGGAAAACGAAGTAGCAAAGAAATGGAAAGAAAAAGATATAATAAAAAAGAACTTTGCTATGAATGAAGGAAAGGAATATTTTACTTTTTATGATGGACCACCAACAGCAAATGGACAACCACATATAGGACATATAGAAACAAGAGTAATGAAAGATATTATACCAAGATATAAAGTAATGAAAGGTTACCAAGTAATAAGAAAAGCTGGTTGGGATACACATGGTCTTCCAGTTGAACTTGAAATAGAAAAGAAACTTGGAATTTCAGGTAAACAACAAATAGAAGAATATGGTGTAGAAAAATTTGTTAAACAATGCAAGGATAGTGTTTTTACATATGTAAATATGTGGGAAGAGATGACAAATAAAGTTGGATTCTGGGTTGATATGGACAATCCATATGTAACATACCATAATGAATACATAGAATCAGTATGGTGGGCTTTGAAACAGATGTGGGATAAAGAACTATTATATGAAGGACATAAAGTTATGCCATATTGTCCAAGATGTGGTACAGCATTATCATCACATGAAGTAGCACAAGGATATAAAGATGTTAAAGATTTAACATGTGTTGCTAAATTTAAAGTTGTAGGAGAAGATAAATATATATTAGCATGGACAACAACTCCATGGACATTGCCTTCAAATTTAGCATTATGTGTAAATAAATCTTATGAATATGCTGAAGCAAAAGTTAATATTGGAACAGAAGAAGAACCAAAATATGAAACTTATATATTAGCGAAGGAATTACTTGAAAAAGTATTAAAAGATAAAGAATATGAAGTTCTAAAAACATATAAAGGTACAGAATTATTAGGTACAAAATATGAAAGATTAATGCCATTTGGAGAAGTTGAAGGAAAAGCATTTGAAGTTATTCATGGTGACTATGTAAATCTAGAAGATGGTACTGGAATAGTTCATATAGCACCTGCATATGGTGAAGATGATAGTTTTGTTTCAAAGCAAAATGGAATTACGTTTATAAACTTAGTAGATAAAACAGGAAAATTTGTTAAAGAGGTTGAACCATGGGCAGGTAGATTTGTTAGAGATTGTAATGAAGATATTTGTAAATGGTTAGCTGAAGAAGGAAAGTTATTCTCTAAGGAAAAACACTTGCATTCATATCCACATTGCTGGAGATGTGATACACCGCTTCTTTATTATCCAAAAGAAAGCTGGTTTGTAAGAATGACATCATTGAGAGATGAATTAGTTGAAAATAATAGCAAGGTAAACTGGTATCCAGAAAGCATTAAAACAGGAAGATTTGGAAAATTCCTTGAAAATGTTATAGACTGGGCAATTTCAAGAGATAGATATTGGGGAACACCACTTCCAATCTGGACTTGTGAAGATGATGAATGTGGACATAAAGAATGTATAGGAAGTATAGAAGAATTAAAAGAAAAAGGAATAGATGTTCCAGATGATATAGAACTACATAAACCATATATAGATGATGTATATCTAAAATGTCCAAAATGTGGTAAGAAAATGAAAAGAGCAAAAGAAGTTATAGACTGTTGGTTTGATTCTGGATCAATGCCTTTTGCACAATGGCACTATCCTTTTGAAAATAAAGAAATGTTTGATAACAATTTCCCAGCTGGATTTATTTCAGAAGCAATAGATCAAACTAGAGGATGGTTCTATACATTAACAGCTGTAGGAACAGCATTATTTGGAAGAACTCCATTTGAAAATTGCATAGTTCTTGGTCATGTATTAGATGAAAAAGGACAAAAAATGTCTAAATCAAAGAAAAATGGTGTTGATCCAATGTTATTATTAGATACTGTAGGAGCAGATGCTACTCGCTGGCATTTCTATACTTGTGCAGCTCCATGGTTACCAAAAAGGCTAGGACTTGATATAGTTAAAGAAACACAAAGAGGATTTTTAAGTACTTTATGGAATGTATATTCATTCTACGTATTGTATGCAGAAATCGATCAATTCAATCCATTAGATTATAAAAATTTTGAACTTACAAATATAATGGATAAATGGATAATGTCTAAATTAAATACATTAGTAAAAGAAGTTGATGATAAATTAGAATATTATGATATAACAAGTGCAGCTCAAAAAATAGAATCATTTACTGATGAACTTTCAAATTGGTATGTACGTAGAAATAGAGAAAGATATTGGGGCAAAGATATGACAGATGATAAAATAGGAGCATATGTTACTTTATATAATGTACTTGTAACCCTATGTAAAATATCTGCACCATTTGTTCCATTTATGACAGATGAAATATATCAAAACTTAGTTGGAAGTATTGATAAGTCAGCTCCAGAAAGCGTACATCTATGCTTATGGCCAGAAGCTGATGATAATGCAATTGACAAAAAACTTGAAGAAGAAATGGATTTAGCATATAGTGTAGTTAAATTAGGAAGAAGTGCAAGAAATTCAGCAAATATTAAAAACAGACAACCATTAGCTGAAATGTTAATTTCTGTTGATACATTGCCAGATTATTATGCAAATATAATAAAAGAAGAATTAAATGTAAAAACAATAGAATTAGGTGCTGAAATGTCTGAATATGTTAATTTTGAAATAAAACCTAATTTACCAGTATTAGGAAGAGAATATGGTAAATATATACCAAAAATAAGAGAAGAACTTGCTAATAAAAATCAAATGGATTTAGCAAATAAAGTAAAAAATGGAAAAGTTGACTATATTGAAATAGATGATGTTCAAATAGAGTTAAATGCAGACAATTTACTTATAACAATGCAAGGAAAAGAGGGATTTGCATTTGCTGGTGAAGGTGAAATAGGTGTTGTTTTAGATACTCATATTACAGATGAACTTAAAGAAGAAGGATATGTAAGAGAAGTTCTTTCAAAAGTTCAGAATATGAGAAAAGATAAAGGATTTGAAGTACTTGATCATATAACTCTATATGTCTCAGGAAATGAAAAACTTGAAAAAGTTATAAACAAATTTGAAGATTCATTAAAAACAGATACTTTAGCAGAATCTATAGTTTATAATGAATCAAGAGATACTTACACAGAAACAAATATAAATGGCGAAAAATTAAATATTGATGTAGAAAAAATATAAAAATCTTATTATATAAGAATTAAGAGCATTGCACAATATGTGCAATGCTCTTAATTTTTACATAGTTTTTTTCGAATTTCTTCTAATTCTTCAATTCCTTTACTTTGTTCTTTAATAATTGATTGTGCAACTTTAACAAGTCTGGAATCTATTCGGAATTTTAAAAGATTATTACACATTTCAATTGCTCCTTCATGGTGTGGTATCATCTCATTTACAAAGTTTAAATTAATATTTTCACATCTTGGAGCATTTCTCATTTTTTCTATCATATTTTTTGTTATTTGGAAATATGTTCTCATGTACCAGCTTACATCTCTACGTGTATTGTAATATCCAGATGTTGTTGATGCGATATTTTTCATTTGTTGAATTCCGCGCGTTTGTTCTTTTATTATGTTGTGAGCAATATCTTGTAAAGGTTTATAGTTTGTATATTTTAACAAGTTTTCACACATATAAATTGCTGCTTGATGATGTGGTATCATACAACGAATAAAGTCTAAAGTTATACTATAAGTTATGTTTTGCGATAACATTTCCTTTTCCATATTATTTAATATTTCATCAAATCTTTTTAAATAGTCTTTAGTATCAAATCTTCTTATATTTTCCATATATATTTTCCTCCTATATAACAATATGTCTTGATTTATTTTAATGTGAATGATATAAATAATAATAAAAAAGGAGATATAAAAATGATAGATTTACATATACATACTACTTATTCAGATGGAACAGATAATGTGATTGAAATACTAAAAAAAGCAGAAGAATTACATTTGAATACGATTTCTATAACAGATCATGAAAGTTGTGAAGCACATAAAGAGTTAGAAAATATCGATGTATCAAAATATTTTTCAGGAAAGATAATTACAGGGATAGAATTAAAAACACAATATAGTGATGGGATAATAGATGTTTTAGGATATAATATTGAGTGTGATAAAATAAAACGTTCTCTACAAGAATGTTATAAAGATGCAAATAGAGAGGTTATACAAGAAAAACTTTTAGAAAAACTATATAAATATGCAGAGAAATTTGATTTAATATTAAAGCCAATGAAAGAGTTAGAATGGGATAAAAAGAAGCAATGGGGATCTATTGTATTTTATGATGAAATGAAGTCACATGAAGAAAATAAAAGTAAAGTACCAGAAGATTTATGGGAATCATTTTCTAATTTTAGCCGAAGATATTATCATGCAAAAGGAAAACCATTCTATGTAAATATGTCAAAATATTATCCAACGTTAGACACAATTACTAAAATAATACATGATGCAGGAGGATTAGCTTTTGTTGCACATATTTATGAATATGCATGGATGGAAGATAAGATAAAAGAGCTTAAAAAAATGATAAAATTGGTAGATGGAATAGAATGTTATCATAGTATATTTACACAAGAAAATATAGCAACTTTAAGAGAATTTTGTAAAAAAAATAATATGCTAATGAGTGGAGGATCAGATTACCATGGTACTCATAAGGCTGATATAGATTTAGGTGTAGGAAAGGGCAACTTAAAAATCCCAAATGAGATAGTTGAAAGATGGATATAATTATAAAAAAGAAGATAAAATTAATTATCTTCTTTTATTTTTTCTAATTCTTTAATTTTATCACGTAATTCTGCAGCTTCTTCAAATTCCATTGCAGCTGCATGTTCCAACATTTCATCAGTTAAGTGTAATATAACAGTATCAATATCTTCATCTTTTTCGAGTTTATATTCAACGGCAATATCTTCAACTTGTGTAGCTTTTATAGAATCACGAATATCTTTTTTAATCGTTTTTGGCGTAATTCCATGTTTTTTATTATAATCTTCTTGAATACGCCTTCTTCTGTTAGTTTCGCTGATTGCTTTTTCCATTGATTCAGTTAATTCATCTGCATACATTATAACTGTTCCATCAGTATTTCTAGCAGCACGTCCAATTGTTTGAATAAGAGATCTTTCTGAACGCAAAAAGCCTTCTTTATCTGCATCAAGTATTGCTACAAGTGAGACTTCTGGAATATCTAAACCTTCTCTTAATAGGTTAATACCAACTAATACATCATATTTGCCTAAACGTAAGTCACGTATTATTTCCATTCTTTCAAGAGCTTTTGTATCAGAGTGCATATAAGCTACTTTCATATCTAGCTCTTTTAAATATTTTGATAAATCTTCTGCCATTTTTTTAGTTAAAGTTGTGACTAGTACACGTTCTTCTCGAGCAGTGCGGATGCGTATTTGGTCTATCAAATCATCTATTTGATTTGTAACAGGTTTAACTATTATTTTTGGATCTAATAAACCTGTTGGTCTAATAATTTGTTCTATAACATTATCTTTGCTATGTTCTTTTTCATAATCAGCAGGTGTTGCAGATACGAAAACACATTGGTTAATTCTTTCTTCAAATTCTTTAAATTTTAGTGGTCTGTTGTCAAAAGCAGAAGGTAGACGGAACCCATATTTAACTAAAGATTCCTTTCTGGCTCTATCTCCGTTATACATTGCTCGAACTTGAGGAATAGTAGCATGTGATTCATCTATCATTAATAGAAAGTCTTTAGGGAAATAGTCAAATAATGTATATGGAGGACTTCCAGGTTTACGTTGGCTTATATGTCTAGAGTAATTCTCTATTCCAGAACAAAAGCCAGTTTCTTTCATCATTTCTAAGTCAAAATTTGTTCTTTCTTCAATACGTTGGGCCTCTATCAATTTATTATTATCTTTAAAATATTTAATTCTTTCTTCTAGCTCTTCTTCAATTGTAATTGCGGCCATATCCATTTTTTGCTTATTTGTCACATATTGAGAAGCAGGTGGTATAAGTACATGATTTCTAATACCTACGCTTTTTCCTGTTAATGGATTGATTTCAGAAATTTTTTCAATTTCATCTCCCCAAAATTCAACTCTAATTGCTGATTCACTTTGAGAAGAAGGGTATATTTCTAAAATATCTCCTTTAGCTCTGAATGTGCCCCTTTGAAAATCAATTTCATTTCTAGTATATTGCATACTAATTAATTTTTTCATTATAAATTCTCTTGATTTTGCCATACCAGGTCTTATAGATAATGTCATTTCTTCATAATCAATAGGGTCACCTAAACCATAAATGCATGAAACAGATGCTACAACAATTACATCTCTTGTTTCAAAAAGGGAAAGTGTAGCTGAATGACGTAACTTATCTATTTCATCATTTATAGAAGAGTCTTTTTCTATATAAGTATCGGTTGAAGCAATATAGCTTTCAGGTTGATAATAATCATAATATGAAACAAAATATTCCACATTATTTTCAGGAAAGAACTCTTTGAATTCGCTATACAATTGTCCTGCTAATGTTTTGTTATGTGCTAATATCAATGTTGGTCTTTGTACTTTTTGAATTATATTAGCCATAGTGAAAGTTTTTCCAGAACCAGTAACACCTAAAAGTGTTTGAAATTTTTTGCCTTTTAATATTCCATTACTTAAATATTCAATTGCTTCTGGCTGATCGCCAGTTGGTTTGAAGTTTGAGTGTAATTTGAACATTGTAAGTTCCTCTCTTTCTATAAATTACAAATGAAGATTTATCTAATTTTCAAGCTGATTATACCACAACAAGTATAACTATTCAATTGACATTATTTTTTACAGAAAGTATAATAAATATTAACTAAGGAGGAATTATTATGAAAAAATATATAGATATAATTGAAAAAGAAAATTTAACTCGAGAAGAATTTTTACCAATATGGGCTGAGTTTAAAAAAGATTTAAATTCAGGGATTATAAGAGTTGCTTCAAAACATGAGGGAGAATGGAAAGTAAGTAAGTGGGTAAAACAATTCATATTACTTGGATTTAAATATGGAGAAATAATTGAGTTTGAGGATGGAACAATTGATAAAGATACAATGGGAGAAAGGAAAGTAATATTATCTGAAAAAGTAAGAAAAGTATCTTCAACAGTATCTATAAGAGATGGCGTATATATTGGAGAAGGTGTAACATTTATGCCACCATCATATGCTAATATTGGAGCATATATAGATGATGGTTCAATGGTTGATTCATTAGCATTAGTTGGATCATGTGCTCAAATAGGTAAGAATGTTCATATTGGAGCAGATGTAATTATAGGTGGTGTATTAGAACCTGTGGGAGCTTATCCAGTAATAATTGAGGATGATGTATTTGTAGGTGCTGGTTCACAAATAACAGAGGGAACTATTGTGAAAAAAGGAGCAGTAATAGGAGCAGGTGTTACAATTACAGGAAGTACACCAGTATATGATAATGTAAAAGGAACAATTATCAAACCAAATAAAAAGGGACAAATAGTTATTCCTGAAAAAGCAGTAGTAATTCCAGGGACAAGAAATGTAAAATCATCTTTTGAAGATATACAACTATCTAAATATGTACCAATAATAATAAAATATGGGAGTAACATTGAATTAGAAGATTTATTAAGACCATAGGAGGAAATAAAAATGACTGATTTGGCGTTTGATAAATTTGGAAAACCAGAATTTAATAATCCTGAGAAATATCTTAAATCAGGAGAGATGACTAAAGCAGGAGCTGATATTAATAATGCAATTATTGAAATATATAATAACCTTAAAAGTAGTGAAAACTCAGATATAGATAAAGTAAAACAAATACTTTTATATATTAATAAAAATGTTCCAAGACAAGCTAGACCAGATGATGATAGAAAGTTTAAAAGAACTGCAGAAGAAATTTTACACTCTAAAGTTAGAACAGGGTGTTGTGATAGTAGTACATTATATTCTGCAATAGCCAAAAGAATGAATATCCCAACAATGCAAGTTATTACCTTAAATACTGAGTGGTGTTTAGAAAAAGAAAAGATAGAAGAAAAAACTGGTAGAAAGATTAGCGACACAAGAGGGCATTATTTTGTAGCTTCTTATTTAAGAGAAAAAGATAAAGAAGGTAAATGGGTAATAATTGATTCTGATCAACCAGTTCATAATATCGATGATATAAATCTAGAAAAGTTTAATAAAAATATATTTAATAGAAATATAACCAGAAGATATTATGCTTTTTCTTATGTTAATGATTATAGAGATGTAAATGTTGATGGAATACAAATAGATTCAAAAAGAAACATGGCTTTAATTCAACAAAAAGCATGGGAGATATACAAAGAACTAAATAAAAATAAAGAAGATGATATTGATAGATAATGGAGGAAATAAAATGGCAAAAGTAAATGAAAATTTTTTGAAATTAGAAAATGATTATTTGTTTTCTAACATAGCAAATAAAACAAATGAATTTAAAACAAATAATCCAGATAAAGAAGTAATAAGCTTAGGAATAGGAGATGTATCACTTCCTCTTGTTAAATCTGTTATAGAAGCAATGCATAAAACAGTTGATGAAATGGCTAAACAAGAAACCTTTAGAGGATATGGAATTGTACAAGGATATCCTTTTTTAATCGAAAAAATAATATATAACGAATATGAAAAAAGAGGTGTTCATTTTGAAAAAGATGAAGTGTTTATAGCTGCAGGTTCAAAAGGTGATTTAGCAGGAATTGCTGAATTATTATCAACAGATAATAAAGTTGCTTTAATGGATCCTGTTTATCCTGCATATAGAGACACTAATATAATGTTAGGTAGATCAGATATAGTTTATTTAGATGCAACGAAAGAAAATAATTTTATACCTGATATACCAAAAGAACATGTTGATATTATTTATTTATGTTCTCCTAACAATCCTACAGGAACAGTTCTTAATAGGGAACAATTAACTAAATGGGTTGAATATGCAAGAAAAAATAAATCAGTTATTTTATTTGACTCAAGTTATGAATGTTTTATTACAGAAAAAGATGTTCCACATACTATATATGAAATTGAAGGTGCAAAAGAAGTTGCAATAGAATTTAGAAGTTTCTCAAAATTGGCGGGATTTACAGATGTCAGATGTTCTTTTTCAGTTGTACCTAAAGAATTAAAATTATATTCTACTGAAGGAAATGAGCAAGATATAAATTCTTTATGGAGAAGAAGGCAAAGTGCTAAATTTGGTGCAGCTTCATATATGACGCAAAGAGCAGCAGAAGCGGTATATTCTGAAGAAGGTCAAAAACAAATAAAGAAAAATATAAAATATTATCTGGAAAACGCCAAATACATAAAAACAGAACTAGAAAAAATAGGGTTTACTGTATATGGTGGAACAAATGCACCATATATATGGTTAAAGACGCCAGACAATATGAAGTCATGGGAATTTTTTGATAAGTTACTAAATGAAGTAGCTGTTATAGGAACACCAGGAGTTGGATTTGGTAAATGTGGAGAAGGATATTTTAGACTAACAGCATTTTCAAGTAAAGAAGATACTATAAAAGCAGTATCAAGGATTGTTGAATTATTTAGAAATAGGAAGTGAAGACAATGAAAATTGAAAAAGAGGTAGAAGATTTGAGAAATCAAATGATCAAAGATAAAGAATTTTTATGGAATAATCCTGAACCAGGTTTAAAAGAATTCAAAACGTCTAGCTATATAAAAAAAAGATTAAATGAAATGGGATATACTAATTTAAACACAGACATTTTTAAAACAGGAATAATTGCTACATTAGAAGGGAAAAAAGATGGTCCATGTATTTTATTTAGAAGTGATATAGATGCAGTTATAATGGATGATACAGGTCGAGTAAAACATACATGTGGACATGATGCACATATGACAATTCTTCTTTCACTTGCTAAAATATTAATAGATAATAAAGATAGATTAAAAGGTACAGTTAAACTTTTATTCCAACCAGACGAGGAAGGAAATGGAGGAGCAAACCCAATGATTCAAAATGGAGCTCTTGAAAATCCTAAAGTGGATAAAGCTTTTGCAATACATGTATGGAGTGAATTAAAAGAAGATACTATTGGAATAAAACCAGGACCAGTTATGGCTTCAACAGATCCTTTTGAAATTACTATATACGGAAAAAGTGGTCATGCTGCTATGCCTGAAAAATGTATAGATTCAATATATATTGCAAATCTTATAGGGAAAATGATTAAAGAAATGGCTATTATTGATGTTGAAAATGATGATAAAGTTATTTTAGGTGTAACAGCGATAACAGGTGGTAAAAATAATAATGTTATACCAGATAAAGTATATATGAAAGGAATATGCAGAACTTTTAACAATAAAATTAGAAAAGAAGTAAAAGAAAGATTAGTAAATAATGTAAATGAGATTGCAAAAAAATTTGGGGCAAAAGCTGAATTAAAATTCATCGGAAACTATCCAGCAACTATTAATTCAGAAAAAGAAGCGGAAGTTGTTCAGAAGATAGCTTCAGGAATTGTCAATACAGTTGAAACTAATTATCAAACAATGTGTGCAGAAGATTTTTCATATTTTTTAGAAAATGTTCCGGGTAGTATGATTTTTGTAGGATGTCAAAAGGATAAATATTATCCTCAACATAATGAGAATTTTACAGTAGGAATAAATCCAATATTAATTGGAACACAAGTGTTTTATAACATAGTAAAAAACTACTTGATATAATATTAAATAAAGATTAATATGGTAAATTTTATTATTATGATAATTTGACATTGTAAAATTAAAGTGATAAAATATGAATCAAATTTAGAAAGGGGTCATGGAAAATGACAATGGTAGCAATTATTAATTTAATACTACTACTTAATCTCTTAAATAGTATTTATAGAGATATTTTGTCATACCCGCTGATCTCAAAAAAATTATAATTTATTTGACTTAGTGAAAATGTAAATATTGTATGATATTAAAAGATCTCTATAAATATTATTTTTATAGGGATCTTTTTTATATTTTTGATGCTAAGTTTATAACAAGTTGCACAATATGTAATAAGCATAAATTAATTAAGAAGGGAGAAATGAAAATGGAAATCAAAATTGTTAAAACTCAAAAACCTAAAGCAAAGGTAGATCCAAGCAAAGTTGCATTTGGTGAATATTTTACAGACCATATGTTTGTGATGGACTATAATAAAGGAAAAGGATGGCATGATGCTAGAATTGTGCCATATGAAAATCTATCACTTCCACCAGCTGCAGCAGTATTTCACTATGGTTCAGAAGTTTTTGAAGGAATGAAAGCATATAGAACACCAGAAGGAGAGGTTCAATTATTTAGACCGTATGAAAATGCCAAAAGGCTAAACAATTCTGCTGAAAGAATATGCTTACCTCAAATAGATGAAGAATTTATGGTTGAGGCATTGACTAAATATGTAAGTATAGAAAAAGATTGGGTACCTTCTCAACCTGGAACATCTTTATATCTAAGACCATTTATAATTGCTACATCACCAGAGCTTGCTGTACATGCATCAGATGATGCAATGTTTGTAATTATTGCATCACCAGTAGGTAATTATTATAAAGAGGGAATAAATCCTGTAAGTATTATGATTGAAACAGAAGATGTCAGAGCAGTTAAAGGTGGAACTGGTTATGCAAAATGTGGAGGTAATTATGCAGCAAGTAATAGAGCAGGAGAAAAGGCAGAAAAGAAAGGTTTTTCCCAAGTTCTTTGGTTAGATGGAGTAGAAAGAAAATATATTGAAGAAGTTGGAAGTATGAATGTTATGTTCAAAATTAATGGTGTTGTAGTTACGCCTGAATTAACAGGATCTGTACTTCCTGGAATTACACGTAAGTCTTGTATTGAACTTTTAAAAGATTGGGGATATAAAGTAGAAGAGAGATTATTAAGTGTAGAGGAAATAAATGAAGCTATGAAAAATGGAACACTAGAAGAAGCATGGGGATGTGGAACAGCAGCAGTAATTTCTCCAATAGGATTACTTCAATATAAAGATAAAGGTTATGAAATAAATAATCAACAAACTGGAGAGGTAACTAAAAGATTATATGATGAATTGACAGGTATACAATGGGGAAAGAAAGAAGATAAATATAATTGGACGTATAAAGTAAATTAATATTCAAGAGGAGGAACAAAATCCTTCTCTTTATTAATGTAAAAATAATGACTTTTGAGCAGAAATGTGATAAAATAAGCTACGGTATAATCAAGGAGGAAGTAATGAGAAAATGAATAACGATAAAATTATAATTAAAGGGGCAAAAGAACATAATTTAAAAAATATTAATTTGGAAATTCCGAGAGATAAATTAGTTGTAATAACAGGACTTTCAGGGTCAGGGAAATCTTCATTGGCATTTGATACTTTATATGCTGAAGGTCAAAGAAGATATGTTGAGAGTTTATCTTCATATGCAAGACAATTTTTAGGAATTATGGAAAAACCAAATGTAGAATCAATAGAAGGTTTATCACCAGCAATTTCTATTGATCAAAAAACAACATCTAAAAATCCTCGTTCAACAGTAGGAACAGTTACAGAAATATATGATTATATTCGTTTACTATATGCAAGAATTGGAACACCATATTGCCCTAATTGTGGTAACAAAATAGAAAAGCAATCAATAGATCAAATAATTGATAATATATTAAATTTAAAAGAAGGAACAAGAATACAGGTTCTTGCTCCAGTTGTTCGTGTGCGTAAAGGAGAATTTGTAAAACAATTAGAAGGTTATCAAAAAGAAGGTTTTGTAAGAGTAAAAATAGATGGCGATATTTATGAATTATCAGATGATATTCAATTAGATAGAAAGAAGAAACATAATATAGATATAGTAGTTGATAGACTTGTTATAAAACCTGAAATAAGAAGTAGATTAACTGAATCTGTTGAAACAGCTTTAAAACATGCAGACAACTTAGTAACAATAGATATAGTGGGACAAGAAGAAAAATTATATAGTTGTAATTATGCTTGTCCTGATTGTGGATTTAGCTTTCCTGAGATAACACCTAGAATGTTTTCATTTAATAATCCATTTGGAGCTTGTCCAAGTTGCCTAGGAATTGGATATTTAATGAAAATGGATGAAGATTTGATTATTCCAGATAAAAGCAAAACTTTATATGATGGAGTAAAAGCTTTTGGAGCAAGTACAATGAAGCGTGGAGATACTATGGCAAAAATGTATTTTGAAAGTATTGGGAGACATTATGGAGTAGATATTAAACAACCAATAAAAAAATTGCCACGTAAATTTTTAGATAAAATACTTTATGGTACAGGAGATGAAGAAATAGATTTTGAATATTCATCATATGCAGGAGTAAGAAAATTTACAGCACCATTTGAGGGTGTGATACCAACATTAGAAAGACGTCATAGTGAAACAAAATCACAAGGAATGCGTGATTTTTATGAAATGTATATGAGCAACTCAGATTGTCCAGAATGTAAAGGTGCGAGATTAAAAAAAGAAATATTATCAATAAAAATAAACAATAAAAATATTAATCAATTGACAGAAATGTCAATTAATAAAATACAAAGTTTCTTAAGAAAACTAAAACTAAATAAAACTCAAGCTATGATAGCTGAACAAATTTTAAAAGAGTTAGATAAGCGTTTACAATTTCTAATGGATGTCGGTCTTGAATACTTAACATTATCAAGAAGTGCAGGTACATTATCAGGTGGAGAAGCACAACGTATACGTTTAGCAACTCAAATTGGTTCAGGATTGACAGGAGTTTTATATATATTAGATGAGCCTAGTATTGGATTACATCAAAGAGATAATGATAAGTTGTTAGCAACCCTTAAGAAATTAAGAGACTTAGGAAATACATTGCTTGTAGTCGAGCATGATGAAGATACAATGTTTGCAGCAGATCAGATTATAGATATTGGACCTGGTGCAGGTTCACATGGTGGAAAAGTAATGGCACAAGGAACAGCAGAAGAAATTATGAAAGTTGAAAAATCAATAACAGGACAATATTTAAGTGGAAAGAAAAAAATTAAAGTTCCAAAAAAGAGAAGAAAATTTCTTAAATCAAAAACAATTGATGTTCAAGGAGCTACAGAAAATAATTTGAAAAATATTTCTGTATCATTTCCTCTTGGTTTATTTACATGTGTTACTGGTGTATCAGGTTCAGGTAAATCAACACTAGTAAATGAAGTATTATATAAAACAATTGCAAAAGAAATAAATAAAGCAAGTGATAAACCTGGTAAATGTAAAGCTGTTAAAGGAATTAAAAATATTGATAAAATAATAAATATTGATCAATCTCCAATAGGAAGAACACCACGTTCAAACCCAGCAACATATACAGGAGTATTTGATTTTATAAGAGATCTATTTTCTGCAACAGAAGAAGCTAAAATTAGAGGATATAAAAAAGGTAGATTTAGCTTTAATGTTTCAGGAGGAAGATGTGAAAGTTGTAATGGTGATGGAGTTCACAAAATAGAAATGCATTTTTTGCCAGATGTTTATGTACCATGTGAAGTGTGTAAAGGTAAAAGATATAATAGAGAAACTCTTGAGGTAAAATATAAAGGAAAGAATATTGCAGATGTTTTAGATATGACAGTTGAAGAAGCTTTAGAATTTTTTGATAAGATACCTAGAATCAAACAAAAAATCCAAACACTATATGATGTTGGATTAGGATATATAAAACTAGGACAACCTTCAACTACATTATCAGGAGGAGAAGCACAACGTGTTAAATTAGCAACTGAACTTTCAAAACGTGCAACAGGAAAAACACTATATATCTTAGATGAACCTACAACTGGACTTCATATTGCAGATGTTCATAAATTAGTTAAAATTTTACAAAGATTAGTTGATACTGGAAATAGCATAATTGTTATAGAACATAATTTAGATTTAATAAAAACTTGTGATTATATTGTAGATTTAGGACCAGAAGGTGGAGATGCAGGAGGAGAAGTAGTTGCAACAGGAACACCTGAAGAAATATGTAAAAATGAAAAATCTTATACAGGTAAGTTTTTGAAGAAATATTTGTAGAATTATGAAGATAGTCTGAAACAAAAAGGCTATCTTTTTTTGTGCAAAAAAATTTACATTAAAATACAAAAAACTCAATAATTCTCATTGCTTAACAAAAATTACATTTTTACCTCTAAATTTCGACAAAAATTTTCAAAAAAAACATTGTATAAAAAAATCAGTTTTGTTATAATTAATTTGTTCTGAAAAACATATAATTAGTTAAATGCATAAAAATTGATTTAAATAAATTTATATAAATAGTTTTTTTAATGGAGGATAAGAATATGGAAGAAACAAAGTGCAGCAAAGAAATGCAAGATAAATTTCTTAAAGAAAATATTTTTGAAATTTATAAACCAGAAAAGGATAATTTGATTCAAATATTAAATGAAGTTCAAGAACATTTTGGATATATTCCAAAACATACGCAAGAACAGTTATCTGAATTTTTAAATATGCCAATGGCAGAAATTTACGGAGTTATTACTTTTTATTCAAGATTCACATTAGAACCAAAAGGAAAATATACAATTTCAGTATGTTTAGGAACAGCTTGTTTCGTTAAAGGGTCTCAAAAAATAATTGATAGATTAAAAGAAAGATTAGGAATAGAAGCAGGACAAACTACCAAAGATGGTATGTTCTCAATTGATGAAACAAGATGTGTTGGAGCTTGTGGATTAGCACCAGTATTTACTGTTAATGGTGAAGTTTATGGAAAAGCAACAGTACAAAAACTTGATCAAGTCTTAGATGAATTAGAAGCTAAAAAATAATTAAGGAGGATTTTTCAAATGAAAACTATTGAAGAAATTCATAAAATTAGAAAAGAAAAAAGAGAAGAATTAGACCTAAGAGTTAATACAAGTGCTGATACAAGAGAAAAACATATTTTAGTATGCCACGGAACAGGATGTACCTCATCAAAATCACCACTTATATTAGAAAACTTTAAAAAGATAATAAAGGAAAAAAATATAGAAAATGTTAGAGTAATAAAAACAGGATGCTTTGGTTTATGTGCAAAAGGGCCAATAGTTATAATTCGTCCTGAAGATACTTTCTATGCAATGGTTACACCTGATGATTGTGAAGAAATAATTCAAACACATATTGTAGAAGGTAAAAAAGTAGAAAGATTATTGTGTAAAGATATAGATGGTAGTAAAGTAAATAGTTTAGATGAACTTAATTTCTATAAAAAACAAAAAAGAATAGCTCTTAAAAATTGTGGTGTAATAAACCCAGAAAATATAGATGAATATTTAGCTTTTGAAGGATATGAAGCACTAGAAAAAGTTTTAAAAGAAATGAGTCAAGATGATGTAATAAAAGTAATATCAGACTCTGGATTAAGAGGACGTGGAGGTGCAGGTTTCCCAACAGGTAAAAAATGGGAACTTACAAAAATAGTTGAAGGTAAACAAAAATATGTAGTATGTAATGCTGATGAAGGTGATCCAGGTGCTTTTATGGATAGAAGTATTCTTGAAGGAGATCCACATTGTGTATTAGAAGCTATGGCGATTGCAGGATATGCAATTGGTGCAAACAAGGGTTACATATATGTTAGAGCAGAATATCCAATAGCAGTTCAAAGATTAAAAATAGCTATTGAACAAGCAAGAGAATATGGATTACTTGGAGAAAAAATATTTGGTTCAGATTTTGATTTTGATATAGAAATTCGTTTAGGTGCGGGAGCTTTTGTTTGTGGAGAAGAAACAGCATTACTAGAATCTATAGAAGGAAAACGTGGTCAACCAAGATTAAAACCACCATTCCCAGCTCAACGTGGATTATGGGGAAAGCCAACATTAATAAATAATGTAGAAACATATGCTAATATAACAAAAATTATTTTAAATGGTGCTGAATGGTATTCTTCAATAGGTACAGAAAAATCAAAAGGAACAAAAGTATTTGCACTTGGAGGAAATGTTAATAATATAGGACTAGTAGAAGTACCAATGGGAACGACATTAAGAGAAATAGTTTATGACATTGGTGGAGGATTACCAAACGGAAGAGATTTTAAAGCTGCACAAACAGGAGGACCTTCAGGAGGTTGTATTCCAAAAGAACATTTAGATACTCCAATTGATTATGAATCTTTAAAAAATATTGGTTCTATGATGGGATCTGGTGGAATGATTATAATGGACGATACAAAATGTATGGTAAATTTAGCTAGATTTTATTTAGAATTTACTGTAAGTGAAAGTTGTGGTAAATGTACTCCTTGTAGAATAGGAACAAAAAGAATGCTTGAAATATTAGAAAAACTTTGTGATGGTAAGGGTGAAAAAGAAGATTTAGAAAGATTAGAGAAACTTGCAAAAATGATTGCTAAGACAAGTGTTTGTGGGTTAGGACAATGTGCACCAAATCCAGTTATAAGTACAATGAAATATTTTAGAGAAGAATTTGAAGAACATGCAATAGATAAAAACTGTAGAACCTCAGAATGTAAAGCAATTTCAAAAATTACAATTGATTCAGAAAAATGTAAGGGTTGTGGGTTATGCCAAAGAAGCTGTCCTGTTAATGCAATTAAAGGTGAAGGAAGAGATAAAAGAGTTATTGATCAAGAAAAATGTATTAAATGTGGTACTTGCTTAAATAATTGCCCATTTAAGGCTATAAAGTAAATTGAAGTTGTATTAAAATTTAAGGAGGAAATTCATAATGGAAGATATGATAACATTAACTATAGATAATAGAGAAGTAAAAGTTAATAAAAATACTACAGTATTACAAGCTGCCAAACAAGCTGGAATTGACATTCCTACTCTATGTTATTTAAAACAAATAAATGCAGTTGGTGACTGTAGAATGTGTATAGTTGAAATCGAAGGAAGAAGAGGTTGTGTTCCTTCATGTATACAAATGGCAGAAGATGGAATGGTAGTACATACAAATACACCAGAATTAATGGAAGCAAGAAAAATGATGTTAGACTTAATACTATCTAACCATCCACAAGACTGTTTAACATGTATTCGTTCAGGAAATTGCGAATTACAAACATTAGCAAAACAATTTAATATGTCTACAATTGAATATGAAGGAGAAAGAATAAAACATGATATAGATGATATATCTCCATCTATTGTTAGAGATACAAATAAATGTATTTTATGTAGAAGATGTGTTGCTGCATGTAAAAATGTTCAAGGAGTAGGAGCAATTGATTGTATAAATAGAGGATTTGAATCATGTGTTTCAACAGTAGGGAACAATAGTTTAAATAATGTTAACTGTACATTTTGTGGACAATGTATCCAAGCTTGTCCAACAGGAGCATTGCATGAGAAAGAAGAAATTGATAATGTATGGGAGAAAATAAAAGATCCAGATACAGTTGTTATTGCACAAACAGCACCAGCAGTTAGAGTTGGAATAGGAGAAGAATTTGGAATGCCTATTGGTACAAACGCAGAAGGAAAAATGGTAACAGCTTTAAAAAGATTAGGATTTGATAAAGTGTTTGATACAAATACAGGTGCAGATTTCACGATAATGGAAGAAGCAAATGAATTTGTTGAAAGATTTTCTAAAAATGATAATCTTCCAATGATTACATCATGTTCGCCTGGATGGGTAAAATATATAGAAACAAACTATCCAGATTTATTGCCACACCTATCAACATGTAAATCACCTCATCAAATGTTTGGAGCAATTTTAAAGTCTTATTATGCTAAAAAAGAAGATATAAATCCAAAGAAAATATATGTTGTATCAGTTATGCCATGTATAGCTAAAAAGTTTGAAAAAACTCGTCCTGAAATGGAAGTAGATGGTCTTCGTGATGTAGATGCTGTTATAACGACAAGAGAATTAGCAAGAATGATACAACAAGCAAATATAGATTTTGTAAATCTTGCAGATGGAGAATTTGATAGTCCAATGGGTGAAGCAACAGGTGCAGGAGCTATATTTGGAACAACAGGAGGAGTAATGGAAGCTGCATTAAGAACAGCTCAAGATACTTTAACAGGAAAAGATTTAGAAAAAATTGATTTTGAGCAAGTACGTGGAGGAGCAGGAATAAAAAGAGCTACTATAAATATAGGAGGAAAAGACATAAAAATAGTTGCAGCAAGTGGTTTATCAAATGCAAAAACAATACTTGAAGAAATACAAAGTGGAAAATCTGATTATCAATTTGTAGAGATAATGGCATGTCCTGGTGGATGTATAATGGGTGGAGGTCAACCAATTAAAAGTTCAAAAATCCGCTCAGAAGTTGATGTAAGAAAATTAAGAGCAGATGCTTTATATACAATAGATGAAAAAAGTACAATAAGGAAATCTCATGAAAATCCTATATTGAAAAAAATTTATGCAGATTATATAGGTAAACCAGGAGGAGAATTAGCTGAAAAATTATTACATACAAGTTATGCTTCAAGAAAAAAATATGATATTGATTAAAAAAATTTAAATAAAAAAGAATAATAGAGTAATTTATCTACTATTCTTTTTTATTTTTGGTTAATTATTTGTTGTTATTAGATTGTCTTTCATTATTATTCTTTGAATTGTTATTATTATTGTTATTATTTCTGTTGTTGTTGCTATTATTGTTTGAGTTATTATTTTTATTTGATTTTGACATAATAAATGCACCTCCATTGAAATATTATAGTATTATAGTTTCCGTTTTCTTGCACTTTTATTCACAATATTATATAATGTATAATATCTTATAATAAGGGAAAATTAAAGAGGTGAAAGAATTTGCAACAATATATAAACAAAAAACTTGAAGAATTTAACAATTTTATAAAATATAGAAAAGTAGCTGTGATAGGACTTGGTGTTAGTAATGCACCACTTTTAGATTATTTATTTGATAATAAAGCAAAAGTTACTGTTTTTGATGAGAGAGAATATGAGGATATACCAAAAGATATAATTAATAAAGTAACAGCATATTCTTTTAACTATTTTTTAGGAAAAAATTGCATGGAAAATTTAAAAGATTTTGTTTTAATTTTTAGGTCACCAAGTTGTTTACCTACAAGACCTGAATTAAAAGCTGAAGAAGAAAGAGGAGCAATAATAACAACAGAGATTGAAATGCTTATAAAAATGTGTCCTTGTCCAATTATTGGTGTAACAGGAAGTGAAGGGAAAACAACTACTACAAGTATGATTTATAGTATTTTAAAAGAAGGCGGATATAATACTTATTTAGGTGGAAACATTGGAACACCATTATTTACAAAACTAAATAAGATTTTACCAAGTGATATAGTTGTTTTAGAATTAAGTAGTTTCCAACTAATGGATATGGATGTAAGCCCACAAACATCTGTAATAACTAATATAACACCAAATCATTTAAATATTCATAAAGACTATCAAGAGTATATTAATGCTAAAAAGAATATATTTAAATATCAAAATAAAGATGGTTTATTAATATTAAATTATGATAATAAAATAACTAAAAAAATGAAAAGTGAAGCAAAAGGAAATGTAATATTTTTTAGTAGTAAATCAAGATTAAATCATGGTTATATTGTTGAAGATAATGCAATTAAAGAATGTGACAATAGATTACGAAGGCATATTATATATGGAGATCAAATCAAATTGAAAGGAATACATAACTTTGAAAATATATGTGCAGCAATTGCAGCAACAAAAGAATTTGTAAAACAAGAAACAGCAGAAAGTGCATTAATAAAATTCAAACCAGTAGAACATAGATTAGAATTCATAAAAAAAATAGAAGGAGTTGAATGGTATAATGATTCAGCAAGTTCATCTCCTACGAGAACAATTGCTGGAATTGAAGCATTTTCCAATAAAAAAATTATTTTAATTGCAGGAGGTTCTGATAAGAACTTAGATTATAAACCATTAGCAAAACCAATCATAAAACATGTTTGTAAACTTATTTTAATTGGTCAAACTTCCAAAAAAATACGTGATGCTGTTGAGAATGAATTGAAAAAAGAAAAGAAATATTTGGATATTTTTGATTGTAGTTGTCTAGAAGAAGCAATAAATAGAGCAAAAAAAGAATCTAAATCAGGACAAATAGTTTTATTTTCTCCAGCAAGTGCAAGTTTTGATATGTTTAAAAATGCATATGACAGGGGGAATAAATTTAAAGAAATAGTAAAAAAATTTTAATATAAAATATAAATTAACTACTTCTTTTTGTATATATATTAACTTTTTTGTAAAAACTAAAACTGAGATTTTTGAAAGGTGGTAGTATTATGAAAGTTAAAGATTGTATGTGTAATGATGTTTGCTCAGTATTACCTGATGCAAAAGTTAAAGAAGTAGCAAAGTTAATGGCTGACAATCATATTGGTTCTGTTGCAATTGCTGATGATAAAAATTGTTTATGTGGAATTGTAACTGATAGAGATATAATATTAAGATCAGTTGCATGTGACAAAGATTTAAAGGAAACTCCTATATCTGAAATAATGACTACAAATGTATGTGCGTGTAAGGAAGATGATGAAGTTTCAGACGCTCAATGTAAAATGTCTAAAAATCATATAAGAAGATTACCAGTCTGTGATAACAATAATAAAATAATAGGGATTTTAACATTAGGAGATTTAGCACAAAATACAGATGAAATAGGGAAAGAAGAAGTTTCTCAAACAGTAGAAAAAATATGTGATTGCAATACAGATGAAAATGCTGAATAATATTCTACAATTTAGAAAATTCTCATAATATTAATAATAAAAATAGCATATACTATACTTAAGGAGAAGATAATATGTTTAATGATACACATTATTGGACAAGTGTCTTTAAAAGAATAGTATATGTTATTTTTTTATTAATTGCTACTATAATTGCATTTAAATTATCAGTTTTTTATATGCCTTTTTTAGTTGCTTTTATTATTGCTTTAATTATAGAACCACTAATAAAAAGGATGATGAATAGCTTTAAAATAACTAGAAGAGCAAGTGCAATTATTATATTTATTATTGTAGCTCTTATTATTTTAGGTGGTTTAACATGGCTAATTATTACTTCTTTTTCTGAAGCATCAAACTTGCTAAAAGGACTAAATGATTATTTTGATAAAGCTGGAGAGTTGTTTAATAATTTTTCAAATAACTTTGATTTTAATAAGTTACACTTATCTGATGAAATAAAAAATGTAATTCAAAATTCAACAAATTCTATTTTAGATACAGCTTCAGAATGGTTGAAGAGTTTTTTAAATAGTTTAGTAAATATTGTTACATCACTACCTACAATTGCAATATATTTTGGTATTACTGTTTTAGCATTATATTTCATAAGTGTTGATAGAATTTATATTTTAGATCAAATGGAACATCATTTACCAAAAAGTTGGATGCAAAGGATAAATAATCATTTTAAAGATTTAATTCAATCACTAGGTAGTTATTTAAAAGCACAGGCTATATTAATATTAGTTTCTTTTGTAATATCACTTGTAGGATTATACTTATTAAAAATTATGGGATTTAATATTTCATACCCATTGTTAATGGCAGTCTTTATTGGATTCGTTGATGCACTTCCAATATTGGGTTCAGGAACGGTTATGATACCATGGGCAGTAATTTGTGGTTTTAATGGAGATTTAAATTTAGGATTTTCAATATTATTGTTGTTAGTATTAATGTCTGTGGTTAGACAAATACTAGAACCAAAACTTGTTAGTAAACATATAGGAGTTCATCCAATTTTTACATTATTAGCGATGTATACAGGATTTGAATATTTTGGAATTATAGGATTGATAACAGGACCAATTATTTTAATAATTTTAAAAAACATATTTGCAACATTTATAGATAAAGGAGTAATAAAAACAATTTTAGAAAAAAATTAGAGGTGGTTTTATTTATATAAACCACCTCTTTAGTCAAAATATTGACATTAAAAGAATAATTCCAAATATACTAAAAAATATTACGATTATTATAAACCAAAACCATACTTTTAATAAAAACCAAGCGACTTGTCCAGCAGGTCTAAAGAATATGGAAAGAATGAATAAGAATATAATCAAACCAAATAATGATTTAAACATTTTGTACCTCTCTTCTAGTTTAGTTTGAATAACCATATTCATTTATGGTTAGTGTGCCAATAAATATATTTTTTAATTTGAAATCTCCTTCCCAAATTTGGGATGTAGTATAACAAAAGTATAACATTGTTATGTAAACATTATTATAACATATTTTTTCTTGAATTACAATATATTGAAAAGTTGGTAAATTAATTTATTGATTTTTAATTATATAAATGATAAAATATTATAGAAAAATTGGGAAAAGGAGGAAGTAGTATATGAAAATATCTGGTGCAGATTTATTTGTAAAAGCGTTAAAAGAAGAAAAAGTTGACACTTTATTTGCATATCCTGGAGGACAAGCAATAGACCTCTTTAATGCTCTTTATGGAGAAGATAATATTCAAGTTATTTTACCACGTCATGAGCAAGGTTTAGTTCATGCAGCTGATGGTTATGCACGATCAACCGGAAAGGTTGGAGTATGTCTA
Organism: uncultured Clostridia bacterium; assembly: GCA_947625985.1. Next base: position 22,376 of record CANQQF010000002.1, on the reverse strand, counting down.
GTAACAAGTGGACCAGGTGCTACTAACCTCGTTACCGGTGTTGCTACAGCAAACTATGATAGTGTTCCTTTAGTTTGTTTTACAGGACAAGTATCAACTAATTTGATAGGAAATGATGCTTTTCAGGAAGTTGATACAATTGGAATAATGAGAAGTATATGTAAATATGCTGTTACAGTTAGAAAACGCGAAGAATTAGCTACAATTATAAAAAAGGCTTTTTATGTTGCAAGAACAGGAAAGCCAGGAGCAGTTGTTGTTGATATACCAAAAGATATTCAAATTGCTATGGGTAGTGATGAATATCCAAACAAAATAAATATTAGGGGATATAAACCAAATGTAGATGTACATACAGGACAAATAAAGAGAGCTTTAACTGTTTTGAATAATGCTAAAAAACCTGTTTTTTTAATTGGTGGAGGAGTTAATATAGCTCATGCTAATAAAGAACTAACAAAGTTAGTAGAATTAACAGGAGTACCCGTTGTAACAACAATTATGGGAAAAGGAGCTATAGATACTAAACATGAATTATATGTTGGAAATATTGGAATTCATGGATGTTATGCGGCTAATAACGCAATTAGTGAATGTGATGTTTTATTTTCAATTGGAACAAGATTTAATGATAGAATAACAGGAAAAATAGAAACATTTGCTCAAAATGCAACAATAATACATGTTGATATTGATACAGCCGCAATTTCAAGAAATATTGTAGTTGACATACCAATAGTTGCTGACGCAAAAAAAGCAATAAATGCTTTAATAGAAAAAGCTAAGCCACTACAAATTAACAAGTGGGTTAGCCAAATTAAAGAATGGAACAAAGAACATCCAATTGATATGGGTGAAGAAGGAATGACACCTCAAAAGATAATACAATATGTAAATAAAGTATTTAAAGAGGCAATTATTACTACAGATGTTGGACAAAATCAATTATGGACAACACAATTTTTGGATATTAATAGTGAAAAAAAATTACTAACTTCTGGTGGTTTAGGAACAATGGGATATGGACTTCCATCAGCTATAGGAGCTCAAATCGGAAACCCTAAAAAAGATGTTGTTACTATTTGCCGGAGACGGTGGAATGCAAATGAATATTCAAGAAATGGCAACAGCAGTTGTAAATGAATTGCCAATAGTAGTATGTGTATTAAACAATGGCTTTTTAGGAAATGTAAGACAATGGCAAGAAATGTTTTATAAAAAACGTTATTCACATACATGTTTAAGGTATAGAAAAAGTTGTGATACTGCTTGTAGTAATCCAAATAAAAAATGTCCAGAATTCACGCCAGACTTTATAAAATTAGCAGAGAGTTATGGGGCAAAGGGTATAAGAGTTACAAAAGTTGAAGATATTGAGAAAGCTCTAAAAGAGGCAAAGAAAAATAAGAAAACTCCAACTGTTATAGAGTTTATTATAGATAGAGAAACAAATGTATTACCGATGGTAAAACCAGGAGATTCTCTTAATGAAATAACTTTAGAATTCAAGGAGGAGAAATAATATGGAACAAAAAAGAAGATGGATATGTTTATTTGTTGAAAATGAAATAGGTGTTTTAGCACGTGTTTCTGGATTATTTTCTAGTAAATCATATAATATAGATAGTATTACAGTTGGAACAACAGAAGATACAACAGTATCCCGTATGACAATAAGTTTTACAAGTGATGATAAAACTTTTGAACAAATAAAAAAGCAGTTTAATAGAAGTGTAGAAGTAATTAAAGTTGTTGATTATACAGATATACCAATACACATGAAAGAAATAATTTTTATTAGAGTTAATCATTGCTCAGATAAAGATAAAAAAGAAATATTTAGAATAGCAGAAATATTTGATATTTCAATTGTTGATTATAATTATACTTCAATATTACTTGAATGTACTCAAACAGAAGATAGAAATGATGCATTGATAAAATTGTTACAGGAAAAATTTTTAAATAGAATTGAAATAACAAGAGGAGGAGTAGTTGCAACTGAAGCAATAGGAATTTCAAACAGATAATAAAATAAAAATAGTTAATTTTGAAAATATCGCACAGTTTGGAGCAAAAAATAGTTGCGACAGCAAGATATTAAAAAATTAACTATTTTTATTGAAAATTATTCCCATTCAATTGTTGCAGGTGGTTTTGATGTTATATCGTAAACAACTCTGTTTACATGTTCAACCTCATTAACAATTCTACTTGAAACTTTTTCTAAAACATCATAAGGAATTTTACTCCACTGACCAGTCATAAAATCAGTTGTTTCAACTGCGCGAAGTGCTATAGTATAATCGTAAGTTCTTTCATCACCCATAACACCAACAGATTTTAAATTTGTTAAAACGGCAAAGTATTGATTTATATTTTTGTGTAACCCAGCATTTGAAATTTCTTCTCTAAAGATATAGTCAGCATCTTTTAAAATTGTTAATTTATCATCTGTTATATCACCTATAATTCTGATAGCTAAACCTGGACCAGGAAATGGTTGTCTATATACTAAATTTTCAGGTATTCCTAGTTCAAGACCAGTCTTTCTAACTTCATCTTTAAATAGATTTCTTAAAGGTTCAATAATTTCTTTGAAATCTACATAGTCAGGTAATCCACCAACATTATGATGACTTTTAATAACAGCACTTTTACCCAAACCGCTTTCAATAACATCTGGATAAATTGTACCTTGAACTAAGAAATCAACAGTTCCAATTTTTTTTGATTCTTCTTCAAATACTCTAATAAATTCTTCACCAATTATTTTTCTTTTTTGCTCAGGATCTACGACTCCGGCAAGTTTACTTAAAAATCTATCTTTACAGTTTACTCTTATAAGGTTTATATTATATTGATTTCTAAATATATTTTCGACTTCATCTCCTTCATTCTTACGAAGAAGTCCATGGTCTAGAAAAATACAAGTTAGATTTTTTCCTATAGCTTTATTCAATAATACAGCTGCAACAGAAGAATCAACACCGCCTGATAAAGCACATAAAGCTTTTTTATCTCCAATTTTTTCCTTTAAAAGTTTAATGGAATCATTTACAAAAGAAGACATAGTCCAATTTCCAGAACAATTACATATAGAATATAAGAAATTTTCAATTACTTTAGTTCCATTTATTGAATTATTTACTTCTGGATGAAATTGAATACCATATAACTTCTTTTCATCATTAGCTATAGCAGCATTTGGACAAGAAGATGTAGAACCAATATTATGAAATCCATCTGGAAGAGTTTCAACAAAATCTGTATGACTCATTAAAAAGCCATTTTGATTTTTAAATCCTTTAAATAGGGGAGAAGTGTTATCTATTTGAACTTCTATTGTTCCATATTCTCTTTTTTCAGCTCTTGCAACATTTCCTCTTAGAATATGTGTCATGAGTTGCATTCCATAACAAATTCCTAATATAGGAATTCCTAAATTAAAAATCTCTTTACTACATTTTGGAGAATCAGGTCCAAAAACACTAGCAGGTCCTCCTGTAAATATAATACCTTTAGGATTTTTTTCTTTAATTTTTTCAATTGTAATATTATAAGGTACAACTTCTGAATAAACATTACATTCTCTAACACGCCTAGCAATTAATTGATTGTATTGTCCTCCAAAATCTAAAATTAAAACATTTTCATTTTTCAAAATACTTTACCTCCATATTATATTTTTAATAATTATATATAAAAATAATTTTTTTTACAATAGGTTTAGATATCATACTAATCGCAAATTGACAAATTATGTAAACTGTGGTATAATTTAAATATGTCGAAGGACTATATTAAGAACCTATAATTCTACATTAATAAAGAACACAGGAGGTAAGAAAATTGACTATTATGATTATGGGTATCTTCATTTTGGTGATAGCTGCTTTGGCTATCGAAAAAGTTGTGGATGTAGTCAGAGAACATCGATACAATGTTAAGCTCAATGAATTAAAAAAATATGAAGAAAAACTTGAAAGTCTTGATACTTGCATTAAAATGCAATATGGCGAGACTGGAAGTAAAGTTCTTTTTATTATGAAAAGAAATTCGAATTTTGTGTTCGATCCAATTAGTTGGGCTAACGTAAAATTCTCTGAATTAGCTGCTGTAAATTATGCAGTCAAGACACTTGATAAAGATTCAGACATAATCACTGAAGCTAGAAAAATTGTTAATAAAGCACTCCATCGTAAAGATGAAAATCAAATTATGAGCCTAGAAACTCATGATGAAATTTACAGTGTTATACAATTTTTTAAAGATTTTGAAATATATAAATTGTCTGAACAAGAAAGGGAGATATTCCTAGAAGGGTACGAAAAGTACTCGAAAGTCAAGTTTAAATAGGGTTCTGCTACTCAGTAGAGATTTCTACATGAGTAGCCTTTTTTTGAAAAAAACAATAAAACAGTTGCAAATTAACATAATTCATGTTATAATATTAATTATAATCGTTTTTTTATTAAATAGAAACAGGCTTTAAGCCTGCGGATTCACAAACGGAGGATATCATGAAAACTAATCGTAGTTTCTTGAACATTAAGTTTTGGTTGGCATTTATTCTGATTGTTGGTTTATTTGTTAGTTGTATTACATATGCAAGAAGTGTACAAGCAACTAGTGAGCATTATACTGATGATAATTTTCAAGGTGATGTTTTTGAGGCAGGAAATCTCGTTAAAAAAACAGATTTAGTAAGAGTAGAACGGTATGGAGATAAGTTAGCAAATTTTTATGTTTTAAAAGATCAAAATACAGGATATCTTTCTGTTGCTGTAAAGATTTGCACTGCAAGCTATTCTTTTACTGCTGGTCCTATTAAATTGTATAATAATGATGGAACACCTCAAACATTGGAAACATATCAGGGAATGAGACTAGTAGGAATAAATGTTGATACTGATGAAGAGGGTATCGTTTCAACAACGACATATATTGTGGCTAATTATACTACTGGTTACATGTGGGCAATAGATTATATTGAAGATTATCAAACAAACGATAATAATCCTGGATTTGCCTTAGAGCCAGAAATGATTTTAAATGCAGACGGTACACCTGCTTTATATCCTGATTATTGTGGATAAGCTATTTTTAAAAGAGATTGTAATTGAAATCTCTGGAAGCCGAAAGGCTTCTTTTTTTTTATAAAAATTATAATAAAAACTAATTGACCATTAAATTTTATTATGTTAGAATAGATATATTAAATTAAGAAAAGGAGATAAAAAATGGCAAAGATTTTAGAAGATGTTTCAAGAACTTTTAATGAGTTTTTATTATTACCAAATTTAACTGATACAAATTGCATTCCGAGTCAAGTTTCATTAAAAACACCACTAGTAAAATACAAAAAAGGAGAAGAGCCAAAATATTCTGCAAATGTTCCAATGGTTTCTGCAATAATGCAAGCTGTTTCTGGAAAAGAAATGGCAATTGCACTTGCAAGAGAAGGAGGAGTAGCGTTTATTTATGGCTCTCAATCAATTGAGGACCAAGCTAAAATGGTAAAACAAGTAAAGAATCACAAGGCCGGATTTATAACAAGTGATTCAAATGTAAAAACAGGAACACCACTAAAAGATGTAATTGCTTTAACAAAGAGAACAGGGCATTCTACTGTAATAGTAACTGATGATGGAACTGCAAGAGGAAAATTTATTGGTTTAGTTACTGATAAGGATTATAGAATTTCAAGAGATGATATGAATGCTCCTATAGATAACTTTATGACACCAAAAGATAAAGTTGTATGGGAAAAAGAAGGAATTGGATTAGCAGAAGCTAATGATGTGATTTGGGATAATAAAATTGCATGTTTACCAATATTAGATGAAAAAGAATGCTTAAAATATTTAGTCTTTCGTAAGGATTATGAAGAAAGAAAACATAACCCATATTCATTATTAGATGAACAAAAAAGATATATTGTTGGTGCCGGAATTAATACAAGAGATTATGAAGAGAGAATACCAGCATTAGTAGAAGCTGGCGTTGATATGATTTGTATGGATTCATCTGATGGGTATTCAGTTTGGCAAAAAAATACAATTGATTATGTTCGTAAAAAATATGGAAATGAGTTAAAAATAGGAGCTGGAAATGTTGTTGACAGAGAAGGTTTCTTATATTTAGCAAAAGCAGGAGCAGATTTTATTAAAGTTGGAGTTGGAGGCGGTTCAATTTGTATTACTCGTGAAACAAAAGGAATAGGTAGAGGACAAGCCTCAGCATTAATAGATGTTGTATCTGCAAGAGATGAATATTATAAAGAAACAGGTATATATATTCCTATATGCTCTGATGGTGGTATAGTTCATGATCATCATATCACTATTGCTTTAGCATTAGGTGCCGACTATGTAATGATGGGAAGATATTTTGCAAGATTTGATGAAAGTCCAACAAGAATTATAAAAAGAGGAAATACTTATGTTAAAGAATATTGGGGAGAAGGTTCAAACCGTGCGAGAAACTGGCAAAGATATGATATGGGAGGCGACAAAAAGCTTTCTTTTGAAGAAGGTGTTGATTCATATATACCTTATGCTGGAAGATTAAAAGATAATTTAGATATAACTATTGCAAAAATAAAATCTACAATGTGTAACTGTGGAAGTATTTCAATTCCAGAATTTCATGAAAAGGCTCGTTTAACACTTGTTTCAGATGTAAGTATAACAGAAGGAAGTGCACATGATGTTATATTAAAAGAAATAAATAATCAATTTGACTAAAAAATAAGCAACTCTTTTAAATAGAGTTGCTTATTTTTTCATGTAGCGAAACTACTTTTCTTATTTTAAATCAAAAACAATTAAAGGAACTTCCATTTCATTTTTTGTTAGTCCACAATGACTTGATAACTTTTCATATTTATCAATTGCTATATCTGTTTTTACATTTATTGCAGAGTCAGATATTGCAATAGATACATAATCACCTATAAAATCGTCAATCTTTCTATGAGGAGTTCCAAATCCTAAAATATTTGATTCAAGAAACTCTTTTTTTGAAAGAAGTAAGAATTCATCTTTAAATTTTTCTTTAAATTTATTTTCAAAATAATCTCTTTTTTCAGCTTTAATATAAAAAGATGTAAAACGACCTTCTAAAGATGGTGGCATTGTATAACAATCTATTAAATCTTCAAAGTCCATGGCATAATAATGTTTATGGAGATTATTATGTCCATGATCAGCAGATATTATCATTAAAGTATCTGTGCCTTGTAACTCTTTTTGTAAGTTATTAAATAAATCTTGTACATGTAAAATAAAATCTTTAGTTATATCAGAATCCCAACAGTTTCGATGATTCAATTTATCTGGACTATCATAATATGCAAATACATATTTTCTTTCATCAGATTTACACAATGTTTCTATTGACTCGCATAATCCCTCAATATCAAAGATATGCATACATTTATGAGATTTAATACTACAATGTGCAGGTTGAATTTCAAAAGTTTTTACATCAGGTGATGCTTTTTCTATTTGATTAAATATTGAGTTATAACCTAAAAGTTTTTGAGCATCAAATTTATCCTGTGGAATAATTTCTCCAGTATGAAAATCTTTATTTGTAAATATTTCTACTGATCTACCACATTCTTTAAAATATTGAGACCATGCAATCCAACCTGTTTCAATTGGTGCCTGTGCTGTACAGTATGTTGTAAGTGCTGCAACAGTTGTAGATGGAAATACGGATGTTATTGTTTTTATTTTATGCTTGGAGAATAGTCCGTCAGGGGATGCATGTTTTAAAACATTTTCACCCATACCATCTAATAGAACCATTACAACATTTTTATAATTCTTGTTTAGTATTTCATCTAGCTCAGGCAATGAAGTGTGTATATTTTTTCCACCATAATAATTTAAAATAGACGTTATCATATTTAAAATGCTATTATTATAATCGGGGAACATATATTTTTGACTCATTTTTTCTCCTTTCTAATCCATAAAAAATTCATTGTTTGTTATTTCTCTAATTTTATCTTTATTCTGTAGATGCATTAAATATATATCAGTTCCTTTTGATTTTAGTTCTCTTAATAATGGTAACATTTCTTCGATTTTAAGATGTGTTCCACCACCTCCAGTAACAGATGTATCTATATAAAACTCATCTATACCATCTAAATAATTTTTATAAGGCTCAATAGTTCCAGTATCACCTGTATACACAATTTTTCTATTATTTATAGTAGCTTTAAATCCATAAGCATCAACATAAGGCGTATGTTCAGTTTTTATAAACTCTAAGTCATATTCTTTAAAGTTATCAACTAAATTATATGCTTCTCTAGGTGTTCCAGTAAAATCTAAAAATTCTGCTATATGTTCACACTTACTGATTAAAGTAGTTTTTTTATTATAATTAAACCATAAACATGCTATTAGATGACCTAGAGAACCAGCATGATCATTATGAAGATGTGTGACTATTATTTGTATATTTTCATATTTTGTAATATCAAGTTCCCACATAACTTTGTTAAATACAGTATAACCACAATCAACTAAGAGAAATGTATTTCCATTTATAACATATGCAGAGGTGTTCTCCTTTCCAAATCCTGAATCTCTTCCTAAAAAAGTAAAAGTTTGTTTATTCATAAAAATTGCTCCTTTACATTTAATTTTCTTAAGTATATCACATATAAAATGATAAACCAATATGGATTATATAATAGAAAAATAATATAACATAAATTCATAAAAGAGTACAGAAAAAGTAGTGATTTACTTTTGGCAAAACTTGACTGTTTGTATTAAATAAAGTATAATAATATTCCAAATAAATTCAGTGAGGAGGAAGTTTTATGGCAGGTTATGTAATTCATCTCGCAGTTGCTCAAGAACATTTAAAAAAATATAAAGAAAAAGATGGAAAAGAGTTTTTGTATGGATCAATTGAACCAGATTTGGTAAAACCTAAATCAAAATCACATTATGCTGAAAAAACTTCAAAAGCAAATTTAAAAGCCTTTTTAGAAGATAATGAAATAACTACAAGTTTTAAAAGGGGATGCTTTTTACATTTAGTTACTGATTATCTGTTTTACAACAAATATTTAGATTATTTTTCAACACCTGAGATTTATGATGATTATGACTATTTGAACGAAAGATTGGTTAAAAAATATAATGTACATATAATTGATGAAGTTAAGGAATTTGTTAATTTTAAAGAAGGTGAAACTAAAATTTTAAGTTATGAATTAGCTTCTAAAGTTATAGATGAAATTTCTAAATTAGATTTAGACGAAATAAAAGAAGAAGTTGAAAATGGTGAAAGTAAGTGGTTTACATATAAAAAATTAAGTAGAAATTATAAAGAAATAGAAAAATAATAAATAAAAGCCGGTTTGATACCGGCTTTTATAAAACAGAAGAAGTTGGAATATAGGTTTCGTCAGGAGGATAAACATATTCATCATTAGGTTTATCAACTTTTTTGATATTAGATATTTTTACAATTGGCATATCAGATCCATGATAAGATCCTTTTTGAATTTCTCCAGTAATTTCAACCCACGTACTATTCTGAAAATCTTTTATATCATTATATTCACATAAAAATCCGACTATTACATATTGATAATCTGAAGAGATTACCATGTTTCTTGCCAAAATGAACTGATTTTCTGAAAGGTCATTGACTCTATAGATATATCCAGTAAATTTTATTTTTTTTCCAATATATGTATCTACATCTTCATTTACAGTTTTAAGAATATTAGTATAATTTTTGCTTGAAATTGTAGATACTTCATCTTCTCTAATATTATCTTGAACAATAAAATTTTCACCTGCTCCTTTGAAAATTTTATAAACACATATACATAAAATCACAGTAACTAATATAACTATGATTGTAAAAAATCTTTTAAATACTTTTGTACCATTTACTTTAACATTATAAATAAACATTTTTAAACTCCTCTTTGGAAATTAAAATTTCTTTTAATTTTTATTTTTGTAATGTATAATTAAATATATTAAATAATTATAATAATTATGAGTAAAAACCTTGATAAAAAATATTTTTCATGATATAGTAACATGGTAGTATAAAATAACGGAAGGATTGTGTTCGAAAATGAAATTATTTAAATCATATAGTGAAAAAGAAGTAAAAAAAATAAGACCACTTGTTAATAAAATAAATGGCTTAGAAGATGAAATATCAAAATTAACTGATAAGGAATTAAAAGGAAAAACAGATGAATTTAAAAAACGTTTAAAAAAAGGAGAAACTTTAGATGACTTATTGCCAGAGGCTTTTGCAGTTGTTAGAGAAGCTTCAAAAAGAGTTCTTGGAATGAGGCATTTTGATGTTCAATTAATAGGTGGAATTATTTTACATCAAGGTAGAATTGCTGAAATGAAAACTGGAGAAGGTAAAACTTTAGTTGCTACACTACCTGTGTATTTAAATGCTTTAGAAGGAAAAGGAGTTCATGTAATTACAGTAAATGATTATCTTGCAAAAAGAGATAGTGAATGGATGGGAAAATTATATAAATTTTTAGGTCTTTCAGTTGGATTAGTTATTGCACAAATGGATCCAACATCAAAGCAAAAAGCTTATGCTGCTGATGTTACTTATGGTACGAATAATGAGTTTGGATTTGATTACCTAAGAGATAATATGGTAATTTATAAAGATCAATTAGTTCAAAGAGGGTTACATTATGCAATTGTAGACGAAATTGATAGTATTTTAATAGATGAAGCTAGAACACCACTTATTATATCTGGTAGAGCTAATCAATCATCTGATTTATATAGAAGAGCTGATAACTTTGTTAAAAAATTATCACCTAAGGTAATTATAGAAGAAGATGTAAAAGACTTTGATCAAGCAGAAGATAACGAAAAATATGATTATATCGTTGACTTAAAAGCAAAATCTGCTTCTTTAACACAAAAAGGTATTAAAAAAGCAGAAGAATTCTTTAAATTAGAAAACTTTAATGATTTAGAAAACTCTACTTTAGTACATCATGTAAATCAAGCTTTAAGGGCACATGGAGTAATGAAAAACGAAATAGATTACATTGTTAAAGATGGAGAAGTATTAATAGTTGACGAATTTACTGGACGTATTATGTACGGAAGAAGATATAACAATGGATTACATCAAGCAATTGAAGCAAAAGAAGGAGTAAAAATTGCTGATGAATCTAAAACACTTGCTACAATTACATTCCAAAATTACTTCAGAATGTATAATAAATTGTCAGGAATGACAGGTACAGCTATGACAGAAAGAGGAGAATTTGAAGAAATCTATAACTTAGATGTTGTAGCAATACCAACAAATAAACCAATGATTCGTAAAGATGAAAATGATGTAATTTATAAAAACGAAAATGGTAAATATAGAGCAATAGTAGAAAGTATCAAACAAAGTTATAAAAAAGGACAACCTGTTCTAGTTGGTACTGTATCAATTCAAAAATCTGAAAAACTAAGTGGATTATTAAAGAAAGAAAAAATACCACATCAAGTATTGAATGCTAAATATCATGAAAAAGAAGCTGAAATTATAGCTCAAGCTGGTAAATTTGGAACAGTTACAATAGCAACAAACATGGCTGGTCGTGGTACAGACATTATGCTTGGTGGAAATAGTGAGTTCTTAGCAAAACAAGAAATGAAAAAGAAAAAAGTTTCAGAAGAGTTAATTGAAGAAGCTAATACATTTTATGAAACAGAAGATAAAGATATTCTAAAAGTAAGAGAACAATTTAAAGAATTAGTTAAAAAATATGATGAACAAATAAAAGAAGAAAAAGAAAAGGTTATCAAAGCTGGTGGACTTAAAATTATTGGTACAGAAAGACATGAATCTAGAAGAATTGACAATCAGTTAAGAGGACGTAGTGGACGTCAAGGTGATGTTGGTGAATCTAAATTTTATATTGGACTTGACGATGACTTGATGAAAATATTTGGTGGTGATAGAATTGCTAATGTTTATAACAGCTTAGGTGCAAGTGAAGATTTGCCAATAGATTCAAGACTAATTTCAAAATCAGTTGAAAATGCCCAAAAGAAAGTAGAGAGCAGAAACTTTAGTATACGTAAAAATGTATTAAAATATGACGATGTTATGAATCAACAAAGAGAAATTATTTATGGACAAAGAAGAGAAGTTCTAGATGGAGAAAATTTACATGCCAGCATTTTAAAAATGATTGATGCAACAGCAGAAAATATAGTTAATATGTACATTGAAGGTGAAGAACCAGAATTAAACCTAGAATCATTAAGTGTTGAAATACTTAATACATTTGGAATTGATTTAACAACATATCTAAAAAAGAATAAAAAGAATCCTGAAAAAGTAATCAAACGTTTACAAAAAGAAGCTAGAGACAAGTATGCTAAAAAAGAAAGAGAAATTCCAGAAGAAAGACTTAGAGAATACGAAAGAGTTGTTATGCTTAAAGTTGTAGATGAAAAATGGATGAATCATATTGATGATATGGATGAACTTAAAGATGGTATTGGACTTCGTGCTTATGGTCAACAAGATCCAGTAGTTAAATATCAAATTGAAGGTACAGATATGTTTGACGAAATGATTGTTAACATTAAAGCAGATGTTGTAAAATTATTAATGAATTTAAGAGAGCAAGAAAATGTACAAAGACAAGAAACTGTTAAAATTACTGGTGCAGCTATGGAAGCAATTAATAGTGTAGACAAAGGTGGAAAAATAAAAACTGATGAAACAAGAACAGTTATAAATGACGGACCAAAAATCGGAAGAAATGATCCATGTCCTTGTGGTTCGGGCAAGAAGTATAAGAATTGTTGTGGTAGAAATAAGTAATGCCAAATTTATAGATAAAAACTGAAAACTCTTGAGAATAAAGGAGTGTATCCAAAATAAAATGGATGACACTTCTTTTTTTGTGTAAAAAATTTATATATAATTGAATTTACAAATGATATAAAATGATTATAAAAGAAAAAGGAGGTAATAAAATGGGAAGAATTAATGTAAGAAAAAGAGGAAAAGTTTATGAATATTTTTTTGAAGGAGCAAAAGTAAATAACAAAAGAACAAGAATTTCAAAATCGGGATTTAAAACAAAAAATGAAGCATATGAATTTGGATTAAAAGCATATAACAATTATATTAATGGAGAAACAACACCGAAAGAATCTCAAATGTCTTATGCTGATTATTTAGATTATTGGATGAAAGAATATTTTGAAATAAATTATAAATATTCAACAGCTAAAAGATATTCAGAGACATTTGAAACTATAAAGAAAGAGCTTGGTAAATATAGATTATGTGCTTTGACTCCATTATATTGAACCAAGCTTTATTAAAATTATATCAAAAATCAAATTCGAAAGAATCCTTAAGAAATTATCAAAAAGTTATAAAAAGCTCATTAAGAGATGCGGCTAATTATTTTGGATTTATAAAAGGTAATCCAGCAGGAGATTTACAAATTCCAAGAGTGTTATCATTTGAACTAAAAAAAACAATGTAAAACATATTTATTCACAAGATGAAATCGATAAAATTTTGACTAGATTTAAAAAGAATGATACATTTACTTGTGCGTTCTTAACAGCATGTTATACAGGAATGCGAACAGGAGAAGTATTTGCTTTAACATGGGATGATATTGATTTAGAGAAAAGAATAATAAGAATATCTAAGACAGTATATGCAAAGCAAAAGGATAATAAAGGGAGATGGTATTTAGGAACAACAAAAACTGATGGTAGTCGTAGAGAAGTATTTATTTGTGATACTTTGTATAAAGCATTATATAATTATAAAGTGAAACAAAAATTACTAAGAAAACAATATGGTAAGAAATATAAAAAATATTATCTAGAAAAAATAAAAAATAAATATGGTAAAATCGTTGAATATAGAATAATTGAAAGTAAATATAAAAGAAAAAATAATGTTAAAATGGTATTTACAAAAAAAGATGGAACATATTCGGGAACAGATGTTATTAGATATCCATTTAAAATTATACATCATGAACTTGGAATAAGTAATTGCAGGTTTTACGATTTAAGAGGAAGTTATGCTACCAAAAGTTTATATAATGGAGCAAAAATAAAAGATATTGCAACTATTTTAGGTCATAGTAATATTGAGACAACTGAAAATTATTATATCAAAAGTTCAGAGAAATCAAGAAAAGAGGCTAATAAAAACTTTGAATTAACAACTTATTCAAAAATAATTGAACAAACAATAAGATATTAACAAAAATATGATATAATAAGGATATCTTTTTGGGAGGTATTTTGTGTTGGAAGATAGTAGTATTATTGATTATATAAACAATGAAATAGAAAATGAATTTATAGATTTTAAGCTTAATATTTATGATTGGTCTAATGCAAAAAGCAAAGGAGATTTTTTGAATGATATTATTTGTTTAGCTAATTCAAACGCAAAAGGAGATAAATACATTATAACGGGGGTAAAAGTAAAACCAGACGGAGAAAGAAAAATAAAAGGTATTGAAACATCAGAGGCTAAAGATAGTGCTATTTATCAAGAATTAGTAACTGAAAATATAGAACCAAGTATAAGTATAGAGTTTAAAATAATAGGATATGATTCTAAAAAATTCGGGATTTTTAGAATATTCGAGTGCAATGATAGGCCTTATTTGTTAAAAAAGAAATATGGTAATTATGAAAGAGGATATATAAAAGTCAGGAAAGGTTCTAGAAATACTAATATCTCTAGATATATATTAGATTCTATATACAAGGAAAAGAATTCAAATAATAAATCACAATTTAAAATTAGCGGAATCGTTAATGGCAAAATAAGTGATGACATAGTATTAAATTCATATGATTTTTTCCCTGATTTTTATGAAGAGAAGGATAATCTAAAAAAATTAATAAAAGAGATAAATAATTTTGAAATAGACGATTTTGAAGAAAACAATGAAAAAATATTAAATACTCCTCTTACTAATAGTTTATTCAAATCAGAAGCTATTAAATTAGATGAAGAAGTAATAGAAAATATTAAATCTTTTGCAAAAGCCGTTGAAATTAAACTAGATCATAACTTTTTTTATATAGGTAATGTGAGTAAATGTTTTGATGGTTTTTCTAGTTCGAATGGTTACCTAGGTCCTCTGGCTAAATATAAAGAAACAGGAAGTATGAAATCTTTAAAAAAATACAAATTGATATTGGATTTAGACAATAGAATTAAAAGAGTATTAGAGTGGCTAGTATTCTTGGATGAAATCAAAGATTATAAATTTATACAATTAGCAATTTCAGAAATAGGAAATATTTCGGATGAAGAAATAGAAGTTAATATTGAATTACCAAAAGATACTTATATAGATACCGAAGAATTTCCGAAAGTACATGAAGATATTAGAGAAGAACTTAATAGAGAGTATTCAAGAAAAATGTTTATGCCTGAATATGAAAATGATATATCTGATTTTAGAAGAATGCCATTATCTACTAATTTACACATATCATCATCGCCTACATTTCCATTTTATGATTCTAGTGTTGAATCAATAGATACTATTTATGATTTTATTGATTATGATGTTTTAGAAAAGCAAGATAAAACAATAATAAACTTTACTATAAAGAACATAAAGGTTGGTGAAACAATGGTTTTTCCCGGAAATATTATAATAAAAAATAAAATTGATAGTATAGGATATTCAATAATTAGTAAAAATTCTAAAAATAAACATATTGGAAAATTAATTATTAAGAAATAAAATAATAGTAAAGGATTTGAGCACTAAATATTTAAATTAGTAATCGATTATATAAAAATTTTAAAGTATAATTTTAAAGACTTTTCAAAAAAGATTGAATTTAATTCATATATATGATACAATACAGATGTTCGCAAATAAAAGGAGAAGTAATATATGATAAAATTTATATGTATAGGCAGCTTAACCATTGCTTTAGTAAGTATTTTATTTTTTTTACTTAATATAAGATATGGGAAAATAAGGATATGTAAACTTGAAAAAATTGCTTTATTAATATATACATTACTCTTAGCTTTATTATGGATGATTTTATTAAATAGTAGTATATATCTATTTAAACCTACTAAATTGAAAATTATAATTTTTGAAATATTTGCAATAATCATTATTTTTATATTGAGTAGCATATTTAAAAAATTAAAATTTAAATATATATATGGGGATAAAGAATATAATATTGATATAATAACTGCGATAGAAATTTTAGTGTTAAAAATATATCCTATATTAGAAAGAGTAAATAGTTTCATCTTTAGAACACTAAAAAATCTAATTTCGTTAATTCCGATTATAATAATAGAATTATTATTTATATATTGTTTTTCAATATTTAAATCTATTGATGATAAAGAATGGGAAATTTTTGAGTTAATTTTAACTACAATAATAATAACTGCATATGTAAATGTATATAATTCTGAAAGGGAAAGAAGAAATAAATTAAAATGGCAATATAAATATAGTTATTTTGTTGAAAATAATATGTATGATTATATAGAAAAAATTATGCTTATAATTGGTTTAACAAATGAAAAAAAATGTAAAACTTTAGATTATTTATCTTCCCCTGAAACAATTATAATTGAAATAAAAGAACATAATAAAACAGAAGCATATAAACATTTTATAAATAAAAATATAAATAATACTGAGAAAATACAGAAATATATCGAGGAAATAACGGAGACATTTGTAAATAATTTAAAAGAAAATAGAAATGAATTAATATTTATAAAACAGAATAAAAATAATGAAGATTATCTATACCATAATTGTATAGATACAGCTAATAGAATAAAAAGGAACATACTATTAGCAGATATTAATAAAATCGGAGATACTATTCTTACAATGTTACCAGACTTGATATATTATTGTTCAGATATTATTAAATTGATTAATTCTATTTGGAATAAAGATAACATATATAAAGACAGAATAAATAAAATTTTGAAGGAAACAAGACTTGAACAAATGAAATGAAAGTGTGTTATAAGGAGGAAAATATGAAACTTGAAGAATACAAATCAGGAAAATATATAAATATGAACGATTACAAAGCTTTTATTCCCAGCAAAATAAACTATAACTGGGGATGGAATGATACAAAATTGGACAAGTTACTAGCAGAGGCAAATAGACAAGTTGGTGAATTAAATGCATATTCACAATTAATTCCAAATGTAGATTTATATATTAAAATGCATGTGAAAATCGAAGCAAAT
Source organism: uncultured Clostridia bacterium (assembly GCA_947625985.1). The sequence goes on along the minus strand of CANQQF010000002.1, from coordinate 5,069 downwards.
AAATCAAGTAGAATAGAAGGAACAAAAACAACTGTTGAGGAGGATTTGCTTGATGTAAATGATATAAATCCAGAAAAAAGAGATGATTGGGAAGAAGTTCAAAATTATGTAAAAGCAACAAATTATGCTGTAAACAGAATAACAGAAGGTTTTCCTGTTTGTACAAGATTAATAAGAGAAATACATAAAATATTAATGCAAGGAGTTCGTGGTGAGCATAAAACACCAGGAGAATTTAGAACTTCACAAAACTGGATTGGTGGTAGTATGCCTTCGACAGCAGTATATGTTCCACCTCCACATACTGAAATTGCAGAATGCTTGACAGATTTTGAAAAATTTATAAATAATGAAGAAATAGATACACCTGATTTAATAAAAATTGCAATTTTACATTATCAATTCGAATCAATTCATCCTTTCCAAGATGGAAATGGAAGAATAGGAAGATTACTAATTCCTTTATATATTCAAAGTAAAAAGATGCTAGATAAATCATGCTTATATATTTCAGATTACATAGAAAAAAATAAAGAGCTTTATTATGATATGCTTACGAGAGTAAGAAAACAAAATGATATTATAAGTTGGATCAAATTCTTTTTAGAAGCTGTTATAGAAACTTCAAAAACAGCTAAAGAAAAGTTTAGAAAAGTAGTTAAATTTACAAAAGAAATAGATGATATTATAATGAATTTACCAGTAAAACCTGAAAATGCAAGAAAAGTAATTGATGTACTATATGATGAACCTAAACTTACTAGAAATAAAATGAGTGAAAAGACTAATATCAAATTAACAACAATAAATGGAATAGTAAATGCACTGCTAAAGAAAGAAATTATAAAAGAAACAACAGGATATAGTAGAAATCAAATTTTTGCTTTTGAAAGTTATATTAATTTATTTTTAAAATAAAATTTTATTTTGTAATATAGAATTTATATCATAAAAAAACTAAAAAAATCGTGATATAAAAATTTATATCACGAAAAAATCGAAAAAATCGTGATATAAAAATCTATATCACGAAAAAATCGAAAAAATCGTGATATAAAATTTGAACTTGTCAGAATTTCCGACAAGTTCAAAAAGAAGGAAATGGAAATGTTTCAAGAGAAATTCCTTTTTATATGTAGAGTTAAAAATATAAATTAATTTGAAAGAAGGAAAAAATATGCATGAATGTTTATTATGTAAAAGAAATATGAAAGTTTCAAACGATGTTTTTGGGAATGGCTGTGTAAAAAACATATATTCATTTCTAGATTTGAAAATGCCAAAAAAAGTAAGTCTAAGAGAAAAAACATTATATAATAATGTTATGAAATTAACTAACACAAAAAATATTAATATAAATCAAAAGATATGGTTAACTGATAGATATTTAACATATCAATATTTAAATAAAATACCATATGGGAATTATAATATAATAAAAAAACAAATTAATCACGATATGCAAAATATAAAACAAATGAAAAAAGGTAAAGAATTAAAAAGTGCAAAAACAATTAGTTTAAAACAAGCATATGATTTATATAAAAAAGTAATGAAGTTTCAAGATGGCATTGATAAAATAAGTAATGGTAATTTTACTGATGAAGATAGTATAAAAACTATAATTACAAGCATTAGTTTTATATTTAATTTAACCAAAAATAAGAAACAATATGAAAAAAATACTTTTAAAGAAATGCAATTTGTATTTTGGCAAACAGTAATTGAATTAGGTGGAAAATATGCAGAATTTCCTATATCAGCAGATTTTTTACAACATTCTTTAAAAAAAGAACCAGAAAATTTGGTTATAACAGAAGGAAAAGTTATAAAAGAAATAACGGAAGATAAATATTTTCAAGAAAACATAAACAATATAGTAAAAAAATATGGAAACGATTGTAATGAATTTACATTTGATAGTACAAAAGATAATTCTTTTCCAATGAATTTTAATGATAAAGATTTATATTTTTCAATACATAGTGCTGATTTATACATAAAAGGAAAGAGAGATATTGATAAGTGGAATTTAGAGATAACATTACATGATAGATATGATTATTCTCAACCTAAAAATTTAATAAAATACTATAATGATACATCTAGTATTTCTAAAAGTTTATTATCTAGTACTTTATATAATTTTGCAAGTCTTTCCGTGCATAGTGGAGTAATAAAGGAGTATGATATAGATATAAGAATGACCATAGGCAAATTTGAGGTAAAATAATATGAAGAAAAAAATATTAATTACTTCTATTATAATATTTTTTATTATTGGACTTTTAATAATAGGTTGGGAGTTATATACTGAGATAGAACCATCATATAAAGGTCTTGAATTTATTATTCCATTAATTTGTAAAAAGGAAGTAACAAATTTATCAGAGGGAGAATTTTTTGATGAAGAAAAGTTGGAAATAATCTACTTATCAAAAAGACAAGGAGAAAAGATTTTAAATAAAATAAAAAATAATAATAATTGGATAAAAGGAAAAATAGACGAAAAAATTGAGGAACGACTTAAATTTTATACAAGAGAAGGAATTTATAATAAAATTCCTTATATAGAAAATAAATATTGGATATTTACAAATAGAAGCAATGGAGCAAAAGACAAGCATAGCATAGATGAAGTAATAAGTGGTTTATATTATTCAGTTTCTTTTGGAGTGTTTGATATAGACAATAATATCTTGTATTACTATGAATATGAAAGATAAATTTATGAACCTATATTACGAAAAAATCAAAAAAAATCGTGATATAAAATTCTAATTTAACTTTTATTTATTTGACAAAAATTTTATTATACCGTATACTAACTATAATAATGGTAAATAAAATGTTGGCAACAATGTTGACGATTTGTTGACAAAATTAAAATATTCATAATATAAATAATAACATAAATATTATTTATATAAAAATATTCTAATGCCGTGAATCACTGAAATACCAATAATATTATAAATATCATAAATACTTATAATATTTAGCAGTTCACTACATGTGGAAGTGGTAAGAAATATAAAAACTGCTGTGGTAAAAATAAGTAAAATAAAAGAAGTGTATCCAAAATAAAATGGATGACACTTCTTTTTTTTGTAGAGAAAGTTATATAATTTTGGAGACTAAAAAAAAAGATTGAATTTAATTTATATATATAATACAATACGAATGTTCGTAAAATAGCAGAGTTATTTGGCACTTCAAGAACAAATATTATAGAACATCTAAATAATATTTATTTAGAAGAGGAACTTGATAAAAAATCAACCTGTCAGAATTTCCGACAGGTTCAAAAAAAGGTAATAGAAAATTTGAAAGAACAGTTAAATATTATAATTTAAATATGATAATTGAATTATTAAATACATTCAGTTTAAAATTCCATCAAAGAACACATGTCCATTACAAGATATAAGGTTAAAAACAAAATTGGAATATTTACGGATAAAAATGGAAATATAGTGGGAAATTTGCACCAGAAGAATATTTTGAATATGGAGGATTTTGTGGAAAGATTATTGCTAGAAATGGAAAATCATTAATATAATATTTCATACATATGATATATTATATTACGTATTACTATGCTTGGCAAAGTTTGAATGATAAAAGAAGAAAATGAAACCGTTACAAATTGTGACACTTTCAAATTTAAGGAAAAGATGGAAAAATGTGGTTAATTCAAATGGGAGTATGGAAGATATTTTAATATGTTATAAAAAATAAACTTTTATCAAGAGGTGATAATATTGTCTAAACAAAAATGTATAATAAGAAAGTAACATAATACGAATTGACAAGATATATGAAATATAGTATACTATTTTTCAATAGGAAACTTATAGATAAAAAATAAACTAAAGAAAAAATAATTTATGTAAAACACATAAATTAAATGAAAATACTAGGTTTAACAATATTGGAAACTGGAATTTTATTTTTTAGAAAAGAATAAATTATAATGAAAGGAATACAAAATGGGAGAAAGAAACAAATTACCAATAAGTGTGCAATTATTACTAGAAAATCAAAATAAAATATTACTAATGAAGAGAAAGAACACAGGGTATGAGGATGGTAAGTATTCTTTACCAGGTGGACATGTAGAAGCAAATGAAGAAATTAGAAAAGCATTAATTAGAGAAGCAAAAGAAGAAATAGGAATAAATATAAATATGGAAGATGTAGAATTTTATAAGGTTTTAAATAGAAGAGTTAGTGAAAATCAAGAATATGTTGACTTTGTATTCAAAACCACTCGTTGGTCAGGCAATATTAACAATAATGAAAAAGATAAATGTGAGGAAATTATATGGGTAGATAAAGACAATATTCCAGTAAACACATTAGATTTTATACCAAAAGTGTTAAGCGAAAATAATTCTACATATCTACCTTTTAATTGGTAAAAAGCTGAAAAATAGTTATGATTTTTTGGCTAAATTTATATATGAAAGGAATGTGGATGAAAGTGAAAAAAACAAGCTAACATAGAGTGTTAGTTTGTTTTTTTTTGACTAAATACTTCCGGCTATGCCGGTAGTAACATAAGCTTAAGCTTTGTAGCAAAGCAACTCCCTTCATGATATAATATCAATATGTTTCGACGCATAATTGATAAGATAAAAATGAAGGGAGTTGCGTATCATGAATAGTATATTTAGCAAAAAAACTAAAAGTGAAAACACTACATATGATACATCCTCAAGTTTATCACACACAAAATGGAATTGCAAATATCATATAGTGTTTACACCTAAATATAGGAGAAAAATTTTTTATGGAAAGAAAAGGATGGAAATCGGAAAAATATTGAGAGATTTGTGTGATTGGAATGAAGTGGAAATTATAGAGGCTGAAGTATGCCCGGATCATGTGCATATGTTTGTATCAATACCACCTAAACTATCTGTATCAAAATTTATGGGAATATTGAAGGGGCAAAAGCGGCCTCATAATTTTCCAGAGGTGGTCAAATTTGAAATACAACTTTGGGCAGCGAAGTTTTTGGTGCCGTGGCTACTATGTAGACACGGTAGGTAAGAATGCAAAGA
>CANQQF010000001.1 GCA_947625985.1 uncultured Clostridia bacterium | reverse complement strand
CAATCTTTTTCTTTATTATATCAAAAAAATGAAAGTAAACACTTTTTTTGTGTCTACTTTCATTTTACCACTTCATTAAATTATCCACTTTTTTTTATTAATTTATTGATATTTTTTATGGGTTAGTATAAAATAAAATTAGTAGAATGAAAGGAATCCAAAGAAAAATGAAAAATTATTATGATATTTTAGGTGTAAAAGAAGACGAAAAAGTTGAAAACATTGAAAAAGCATATAAAACAGTAATTTCAAAATATAATCCTGAAAACTTTAAAGGAGAAGCTAAGGAATTAGTAAAAAAGAGGATAGAAGAAGCTAAAGAAGCATATAGTATACTTTCAGATGAATATTTAAGACAACAATATGATAGCGAAATAGGAATAAAATCTTCTATTACTAAAGAATTTGAAAAGAGACCACCTAAGAAAAGAATAATGCAAGATATAGAAGAAGAAATAGAAGAAGAAGAAAATGAAAGAAAAGAAGCTAAAAAGAAAAAGAAGAAATCTAAAGTAGGAACAGCAAAAGGATTAATGGAAGTTGCTAGTGCAATATATGAAAGTATACCTAAAGGTAAACCGCAAAAACCTACAAAAAAGGGAGTTTTATCACTATTAGCAGCAATAATCATTGTGGTTTTAATAGGAGTTATTTTATGGTTTATTCCAGCAACAAACCCATTCATGAGAAACTTTTTACTTATAGGTTAAAGCTTAGGGAGGAATAAAATGAGATATGCGGACATAAAAAAAGTTGATATAGCAAATGGGACAGGAGTTAGAGTATCTTTATTTGTAACAGGATGTACACATCATTGTAAAGGATGTTTTAATAAAGAAGCATGGGATTTTAACTATGGAAAAGAATATGATGAAAATGCAGAAGAAAAAATATTAGAAGAGCTAAATCACTCATATGTATCAGGTTTGACTTTATTAGGAGGAGAGCCACTAGAATTAACTAATCAACAAGGATTGTTACCACTGGTAAAAAAAGTAAAAGAAAAGTTTCCAGATAAAACAATATGGTGTTATACAGGATATACATTTGAAAATGACATATTAGGAAAGATGTATAATAATTGGGAAGAAACACATGAATTATTAAAATATATAGATGTAATGGTAGATGGAGAATTTGAAGAAGAAAATAAGAAAGTAGGATTAAGATTTAAAGGGTCAACAAACCAGCGTATTATAGATGTGCAAAAATCTTTAAAAAATAAAAAAGCTGTGTTATTTAGTCTTGACAAATAATAGCGATTTATGTATAATATATTACGTTATAGGAACTAATAATAAGTCCCACATACATTTTTATTGTGTATGGCCGGAAGGGGGGAAAATAGATGTCAGAGGTAAAAGTAAAAGATGGTAATATAGAAGAAGCTCTAAGAAAGTTTAAAAGACAATGTGCTAGAGCTGGAGTTATGCAGGAAGTTCGTAAAAGAGAACACTATGAAAAACCTAGTGTAAGAAGAAAGAAAAAATCAGAAGCTGCAAGGAAAAGAAAATTTTAATTAATACATAAAAAAAGAATAGCTTATTTAAGCTATTTTTTTTGTAGCTATAAACTTGAAAAAAACAGCAAAACATTGTATAATAATACAATCGAATATAAAGGAGTAGAACATATGAATACTAAGATAGCAATTGTAACAGGTGGAGCAAAAGGTATCGGAAAAGCAATTGTTGAAGGATTAGTTCGGAAAAATGTAACAGTAGTTGTTGCAGATTACAACAAAGAAAACTTAATCAAATTACAGAAAGAATTAAAGCAAGAAGGATCATATATTGATATTTTTTCAGCAGATGTATCAAAAAAAGAAGAAGTGAAAGCATTAGTAAAATATACTATAGATAAATACAAAAGGATAGATATTTTAGTAAACAATGCTGGAATTTCTCAATATGGCCTGATAACAGATGTTACAGATGAAGAATGGAACAAAATAATAAATACAAATTTGTATTCAGCATTTGCTATGATACGTGAAGTTGCAGATATTATGATAAGCCAAAAAAGTGGTTGTATTGTAAATATTTCATCTGTTTGGGGATTAGTTGGTGCATGTATGGAATCAGTATATGCAATTACAAAGGCGGGAATTGATGCTTTAACAAAAAGTATGGCAAAAGAACTTGGTCCATCAAATATAAGAGTAAATTCAGTTGCTCCAGGCATGATTAATACAGATATGAATGCCGAATGGACTAAGGAAGAATTGAAACAAATTAAAGAACAAATTGCCTTAGAAAGAATTGGTAAACCACAGGATGTTGCTAAATGTATTGAATGGTTAATTGAAGATAACTACACAACTGGGCAAATTATCTCAATTAACGGAGGATGGATAATAACTTAATATTCAAAAATCCAGCTATAACGCTGGATTTTTTTTTAATAACTTTGATTCTTGAAAAAAATACAATTAAGGAATATAATTGTAAAAAAATAAGTATAATAAAAAGAAAGGAAATGGAGGAAAGTAAATGAAAGACATAAAAACAGAAATAAAAAAAGGGATTAAACTTCATACAATAAATATAGATAAATTTAAAACAAATTTAATAGCAATGTTTTTTACTACAGACTTAAACAAGGAAAATGCTACTAAGAATGCGTTAATATCTTTATTATTAAGAAGAGGTACAAAAAATATTCCATCACAAGATGAGTTAAGTAAAAAACTAGAAGGAATGTATGGAGGATATTTTGATTGTGGATTAGATAAAATAGGAAACAATCAAGTATTTAAATTTTATATAGAAACAATAAATGATGAATTTCTTCCACAATCTAGTGAAGAAATGTGGAAAGAAGCTATTAAATTAATCCTAGAAATTGCATTAAATCCACTTGAAGAAAATGGAACATTTAAACAAGAGTATTTTGAACAAGAAAAAAATACACTAACACAAATAATTGAAGGAAGGAAAGACAATAAAGCCCAATATGCTTTAAATAGATGCATTGAAGAAATGTATAAAGACGAGCCATTTGGATTATATAAATATGGTGCAATAGAAGATATTCAAAAAATAGAAAACAAGGAATTATATGAACACTATAAACAATTAATTCAAAATTGTAAAATAGATATATATGTATCAGGGAATATACCTGAAAATGAAAAGATATTAAACTTAATAAATGAGGACGAAAACGTAAAGAGGCTTCAAGAAAGAGAAGCAAAATATTCACCAGTAAAAATAGAGAAAAGAAATACTAGTGGTAATGAAAAAATTATAGAAGAATCAATGGAAGTAACTCAAGGAAAGCTAGTGTTAGGTTTAGATATTGATATAGAGAAAGAACAAGAAAAATACAATGCAGTTGTGTATAATGCGATATTAGGAGGAAGTGCAAACTCTAAGATGTTCCAAAATGTTAGAGAAAAAGCACACTTAGCATATGTTGCAAGTTCAAGTTATTTAAGACATAAAAATACAATATTTATAAACTCAGGAATAGAAATAGGAAACTACGAAAAAGCTCTAAAAATTATAAGAGAACAAGTAAAAGATATGGAGGAAGGAAATTTTACAGATACAGATCTAAAAGAGGCTAAAAAAGTGATTACAGAAGGACTAAAAACAGTATATGATGAACAAGATTCACAAATAACATATTGTTTTGGACAAGAGATGACAGAAGCTGAGGATGTATCTTTAGAAGAATATATGAATAAAATTGAAAGTGTAACTCGTGAAGATGTTATAAATGTTGCGAAATCTATTAATATTAACACTATATACTTTCTTAAAAATTAGTAAATCTTAAGAAAGTAAGAGAGGAGAAAGTTATAATTATGCAAATTATTGAAAATCTTAAAGTTAAAGAAAAAGTTTATATAGAAAAATTAGAAAATGGTTTAACAGTTATGATAATACCCAAAAAAGACATACAAAAAAAATATGTAATTTGGGGAACAAAATATGGTTCAAATGAAAGTACTTTTGTAGTACCTGGAGAAGAAGAGCCAATTGAAGTACCAAAAGGAGTAGCACATTTTTTGGAACATAAAATGTTTGAACAAGAAAATGGAACAAATAGCTTAGACACATTAACCTCATTAGGAGTAAATGCAAATGCTTATACAACAAATGATCATACTGCTTATTTATTTGAAGGAATTGATAACTTTTATGAAGCACTAGATGAGTTAATGGACTATGTACAACATCCATACTTTACAGATGAAAATGTTGAAAAAGAAAAAGGAATCATTGGACAAGAAATAATGATGTATGATGACTATCCAGAATGGAGAGTATATTTAAACGCTTTAGAAGCAATGTACCATGAACACCCTGTAAAATTAGATATAACAGGAACAATAGAAACAATAAGTCATATAGATAAAGATATATTATACAAGTGTTACAACACTTTTTATAACCCATCAAATATGACTTTTGTAGCATGCGGAGATTTTGTACCAGAAGACTTATTAGAAGAAATCAAAAAAAGATTAATTGACAAAAAAGCAAATGGTGAAATTAAAAGAATATATCCTGAAGAACCAGAAAGTATAGTAAAAGAAAGGGTAGAACAACAAATGCAAGTAAGTATTCCTTTATACACAATAGGAATAAAAGTTTCACCACTTCAAGAAGAAGAAACAGTAAAAACACATCTAGGAATACAAATATTGTCAGATTTAATATTTGGCAAAAGTTCAGAATTATATAAAAGGTTATACAACGAAGGAATTATTTATGGTATACCAAGCTCAGAATTTGAGTTTACAAAACAATATGCTCACATACTATTGACAGGACAAGCTAATGATCCAGAGAAAGTATATGAGGAGTTTAAAAAAGAAGTAGAAAAATTTAAACAAGAGGGAATAAAAAAAGAAGATTTTGAGAGAATTAAAAAAAGTGTTTATGGTTCATATATAAAAGAATATGATGACGTTGCAGATATTGCAAGAATGTTTTTAGCAGATAGTTTTAAAGGAATAAACAGTTTTGATTACCTAGAAGAGATTGAAATTATAAATTTAGAATATGTTGAGCAGTTACTAAATAATATATTTAAAGAGGATAAGATGGTAATTTCAATAGTAAAAAGTTAGAAAATGAAACAAATACATTTTTTATATTAAATGCTGTCGAAAAACAAATTAATTCCTTGTACGAAATATAAGAAACTGTGCTATAAATTATTGACTCTAGTGGAAAAATATGGTAATTTATAAATATTGAAAGACATATTGCAAAAAAAGGAGAGATGGATATGTTAAATGAAGAAATTTGTAAATTACGAAATGAGTTAAACGAGAGCATTATATCTGGAAAAGATTACGAAACAATTCTAAAAATAAGTGTAGAATTAGATGAACTAATAGCTAAATATTACTTAAAAGAAAATTCTAACATAATATAAAATTCAAAGAAGATATTTATCAAAAAGATAAATATCTTCTTTTTAAATTAAAAAACACCGTAAATTCTAAACAAAAGTTGCATTTTTTTATAAAATAGTATATAATACTTTGTCAGAAAAAGTAATGTAGAGAGGTATGACTAAAAAATGCAAAAATATAAGAGGTTTAAACAGCTAGTAAATATATTTTATAACGAAGAGATAGAAATATTAGATGGCGATGAAGAGGGAGTTAAAGAAAAAGATTTAGCTAGTGTTGATATAGAACCAACAATAATATTCGATAAATTCACAGGCAACATGAAAATAGAATTTAGAATAGGAAAGAACAAAAAATATAAAATAAAAGATATTTCAGAATTCTATGACAGAATGTTAAATAAAGAATATTATAGATATGGTGAAAAAGCACACTTTACACATAGAAAAGAAGTGTTTAATGAAAGAAGCCAAAAACTATTAGATTTTATATTAAAACATGGGGAAACGATAAAAATAACAAACTCAAGCACAAATAATAATTATAATTATCCATCAAATAATTTTGATGCATCTAGAATAATTATAGGAAACAACGGAATTGATGAACTATTTGAAATATTATCAGGGGAAATAGTAAAATTCCAAATAGACGGAAAATCTGAAAATATAGAATTTGTAGAAGAAAATCCAAATATCCAATTTATTTTGACTAAAGAAGATGATAAAGAATATATAATTAAACCAAATGTAGAAATATTTAAAGTTAGGATAATAACAGGAAAACAATATAAATATATATTAAAAAAAGGAAGATTACATCGTTGTAGCAAAGAATTTGAAGAAACAAATTTAAACTTATTAGAAGTATTTAGAAGTCAATATATAAATGAAGTAAAATTAGGAGAAGAAGATTTAAAAGATTTATTTTCTATAATAATACCTAAAGTGAAAAATGCAATACAAATAGAAAACATAGACAAAGAAGAACTAAAAAAATATAAACCACAACATTTAATAACAAAAGTATACTTAGATTTTGATGATAAAGGGTATTTAATAGCAGATCTAAGATTCTATTATGGAAAAGAAGAAATTAATCCATTAGATGAGAAAGCTAAAGTTGATTTTCCGCGCAATATAATAAAAGAAACCAAAAATCTTAATATGTTTAAAAAGACAGGTTTTAGATTTGATGCTAAGAATTTAAGATTTGTATTGCCAGAAGATGATAAAATATATGACTTTATAATTAATGACATACCTAAGTATGCACAAAAACTTGAAATACTTGCAACAGACAGATTTAAAACAAAACAAATAAAACAACCTAAAATAGGAAATATTGGTGTGAAACTACAAAGTGGATTATTGACAATAAATATAAAAGATTTTAATATAAATCCTGATGAAATAGAAGATATAATAAAAAGATATGAAGAAAAGAAAAAGTATTATAGACTAAAAACAGGTGAATTTATTGATATACAAAATAGTAAAGAAATTAGCTTTATTGAAAAATTAATAAATGGAATGGAAATTAAGCCAGAACAACTAAAAAGTGGAGAAGTAAAAGTACCTGTTTATAGAGCAATGTATCTAAATGAATTACTAAAACAAATAAAAGGAACAGAAGTAAAGAAAGACTATGAATACAAAAAATTAGTACAAAATTTAGATAAAGAAAATGTTGAAGAATTAAAAATACCAAAATCATTGGAAAAAACTTTAAGGTATTACCAAAAAACAGGATTTAAATGGCTAAAAACATTAGATGATTACAAATTTGGTGGAATACTAGCAGATGATATGGGACTTGGTAAAACTATCCAAATATTATCAGTAATAGTAGACTATATAGAAAGTTTTGAGATAAATAGCCCAGATATGATAGTAGGACAAGAAGTATTAATACCAACAGAAAAAAGAGCAAGTCTTGTCATATCTCCTAGTTCACTAACACTTAATTGGCAAAATGAAGCTAAGAAATTCACAAGTAAATTAAAAACATTAGTAATAAGAGGAAATGCACAGGAAAGAAAAAGGCAAATAGATAAAATTAAAGATTATGATGTAATAATAACATCATATGACCTATTAAAAAGAGACATAGAATTATATAAAGAAAAAGATTATAAGTTCCGTTATGTTATAGCAGATGAAGCACAATATTTAAAAAATAGTACAACACAAAACGCAAAATCAATAAAAGAAATAAAAGCAGATACGAGATATGCACTAACAGGAACACCAATAGAAAATTCTCTTTCAGAGTTATGGTCAATATTCGATTTTATTATGCCAGGATATTTGTTTGACTATAATAGATTCAAAGCAAAATATGAACTTCCAATAATAAGAGAAGAAAACCCAAAAGCAATGGAAAAACTAAAAGCTTTAATACAGCCATTTGTACTAAGAAGGACAAAGGCAGAAGTATTAACAGAATTACCTGATAAAAGTGTAACAGTATTAACAAGTGAAATGAAAGAAGAACAAGAAAATTTATATTTAAGTTATCTAGCGCAAGCAAAACAAGAAATAGCTGAGGAGATGAGAATAGATCCAATAGCATTTAAAAATAACCAAATGAAAATACTTGCAGCATTAACACGTTTAAGACAGATATGCTGTCATCCATCGTTATTCATAAAAGACTATAGCGATGGAAGTAGTAAATTAGATCAATGTATGGAAATAGTAACAGATGCAACAAATGGAGGACATAAAATATTGCTATTTTCAAGTTATACATCAATGTTTGACATAATAGAGGAAAGACTAAAAGAAAAAAATATTAAATATTTTAAATTAACAGGATCAACAAAAGTTGATGAAAGATTAGACTTAGTAGATGAATTTAATGAAAACAAAAACATAAAAGTATTTTTAATTTCATTAAAAGCAGGAGGAACAGGACTAAACTTAACAGGAGCAGATATTGTAATCCACTATGATCCATGGTGGAATCTATCTGCTGAAAATCAAGCAACAGACAGAGCATATAGAATAGGTCAAAAGAAAAATGTGCAAGTATATAAATTAATAACAAAAAATACAATTGAAGAAAAAATATATGATATACAACAACGTAAAGCAGAATTGATTGACAATATGTTAGATACTGAAACAGTATTTGCTAATAAATTATCTAAAGAAGATATTTTGAGTTTGTTTAACTAAAATAAAATATATAAATATAAAATATAATTAATTTTTTTAGTGCTTTACTGTAACACCTAAGGTGTTCCAAACTGCGCAGCACTTTAAAAATTAATTATATTTTATAGAATAAGCAATCTAATATTAAATTTTTAAAACTACGTTAGCGACCAAACGTAGCATTAGCGAAGTGCGATTTGGAGCAATCTACATATAAAAATATTTTTGTGGATTGTGACAACAAAGTTTTAATAATTTAATATTAGATTGCTTAGATAGAAAAAAGAAAGGATAATATTTAAAGAAATGAAAGAATATATAACTGTAATAGGCGGTGGCTTAGCAGGTTCTGAAGCTGCATATCAAATAGCTAAAAAGGGTATAAAAGTAAAATTATATGAAATGAAACCAAAGAAATACACACCAGCACATCATAATCCTAATTTAGCAGAAATAGTATGTAGCAATTCTTTTAAATCAAATTTATTAACAAATGCATGTGGTCTATTAAAAGAAGAGTTAAGGAAACTTGACTCTTTATTAATTCATATTGCTGATGAAACAAGTGTCCCAGCAGGGCAAGCGTTAGCAGTAGATAGAGAGATATTTTCAAAAAGAATAACAGATGAAATAAAGAATAATCCAAATATTGAAATAATTAATGAAGAAGTTACAGATGTAAAAACTATGGCAGAAAAAGGAATTGTAATAATAGCTACAGGTCCACTTACATCTGAAGAACTTGCAAAACAAATAGGTGAAATTACAGGTGTAGAACAATTGTATTTTTATGATGCAGCTGCACCTATAATTCAAAAAGATAGTATAGATTTTTCTATAGCCTTTTTTGGTGATCGTTATGAACAAGAAAAAAAGAAAGATGAAACAATTGAAGAGTGGAAAGAACGTCAAGCAAAACAAACACCAAGTTATATAAATCTACCAATGAATCAAAAACAATATGAACAATTTTGGAAAGAACTTGTAGAAGCAGAAGTTGCAACATTACATGAATTTGAAAAAAAGGAAATATTTGAAGGCTGTATGCCAATTGAAATAATGGCAAAAAGAGGAATAGATACATTAAGGTTTGGACCATTAAAGCCAGTAGGATTTGATGACCCAAGAACAGCAAAAAGACCTTATGCAATAGTACAGCTTCGTCAAGATGATTCCCAGGGAAGTATTTATAATATGGTAGGATTCCAAACAAACTTGAAATTTGGAGAGCAAAAACGTATATTTTCAAGAATTCCAGGACTAAAAAATGCAGAATTTATAAAATATGGAGTAATGCATAGAAATACATATATAAATGGAAGTAGACTATTAGATAATACATATAATTTAAAAACAAATAAAAATATATATTTTGCAGGGCAAATATCAGGAGTAGAAGGATATGTAGAATCAATTGCATCAGGAATAGTTGCAGCTTTAAATGCTATTAATCAACTACAAAATAAAGAAAAAGTAATATTTTCAGATAAAACAATGATAGGATCTCTTAGCAAATATATATCAACACCAAATGAAAAATTTCAGCCTATGAATGCTAATTTTGGAATACTTCCAGAACTAGAGGGAAAAAGAATAAAAGATAAAAAACTTAGATATAAGGAACTAGCCAATAGAAGCTTACAATATTTTAATATGTAATTGAAAAAAAGTTATTTTATGATATAATGAAAATATAACGCAAGACTTAGAAAATTTTATAAAATTTTTTAAGAAAGAAGGATAAAATATGAATAAAGAATATGAAAAGGAATTTGATAAAAAATTAATGAAAGAAATTAAGAAAGAAAAATTAGAGAAAGCTAAAAAATTGGCTAAAGGATTATACAAAAAAAGGACTCTCATTGAAAAATGAGGGTTCTTTTTTCCACAGCTAACTAAATTTTATTTAAAAGAGCAACAAAAACAAAGGTTTGGAAAAATACAACAATAAAAAGCTACGAAACAACCTTCCCTAAAGGAAAATAAAAGATGTTATATTATTACAATTATTACTAATATATAACATTTTAAGTAAATTGGCGAAAGATATTGAAAAACGAAAGAAAATAATATAATGTATAGATATATTCGTATGAAAAATAATATGGAGGAATACTATTATGGAAGAGATGGAAAATTTAGAGAGAGAGCTAAAAGAATATCTTGAAAAGACAATCGAAAATCTTAAAGCACAAAGTGAAGTAGCTGCTGAAGAGCAAGATTGGCAATCTTTTGATGATATAGAGAGAAACAGAACTGAATATGAGCAAATGTTAAAAGATATATCAGATAATAATGGAAAAACAGAGGAAGAGCATTTAAAAGAAACAATCGAAAGCCTTAAAGCGCAAAGTGAAGTAGCAGCTGAGGAGCAAGATTGGCAATCTTTTGATGACATAGAAAGAAAAAGAACTGAATATGAGAAAATGTTAAAAGATATATCTGATAATAATGGAAAAACAGAGGAAGATCATCTAAAAGAAACAATTGAAAACCTTAAAGCACAAAGTGAAGTAGCTGCTGAAGAACAAGATTGGCAATCTTATGATGATATTGAAAGACAAATAACTGAAAATCAAAAGAAATTAGAAGAGCTTTTAAAACAAGAGGAAGAAAAGGGATATTCAAAAGAAAAAACAGAGAAAATAAAAGGAATTATAAATAAATTAAATATAGATAAATTTAAAGATGATATTTCAAAAATAGAAAATAGAGAAAATAATGAGAATAATCCTAAAGAGCCTGAGGAAAAAATATCAGAAGAAGATCATCTAAAAGAAACAATTGAAAACCTTAAAGCACAAAGTGAAGTAGCAGCTGAAGAACAAGATTGGCAATCTCATGATGATATTGAAAGACAAATAGTTGAAAATCAAGAAAAATTAAAACAACTTTTAGAGGAGAAGCAAGCTAAAGAGCCTGAGGAAAAAATATCAGAAGAAGATCATCTAAAAGAAACAATTGAAAACCTTAAAGCACAAAGTGAAGTAGCAGCTGAAGAACAAGATTGGCAATCTCATGATGATATTGAAAGACAAATAGTTGAAAATCAAGAAAAATTAAAACAACTTTTAGAGGAAAAACAAGCTAAAGAAAATGAAAATGAAAACGAAATAGAAGAAGCAGAGATAGTTGAAGAGAATGAAGAAGATATAGAAGAAATAAGTGAATTTGAATGGGAAGTAGATAAAGACGATCCAAAAGTGTTTACGCTTAATAGAAGACAAATTGAAACAGATGAAAGAGAGCAAATAGAAGAACCAATTGCAAGAGGAGATGCAATTGGAAGAGGACCAATAAAAGGACCAGTAATAGATGAACCAGATGAAAGAAAACCAATAACAGGACCAGTAATAGATGAACCAGATGAAAGAAAACCAATAACAGAACCAGTAATAGATGAACCAGATGAAAGAAAACCAATAGATAAACCAACTGGAAGGGAACCAATAGATGAACCAGATGAAAGAAAACCAATAGATAAACCAACTGGAAAGGAACCAACTGAAAGAAAACCAATAGATAAACCAGATAATAGTAAGCTTCCTGTTAATAGTGGACTTCAAGTTTATAGAAATTTATTAAATATAGGACCAGAATTAACTAAAACTAATAGAATAGGATATGGTAGACTTTCAGAGCTACCTGTAATAGGTATGGTTGTAAGAGGAATAGGAAAAGCTATAGGAAGTAAAAAGTATAGAAAAGAAACAAGCGAAAATATAAATAACTTATCAGAAGAAGATTATAACTTATTAACAGAATATTTAACACCTGATAAGATAGTAGAGTTAAAAGTACCAATGCCATTTTTAGATTCTTTAGTTAAAGTACATGAGAAAAAATATGGTAAAATAAAAAAAGAAAATACTGAAGAAATTGAAAATGATATAGATCCAAAATTTGACATGATTAGTAAAAAAGTTGAAGATCTTGAGCAAGGTGGACATGCTTCAAAAGAACAAGTTGATTATTATAAGAAGATGGGAATGAAATTAGCAGATAAAAAAGGAATTGGAATTGAAGAAAACGGAATTTTACAAGAGACCAAAAAAATGAGTGACAATATGCATAACTTAAAATCAGGTCTTGAATATAGAAGCTTCAGAAAAAGAGATAACTATGCATATTTTGGACGTAGACAAATTGATAATAAAAAAGAAGTAAATGAACTTGCTGATATGGAAATAGGAGTACTTGAAGGAAAAAGAGATAATGATGAATGGAAAGTTGCAAAACATAACAGAGAAATGGAAAAATATATGGGAAGTCAAAGCAAGGAAGGAAAAGCTTTTGGAATTATCAGATATGAAAGTGGTGCATTTAACAAAAAAGGAATAGTTACAGATGTAAGTGATAGGGTCGAAAATAGACCAGCTACATATTTTTATGCAGTACTTGGAGCTTTTGGAGCTATCAAATCTGCAATGACAATATTAAAAGACAGAGATTTGATGAATCAATTGTATCAATCTATTAGCCGATTTGCAAAAGACTTATCTCCAGAGGAAGCTAAAAATGTTGTATATAGTGCAATAAATGATATGAATATGGTAAATGGATCAAATGAATATATAAATCTTGAAGGAAATAAATGGGATATTTCATCAACATCATACAAAACAGCTGATGGACAATGGCATAATATGATTGAAAAATTTGGACCACAAGTAGCAGGAAAAATCAGCTCACTTAGTAAATTAGCAGATACAGATCCACAGCGTGCAGCACAATTAGGATTTGATTTAAAAAATGAAATTCTTTCACAAATGTCACCTCAAGATTTAGCAAAAAATGTAGCACAACACGTAGGTGAAGGTGGAGCAGGAATGCCACATGGTATGCAACAACTTTTTGCTACAGATGCACAAAAAGGAATGGATGCACAAATGTTTGTTAATAAAATGGCAGCAGAAATGTGTTCTAAAGCAAAAGGCTTTGCAGATATTGGAGAGCCAGAAAAAAATAGTCTTTTAGGACCAATAATGTCTGGATTTGCTACAATAGGAACTTTCTTTAATAATAGAAGACAAGCAAACCTTAATAAAAATACTAACCTAAAAGAAAATGATAATCAACGTTAAGTAATGCAAAAGAGGAAATAGTAAGGAGGGAATAAGTTATGGGATTAAGAGATAGTTTGATAATTGATTGGAAAGGTAAATTTATAGAATATGAAGATGTTGAATTTTATGTAGTTGACCAATTTGAATATAATGGAAAAATATACTTATATGTCATAAATTCAGATATATCTGAAGAAATAAAAATATTATTTTTAGAAAAAGAAAAAGAAAATATATTTTCACCTGTAGATTCAGGTTCAAAACTCCTTGAAGAGTTAATGGCAATCCAAACAGGAAGAGTGACAGTTGATAATTTATTAGAACAAATAGGAAAAATAAAAAAATAATATTACATATTTTAAACAGTAAGATTATAAAAATATAAGTTATAAAAAATATTAAGCCTTGACTTATTATAATAAAAATGATACAATATAAACCGTTATGGTAAAATACTCTAAATGTATATTTCCGTAACGGTTTTATTACGTTTGTAACAAAATAAAAAATAGGAGGTGAAATTTAAGTGCCAACAATCAATCAATTAGTAAGAAAAGGAAGAAAAACTGGAGCAACAAAATCAAACTCACCAGCTTTACAACATGGGTGGAACTCAAAAAATAAAAGATTAACTAATGACAGATCACCACAAAAAAGAGGTGTTTGTACAGTAGTTAAAACAGTAACACCTAAGAAGCCAAATTCAGCTTTGAGAAAAGTTGCCAGAGTTAGACTTTCAAATGGTTATGAAGTTACATCTTATATCCCAGGTATAGGACATAACTTACAAGAACACAGTGTTGTACTAATTAGAGGGGGAAGAGTAAAAGACCTTCCAGGAGTTAGATACCACATAATTAGAGGAACACTTGATACAGCAGGAGTTAAAGACAGAATGCAAGCACGTTCTAAGTACGGGGCTAAGAAGCCTAAAAAATAATCTAAAATGAATTGAAAACGGCAATCTACGAATTTTCGCCGGCTATCCTAGATATCGACGTACCGACGTACGACTTCGTCCTAGGTTAACCAACAAAAATCCGTATCTTACCATTTTGAATTCATTTAAAAAAATGAATCAAAATAAATTTAGTGCTTGTAATTCTACGATTTAAGGTACTTAAATTTAGAATAGATAAGCACTATACGGGAAAGTAAAGCTTTCCAGAGTACCTAAATACTTAAATTAAGTATTAATATTAAATAAGGAGGGAAGAATAGTGCCAAGAAGAGGATATATAGCAAAAAGAGAAGTATTAGCAGATCCAATCTACAATAGCAAAGTTGTAACAAAATTAATAAACAATGTAATGTTAGATGGAAAAAAAGCTATAGCTCAAAAAATAGTTTATGATGCATTTGACATCATAAAAGAAAAAGAAGGAAAAAATCCTTTAGAAGTATTTGAAGCAGCTTTAGAAAATGTAATGCCAGTACTTGAAGTAAAAGCAAGAAGAGTAGGTGGAGCAACTTACCAAGTTCCATTAGAGATTAGACCTGAAAGAAGACAAACATTAGGATTAAGATGGTTAGTAGCTTATGCTAGAAATAGACATGAAAAAACAATGGCAGAAAAATTAGCTGGAGAAATTATGGATGCAGTAGCTGGAAATGGTGGAGCATTCAAGAAAAAAGAAGATATGCATAAAATGGCAGAAGCTAATAAAGCTTTCGCTCATTACAAATGGTAGAAGGGAGGAAATATAGAAAATGGCAGGAAGAGCATACCCACTAGAAAGAACAAGAAATATAGGAATAATGGCACACATTGATGCCGGAAAAACAACAACAACTGAAAGAATTTTGTTCTATACAGGAAAGACTCATAAAATAGGAGAAGTTCATGAAGGAGCTGCTACTATGGACTGGATGGAACAAGAGCAAGAAAGAGGTATAACAATCACTTCAGCTGCTACAACATGTTTCTGGAACAATAATAGAATTAATATTATTGATACACCAGGTCACGTTGATTTTACAGTAGAAGTTCAAAGATCACTAAAAGTATTAGATGGATCAGTAGCAATATTAGCAGCAAAAGGTGGAGTTCAACCACAAACAGAAACAGTATGGAGACAAGCCGATAAATATGAAGTACCAAGAATGGTATATGTAAATAAAATGGATATTACAGGAGCTGATTTCTTTTTATGTGTAGAACAACTAAAAACAAGATTACGTGCAAATGCAGTTCCAATCCAATTACCAATTGGTGCTGAAGATCAATTCAAAGGAATTGTTGACTTAATAAAAATGAAGGCATACATCCATAAAGATGATTTAGGAAAAGAAATTGAAGAAACAGAAATACCAGAAGATTTAAGAGCACAAGCAGAAGAATACAGAGAAAAAATGGTAGAAGCTGTTGCAGAACAAGATGAAGAATTAATGATGAAATATCTTGAGGGTGAAGCTTTAACAGAGGAAGAAATCAAACATGGTTTACGTGTAGGAACAATTGCTAACAAAATTGTAACAGTAACATGTGGATCTTCTTACAAAAATAAAGGTGTACAAGAATTATTAAATGCAATAGTTGATTATATGCCATCACCATTAGATGTACCAAGTATAAAAGGTGTTGATGATGAAGGAAATGAAGTTGAAAGACATGCATCAGACTCAGAACCATTTGCAGCATTAGCATTTAAAATTGCAACAGATCCATTTGTAGGAAAATTATGTTTCATGAGAGTTTATTCAGGAACATTAGATTCAGGATCTACAGTATTAAATGCTACTAAGGACAAAAAAGAAAGAATCGGAAGAATTCTACAAATGCACTCTAATCACAGAGAAGATATTGACAAAGTTTATACAGGAGATATCGTTGCAGCAGTAGGATTAAAAGAAGTTGGAACAGGTGATACACTATGTGATATAGATCATCCAGTTATACTAGAATCAATGGAATTCCCAGAGCCAGTTATAGATATTGCTATTGAGCCAAAAGATAAAGTAGCTCAAGAAAAAATGGGAATTGCTTTAGGAAAATTAGCTGAAGAAGACCCAACATTCAAAGCTTATACAAACCATGAAACAGGACAAACAATTATCGCTGGTATGGGTGAATTACACTTAGATATCATCGTTGATAGATTAAAAAGAGAATTTAAAGTTGAATGTAATGTAGGTAAACCACAAGTTGCTTACAAAGAAACAATTAGAAATGCAGTTAAAGTTCAAGGTAAATTCATCCGTCAATCAGGTGGTAAAGGACAATATGGTGATGTATGGTTTGAAATGGAACCATTAGAGCCAGGATCAGGAATCCAATTTGAAAGTAAAATCGTTGGAGGAGCTGTTCCAAAAGAATACATCAAACCAATTGAACAAGGAATGAGAGAAGCTGCTGAAAGCGGTGTATTAGCTGGTTATCCAGTTATCGATTTCAAAGTTACATTAGTTGATGGATCATACCATGAAGTAGACTCTTCAGAAATGGCATTCAAGATTGCAGCTTCAATGGCATTCAAAGAAGGATGTAAAAAAGCTAAATCAGTAATCTTAGAGCCTATCATGAGAGTTGATATCACAGTTCCAGAAGAATACATGGGAGACGTTATAGGTGATGTTAACGCAAGAAGAGGAAGAATGGAAGGAATGGAAAATGTTGATGGAATGCAAGAAATCAAATCATATATTCCACTTTCTGAAATGTTTGGTTATGCAACAGACCTACGTTCTAAAACACAAGGTAGAGGTACTTATTCTATGGAACCAGCATTCTATGAAGAAGTTCCAAAATCAGTATTAGAACAAATTGTTGCAACAAGAGGTAAAAAAGAAGATTAGACACTTGACTTTTTTAATAGAAATGTTATAGAATACAAGTGCAATTAATTTAAGTCATTAAATTTAAAAAAATATATAAAAAAGTAGCCACAGGCTAACTTAATAAGGAGGAAAACAAAAATGGCAAAAGCTAAATTTGAAAGAACTAAACCACATGTTAACATTGGTACAATTGGTCACGTAGACCACGGAAAAACAACAACAACAGCAGCTATTACAAAATATTTATCATTATTAGGAAAAGCTCAATATGAAGCATATGATCAAATCGACGGTGCTCCAGAAGAAAAAGCAAGAGGAATCACAATCAACACAGCACACGTAGAATATGAAACAGATGCAAGACACTATGCACACGTTGACTGCCCAGGTCACGCTGACTATGTTAAAAACATGATTACAGGTGCAGCACAAATGGACGGAGCAGTTCTAGTTGTATCTGCAGCAGATGGACCTATGCCTCAAACAAGAGAGCATATCTTACTTGCTAGACAAGTTGGAGTTAAATATATCGTTGTTTATTTAAATAAATGCGATATGGTTGACGATCCAGAATTATTAGAATTAGTTGAAATGGAAGTTAGAGATTTATTATCAAGCTATGATTTCCCTGGAGACGAAATTCCAATCGTTAAAGGATCTTCATTAAATGTATTAGAAAGTAATGCAACAGATCCTAATGATCCAGTATATCAACCAATTAAAGAATTATTAGACGCTATCGATAGTTATATACCAACTCCAGAAAGACCTATAGATCAACCATTCTTAATGCCAGTAGAAGACGTATTTACAATTACTGGTAGAGGAACAGTTGCTACAGGTAGAGTAGAAAGAGGAGAAGTTAAAATTGGTGATGAAGTTGAAATCATCGGTTTAACAACAGAGAGAAAGAAAACAACAATAACAGGTGTTGAAATGTTCAGAAAAATATTAGATCAAGCAGAAGCTGGAGATAATATTGGAGCATTATTAAGAGGAATTGACAGAAAAGAAATCGAAAGAGGTCAAGTTCTTGCACAACCTGGAACAATTCATCCACATACTAAATTTACAGCACAAGTATATGTATTGACTAAAGATGAAGGTGGAAGACATACTCCATTCTTTAATGGATATAGACCACAATTCTACTTTAGAACAACAGACGTTACAGGTGTTATAGATCTAGAAGCTGGAACAGAAATGGTTATGCCAGGAGATAACGTAAATATGACAATCGAATTAATTACACCAATCGCTATCGAAAAAGGACTAAGATTCGCTATCCGTGAAGGTGGTAGAACAGTTGGTTCTGGTGTAGTATCAGAAATTATTGAATAATAAAAATAGAAAAAGAAGGTTTATCGTTAAAGATTGAACCTTCTTTTTTTTTTGTGTAAAAATATATAACAAAGCTTTCAATTCCTACGGAAATAAAGGAAATAGAGAAAAACAAAGAAAAATGTCTTGAATTTTTTTTAAAATCTTAATATCTTAATATTTGTAATATTTTAAATAAAAAAATCGTTAAAACTATTTCCGTAGTAAAGCAAAAGTCCGTAAAAAAACATGAAAAATAGCCATATTGACACTATATTATAAAGAAGGTAATATTTAATTAGAAAAATTATGTTAAAGAAAGGGAATTTATGGACAGAAAAAAAGCAGTAAAACTTATTATTCTAAGTATTTGTTTTATACTTGTAGTATTAATAATTATTGGATACACATTAGCTGATACTACTTTTGAATTGAAATTAACACCACTACCAACTGAGAACTCTAATCGTGAGGCTGTTAACCTTGATTGGAGTACATATACAGAAGAAAATGTAATTTTTAAAGGTTATCAATCAACTAATGGTGGAGCAGAAAACTCATGGAAAAGTATATCTTTAATGGATTATTCAGTTGTAAAAGATGTTAGAGTGCTACAAGTCTATCCAGATGTATCTCAAGGTCAAGGTCAATTAAATACATGGATGAATACAAATGGATATGGAAAAGGAATAATAAAAGTTTCAGAAGTTAGTATGACAAATTTTAATACAAATCCTTCAGCATATTTGTACAAAGATTCTAAAGGTTCATGGAATCACGATATAATATTTTTTGGAACATGGGATAGAAATTCTTGTTTTGATCTAAGTTCCAGTTCATATAATGTTGTGGATCAATTTATAGGTGAAGGTTATGGTTGTATATTTGGACATGATACAATTTACAATAACTCATACTTTTCAACTGATTCACGTGAAACATCTAGTGGTTCACGAAAAAAAGGTCAAGTGAATTTTGATAAATTAGCAGATAAATATTTTGATGCATTGAGTTTTGGTTCAACACAAGGTAATCAATTATATTATGGAGGAAATCAAGTTCAGATAGTAAAAAAATGGATTATTTACAACATATCCATGGCCAATAGGAGAGATAGATACAAAATTAGATATACCAACTACTCATACATGGGGGCAAATAATAAATCCAGGATATGAAGGTAATGTATGGCTTAGGTTTACAAGTCATCCGCTTGATGCTAATTATAACTTTTATTTAATTACTGAAGATAATGTATCTATGATTCAAACAGGTCATAGTAATGGACAAGCAACAGATGATGAACAAAAAATATTAGCAAACTTAATATTTAGTTTATACCAAATATCATCAAATACAAGCACAATAGACCGTTCTGCAATGGATTATGGAAAACCTACAACACCTGAAATTAATGTAAGTCAAACAGATGCAAATAACATAAATATAACTTTTTCTTCAAGTGATGTAGGAACAGATTATACATACAAAGTAGAAGCATATGATAAACTAAATTATGACGTTCCAATAGCAACATCAAATACACCAACTACAACAGTAATGAGTGGATTTGATAAATATTACTATCTATTAGACGATCAAGAAAATAATGATTTTGAAATAGGAACAGCAACTGAAAACAATAATGGAAGTATTAATGGTACATATCAACAATTTGGAAAAAAATATTTGCATGTAAAAGCAGTTGATAAAGCAGGCAATGTTAGTGATGTAAAAACAGTAAAAATAGTAGACCAAATAGCACCAGAAATTGAAGCAACACCAACAGAATCAACATGGAGTAAAAGTGCAAATATTCAATTAAACTTTACAGATGAGGGAGGAAGTGGATTTAGAGGATATCAATATGTAGTTACAGATAATCAACAAGAAGATTCTCCATCATGGAATCAAGAAACAGCAGGAGCTTCAGGAAATGTTACAATAAATGAAGAAGGAACCAAATATTTACATGTTAAAGTTTTTGATAATGATGGAAACAGTAAAGAAAAGACATTTGGACCATATAAAGTAGACCATACAAACCCAACAGTACAAATAGATGCTGATTTACAAAATATTACTACAGAACCAATAGCAATAACTATTAGGTCTCAAGATCCATTATCAGGAATAAAAGAAGTATATTTAGATGATCAAAAACTAGAGGGACTAGAAGAAGCGACAACCACAGTAAGCAAAAATGGAACATACACAATAAAAGTAAGAGATGTAGCAGGAAACGAATATACAGAGCAAATTAAAGTAACAAATATATATCAACATTGTGATAAAAATTTAGAGCATCCTGATTTTACAACAGATATAGATAGTTGCCCTATATGCGACTTAATAGAAGGTATAGAAGTTACTAATGAAAGTGTTGTATATAATGCAAAAGAACAAGGAATTTCATATACTAATCCACATAATGCAACATTAGTAGAATATTATGGAGGATTAGCACAAAAACCAATAGCTGTAGGAGATTATCAATATGAATTAAAAGTAACTTATAATGGTGTAGATTATAAAACGGGAGTTTCTGGTACTTTTAAAATAACAAAAAAAGCGATAACAATTGAAGGAGTATCAGGAAAGAATAGAGCATATAATGGAAATACAACAGTAGAATTACAAGGAGGAAACCTAGTAGGTATAGAATTCAAAGACGAAGGAAAAGTAAAATTCAACTTACCTGCGACAGGAGAAGCAGATGGAAAAAACATAGGAGAACATAATGTACAAATAACAACAATAACATTAACAGGAGAAGAATCAGGCAACTATGAATTAACACAGCCAACACCAAATCAAATAAAAGTAACAATTGGAAAAAAACAAATAACAATTCAAGAAATTAAAGCTAAAGATAGACAGTATAATGGAGATACAACAGTACAAATAGAAGGTGGCAAGTTAATAGGAGTTGAAGATATTGATAATGGACAAGTTCAAATTGTTTTACCAAAAGAAGGTACAATAAGTTCAAAAAATATAGGACAATATGATGTACAAATTCCAACAATAACATTGGAAGGTCAAGAAGCTACTAATTATGAATTAACACAACCAATACCAGAAGAAGTAAAAGTAACAGCAATAGGAGATAACATTATACCTGCAAAAATAAACTTAGGAACAACAGAAGATGTAACAATAAAAGGTAATAATGCAACACCAAAAATATGGGTAACAGAACTAGATTCTAAAGAAGCGATAAACCAAGGAATACAACCAAATGGAGAAGTATCATTAACAGACAATGAAGAATATTATATGATATATTCATTAAAGGTTAAAATAAAAGTACCAGATGAAAGTGGAGAATTACAAGATAAAGATATAGAACTAGAAATAAAACCAAATGGAGAAAAGAATAAAACAGAAGAAGATGGAGGTCTAGGTTTATCAAAAGATCCAAATAAGCCAGAAGGATGGACAGATCCAGATAGTAATACACAATTTGAAGGATGGATAAAAGGAGAAGAAAACAAAGATAATCCAGATACACCAATAATAGACCCAGAAACAGAAATACCACAAGAAGGAGATGAATATTTACCTAAATTTACAAAAACAATAAAAGTAGAAAGATATGTACATCCAAATAGTACAAAACTAGATCCAGACTTAGAAGGAAAAGTAACAGGAATAGGAAATAATATAATTCCAGCAAAAGTAAATTTAGGAACAACAGAAAACGCAACAATAGATGAAAAGCAAGCAACACCAAAAATGTGGGTAACAGATAAAAATTCAGAAGAAGCAAGAAAGCAAGGAATACAACCAAATGGAATAGCGACATTATCAGAAAATGAAGAATATTACATGATATATTCGCTAAGAGTTAAAATAAAAGTACCAGATGAAAACGGCGATTTACATAAAAAAGAAATAGAAGAAGAAGTTAATCCAGATGGAGAAAAAACAAAACCAGAAGGAGGACTAGGATTACCAGAAAATCCAAATAAACCAGATGAATTGGAAGACCCAGAAAATAATGCACAATTTGAAGGATGGGTAAAAGGAGAAGAAAACAAAGATAATCCAGACGCACCAACAATAGATCCAGAAACAGAAGTGCCAAAAGAAGGAGACGAATACTTCGCTAAATTTACAAAAATGGTAAAAGCAATAAGATATATATATGATGATGAAACAATGGCACAAATACAATTAAAAAATGAACAAGGTCAAGACCTAGAGGGAAAAGTAACCGCAATAGGAAATAATATAATTCCAGCAAAAGTAAATTTAGGTACAACAGAATCAATAGAAATTAATGGAAAAATAGCAACTCCAAGATTTTGGTCAAAATCAAATGAAGCAGATGTAGAAAGAGATGGAACAAGTGTAGAACTAAATGGAGAAACACAAATATCAAAAACAACAACATATTATATGTCATATACATACAATGCGATGCTTGTATATCATAATGGAACAAACCAACAAACTAAACAAAAAGAAGTAAAAGTTGGAAGTGATGGAACAGTAAAAGGAAATGAGTTTGATATAGAAGATCCAATTCCTCCAGCAGGATGGGAACATTTTAGAGGATGGACAAAAGGCGATGTAAATCCAGATGGAGCAATAATCGATAAACAAACAGAAAAAGTAGAAGAAGGAATTGTATATCATGCATCATTTACAAAACAAGTAACATTAAAATATGATGGAAATAGCACAGACGTTAGAGATTTACCAGCTGCACAAACAGAAACTGCATATAAAAATGATATAAGAGAAATATATCCAAGAGTGGTTGTTTCACATGATATACCTACAAAAACAAAAAGAAGGTTTACAGGTTGGAGCGATACAAGCGGAGAATCTGCAATAGTAAGTTATAATGCTGGAACAGAAATCGAACTTACTGAAGAAAAAACAATATATGCTGTTTGGGAAGCATATCCAGCAGGTGCACCTGAAACATATGGAGATCAAGTTACATATGATATAGATATAAATGGAGATGGAGATTATGATAATGACTGGATTTTCTATCATTACGATGGAGAATATATATATTTAATTTCTAAAGATTACCTACCAGAAAATAAAATGCCAGAAGTTTTAAAAAGCAATATGACTGTTATGAATAATTATGGATTCTTCTGGACAAGTGTTGCAAGTCGACCAGTAACATTAAACAATATACAATCTACATTTATGACTAAATTCTTTAAATTATTTGATAGAAATAAAAACTATTCACATTATAATAGTATATTTTTATCAGACTTACTTAATACAAACAACTGGGGAGAATTTAAAGGCAAATATGGAGAAGAAGTTATAGGTAGTCCAACATTAGAATTATTCTGTGCAAGTTATAGAACAAGACATCCTAATGACCAATTTTCTAAAAGTACATTATCAGTAAATGACGAAGGTTATCTAATTGATGGAACAACATCTAAAGGAATAAATTCAATAACTGGTGATAATTTATATGCTATATTAAATACAAGTAAATATAATAGATATTGGTTATCATCTCCAGCTTCCTTAGATACAGGTGAACAATTCCCAAATGGAGGAATATACACAGTTGGAAATATCGGAACAGTTTCAGCAACTGCCGCTGTTACTGGTTCAGGAACAACATATGGTGCAGCACTAAGACCTGTAATTAGATTAAAAGGAGGAATATCTGGTACAACTAATGAAAACAATCAATGGAAACTAGAAGAACCACCATTTGAAGGACCAAAAATAAAATTAGATACAGAAGACTGGGCTCAACAAGTAACTGTTACAATAGAACACATAAATGAAAGTGGAGCAGTAACAGAATACAGCTTTACAGGTGAAGAAGGTGATTGGCATACATATGAAAGACCAATTACAGTTACAGAAGAAGATAAAACAATATACGCGAGAACTACATATAAAGGAGAAACGTTAAAAACAAATAAAGCAATTTCTAATATAGATATTACACCTCCAGAAGTAAGGGCAATAGAACTTGTAGGAACAGATATAAAAACTAGAATATTTGATGGTAAATCAGGATCAACACATTGTAAAGTTAAAATTGAAGGAACATCAAAATTCGGTAGTGTAACAACAGACTGGACAGATATGACAGCATTTAATGGAGGAAGACCTCATGTTGGAACCGAAGTACAAATGACTTATAATAATTATTATAATATAGGTACAGTAACAGTATATACAAAAGATGCTGCAGGAAATGAAGGAGAACGTTCAGAAGTTATATCAAATCCGGACAACTCACCTCCAGTTCTAGAATTAGTGTCATCTGAAAAAGAAAATGAAACTGTTTGTCCTCATTGTGGAAAGCAAGCAATACCTTGGATAGTTGAATATCATGCTACAGAAGAAGGATCAGGTTTATTGTCAAAACAGACAGGAATTTGGACACAACAAACAGTAAATGAAGATAATGGATTCACTGTTTGTCAAATATGTGAAGAATCTGCACAATCAGGAAGCAAAGAAGGAACTTACAGATTCAAAGTATATGCACATAATGCAACAGGAGGTAAAACAACATTTTCATACAGTGTTTATGACATATATGGAAATGAAAGTAATGTATCTGTGGCAAGTGTTAACTTCTATGAATCAGATGAAGATCCTCCAACTGTAGAATTGATATCTTCTCAAAATTTAGGAGATACTATATGTCCACATTGTAATAAACAAGGAAAACTTTGGAGATCAACTTTTAAAGCTTCAGATATGAGTGGATTACAACCTTATAATTCTGAGTGGACTCAATATCCAAATGATACATATAATTATAATACTTGTTCATCAGTTACAACGTCTCCTGCTTATGGAGCAAAGGAAGGTACATATATTAGAGATGAGTATATACATGATTTACAGCCAACACTAAAATTATCTTTCAATTTTTACGTCAAAGATCTACAGAATAATCAAAGTGATGCTGTAGAATCAAGTATAACTTTACCAGGATTAGATAAAACACCACCTACGGTTAAACTATTGACTAAACAAAATCTTGGAAGTAAGCAATGTCCTAAGTGTGGACAAATGGCAGATCATTGTTTTAAAGTTACGCTAAATGCTATAGATAACGAAAGTGGACTAATGTATCTTGACCTTCAAAATCTAGATGTTAATATAACTAATAATATTAATGTACATTCTAAAATGACTAATCCACCAGATGGAACAAAGAATGGAACTATAACAGATGAAATATATTTCCATGTCTTTAACAAAAATTATAAAGATTGGTTAAAATATTATTACGTATTTGACCGAAATTATAATAAAAATGAGCCACCTTTAGAAGTAAACCTTGTATTCTAAACAATTAGTGAAGCAAGTGATTTTCATTTGCACTTGCTTCACTAAAAATTCTTTGATAATACAAAAGAAAGGAAATAAACAATGAAGAAAAACAGAAAATTACTTTTTTTTCTTATTATTGCTTTAATAGTAGGGATAATATTAGTTGTAACAATATTTGGAAATAATAATATTGTTGAAAAAATAACTAAATCTGAAACCTTAGCAAAATTATTTCAATCATCTAAACAAATAGATAAAATAGATGGAACAGTTTTGCCATTAAAAATAAGTTATTCAGATTTATCTGTTGAAGAAACAATTGAAAGTATATCAAAAATATCTGATACAGTAGAAACAAAAAATGTTAATGAAAAAGATAATACTTTTGCAAAAATAGAAGTACATAGAAAAAAAGTAGGTTCAACGCAAATAAAAGTAACATATAACATAAAAATAAAAAACTATGGAAACAATTCTGCAAATATAGATAAACTAATTGCAATAATACCAGGGAAAATGGCACTTTCTGCAGAAAGTAGTTTAATATGGCAAGAAAGAGGTAACAACAATGTAGAATGTAATGACTTAGAAAAAATAGAGGCATCAGAGGAAAAGAACATTAAACTAGTATTACAAGGTAGAGCAGCAGACTTAATGGGAGAAAGTTTATCTGAAGTAATTATATTATCTAGTGAAGAAGCGGATCAAAGAGTTATAGAAGAAGATACTAAACAAGAGATTACAGAGAGTAATGCTATACAAAAATTAGGTGAAACAAATAATTATAGTTCTGCAGGAGTTATAGTGTCAATAGAAACAGGAATACAACAATATATGTATATAGTAATAGTTGTTTTGATAGTATTAATAATATTAGGAATATCAATACAAAAATATAAGAGAAAAATCTCAAAAAAGAATAATATTGATTAAGATAGATAAATAGAAAATCTATATAATATAAGTTGAAATAATTAATAAGGTCATACAGAAAATAAACTGTGGACCTTATTTTTTGTATAAAAAACAGAAAAGTTAATCTTAAATTTTAAAATCTAAGAATCACTAGGGAAATATAGGTTTAAGCCAATTATAACAAAAAAATAGATATTAGAAATTAAAAAGTTAAAAAAATGTAAAAAAGTTGTGTATTAAATCTAAAGAAATACTATCCGTAGAAGGAAAAAGGAAGATTTGATTGTTGTGAAAATAAAACGATATTGAATCTAAAAAAAGAAAATGCTAGTATACAATTAAGTATAAATATATATGAAAGGATAATGAAGATGAACTTTTGTAGAAAAGTTGTAATAAGAATTATAATCACTGCAGTTATCAGCATGCTATTCATAGGATGTTTCTTTAGTGGTGGTGTATTGGGTGATAATCAAGAGGTCCAACTATCTATTTTTCCTAGACCTAAAATAGATATAATACTTGCTAAATCTAGAACTCAAACAGATGTTACAAATTTTGAAAATAGTATAATTAGTGCATTAAGTAATTTGCAAGTAGATACAACAGATGTAAAAGTTTCATCAGTAGAAGCAGAAACAGTTAATTTAGAGAAATCTTTTTCTTGGAATCAAGATTTAGATACTGACATAGGTAGTATTAAAATAACTAATAACGGTCAAGATGTTGAAATGAAAGGAAATCAAACTAATGCAGGAAAAAATGCAATGTGGATAGTACCAGATGAAAATCAAGAACAAGAATTTACATTTGATTACAATATAGATTTTGGAGATAGCTTTAATGCAGCAGGAATGTTGTTAAGAGTTAAAGAAACAGGAAATAATCAATTATCTGGGTATATGCTAAGCTTTAATAAACCAGGTAGGTCAGAATATTATGTTCCAGCAGGAAATCAAAATGGAGCCCTTTGGGAATTTACATATGATGGAAATAATAGAACTAATATGAATAAAACATTTGTCAAATCAATACCTTTTAACACATCAGGAAAATTAACAGTAAAAGCAACAGATACAACAATTAAGGTTAGTGGTGGAAGTTTATCTCAAGAATTTGAATATACTATACCAGATAATAAAACATCAATAACAGGAAATGGATATGGATTTTTTTCTGATCATTATAGCCACGGTTGTGCAGATTGGGGTAGTTTTACATTATCAAATATAAATTTAAAAGCAGCAGTAGTAAAAAGCTTTAATGATGTATTAAGAGTTCCAGAATGGAGGGAAGATGCATATAAAATATTTGTATATATAGAAGATGGAGAAAATGAGGAATTAAAAGATACAAATGCAATGGGAGAGTTGCTAACAAGACTATTGGACGAAGATATATACTTTGTAGGTTGGGGAACAGCCAAAAATCAAACACAAATGCAGGGATTGGTAAAATCAAATAATAATAAAGGAACATTTGTTAATAATACAGGTTTTCAGCCATCAATAAATGCAACAGCACAATATATAAAAACATTAATAGATAATATTGAGTCATCGGAATACATACTGGTGGATGAGCCTATTGCTGTTGAAGTTACACCAGCAGGAATAGATAAAAATTCAAAAGATGAACAATGGCCATATGGAAAGTGGATGGTAGATCATAATCATACATTTTTTGAAAATAATATGGGACAGTTTGTAGATTCAGGGAAATTAACTAATGACATGATAAGGACATTTGACAAAACAGGAAGATACGAAATAACTTATTGTAACCAAAATATTACGCCAAAATATATTTATGTACATAGAAAACCAGTAGCAGAAATAACTATGCAATTATCTGGAACTACTGTAAGCCTTGATGGTAGTAATTCATATGACCTTGATTTACAATCTCAATCAAATGGTATAGCGCAGGAAGAGTGGAAGTGGAAAGAAGTAGAGGGTACAGATTGGCATGTGGAGAAAATGACATCGAGAGATACATCAAAATCATACATTGTACAGTTGAGAGTTAAAGACCATCAAGGAGAATGGAGTGCACCGGCAACCAAATATATAACAAATGATTCAGAGGCATTGCCAGTGGCTAGATTTAATTTTGAATCAAATAAGATAAGTAAATATGAACCTTTGGAAGTAAAAGATGCTTCATATGATCCAGTTGGAAGAAGAATAACAACATGGCTTTGGGAAGTTTATAAAGGCGACCAATTAGTATATTCAGGTGCAGAACCACTAAAAAATTATAATGATGCTAATAAAGGAGTAGGGGAATATAAAATGTACCTAACAGTAACTAATGAAGCTAATAAAAAGTCAGAAAGATTTGGTAGAGCATTTACTGTTACAAATGACATAATAGCACCAGAAGTAGTGGCTATGCCGACAAAGTCAGAATGGACTAAAAGTGTAACAGTAAATTTGAATTTTACGGATAAAGGAGGAAGCCAATTTAGAGGTTATCAATATGCAATCACAGATGATCAAGCTACACCTAGTCAGTGGAGTATAGAAAAAAATCTAGCAACAGATAGTATCGTAATAACTGATGAAGGACAAAAATATTTACATCTTAGGGGATTTGATAATGATGGTAATGAGAGTACAGAAAGAATATTAGGACAATACAAAGTCGATCATTCACCACCAACAATAACACCGACTGCGGATTTTCAAACAATTACGACAAATCCGATAACTGTTAATATTCAAACAACAGATGCTTATTCAGGAGTACAACAAGTAACAGTTAATGATCAGCCTTTACAAAATAAAGATAATAATACTTATACTATAAACAAAAATGGTACATATACTATAAAAGCAGTAGATATTGTAGGAAATGAAAAAACAGAAACACTGAATGTAACCAATATATATCAACATTGTACAGCAGAATTAGGACATCCAGATTTTTCTACTAGTCTAGAAAGTTGTCCAATATGCGATTTAATAGAAGGATTAGAGGTTACAAATGATACTGTAACATATAATTCACATGAACAAAGAGTGACAATAAATAATCCACATGGTGCAGAAATAGTTGAATACTATAATGGAAATAAAACATATCCTGTAGAACAGGGAACATATGAGTATGATTTAAAAGTTAAATATCAAGGACAAGAGTATAATACAGGTAAAACTGGAACATTTACAATAAATAAAAAAGTTATAACAATAACAGATATAGATGCAGAAGATAGAGAATATGATGGAACTAATGTAGTTAAACTAAAAGGTGGAAGACTAGTAGGGGTGGAAGAAACAGACATACCATCAGTAGGATTCACACTGCCAGCGACAGGAACAACAAACAGTAAAAATGTAGGCGAATATGATGTAAAAATTCCTGAAATAGTACTGACAGGAGATAAAGCACATAATTACACTTTAACACAACCGGCAGAGGATGCTGTAAATGTAATAATTACTAAAAAAACTACAATTATTCCTGATACTGAAGAACCTGATAATCCAGAGAAACAAGGAGCAGTAAGAGTAGTAGGAATAACTGCTACAAATAGAATATATAATGGAACAACTACGGTTCAGCTAAATAGAGGAAAACTTGTAGGAATAGAAGATGTAGATAAAGATAAAGTAGATTATGAACTATCTGAAACAGGAACATCTGAAAGTAAAGATGTAGGAGTACATAATGTAACTGTTCCTGAAATAACATTAACAGGAGCTGAAGCGTCAAATTATCAAATAACACAACCAGCAGTAGATGAAGTAAAGGTAGAAATAACACAAAAAGAATTAACAATTGTGGATATTGTAGCAGTAAATAGAAAATACAATTCAACAGATGTAGTTGAGCTACAAGGAGGAAGATTGGTAGGAATAGAAGATGTAGATAATGGAAAAGTAAACTTTATATTACCTCAAACAGGAACATCTGAAAGTAAAGATATAGGAACACATAATGTTACAATAGCAGAAATAACATTAGAGGGAGAAGAAGCAAAAAATTATACATTAAAACAACCTACACCAGAAGAAGTAAAAGTAGAAATAACACAAAAAGAAATAACAATTGTGGATATTGTAGCAGTAAATAGAAAATACAATTCAACGAATATAGTTGAGCTACAAGGAGGAAGATTAGTAGGAGTAGAAGAGATAGACAATGGAAAAGTAAACTTTATACTACCTCAAACAGGAACATCTGAAAGTAAAGATATAGGAACACATAATGTTACAATAGCAGAAATAACATTAGAGGGAGAAGAAGCAAAAAATTATACATTAAAACAACCTACACCAGAAGAAGTAAAAGTAGAAATAACACAAAAAGAAATAAATATAGTTGATATAGAAGCTATAGATAGGCAATATGATTCAACGAATATAGTTGAGCTACAAGGAGGAAGATTAGTAGGAGTAGAAGAAATAGACAATGGAAAAGTAAACTTTATACTACCTCAAACAGGAACAATAGACAGTAAAGATATAGGAGAATACAATGTTACAATATCAGAGATAAAACTAGAAGGAGAAGAAGCCAAGAACTACACACTAATTCAACCATTAAAAGAAGAAGTAAATGTTACAATAACACAAAAAGAAATAAATATAGTTGATATAGAAGCTATAGATAGGCAATATGATTCAACAAATATAGTTACTCTACAAGGAGGAAGACTAGTAGGAGTAGAAGAGATAGACAATGGAAAAGTAAACTTTATACTACCTCAAACAGGAACAATAGATAGTAAAGATATAGGAGAATACAATGTTACAATATCAGAAATAAAGCTAGAAGGAGAGGAAGCTAAAAATTATACACTAATTCAACCATTAAAAGAAGAAGTAAATGTTACAATAACACAAAAAGAAATAACAATAGTTGATATTGTAGCACGTAATAGACAATATGATTCAACAGATATAGTATATCTTTATGGAGGAAAACTAGTAGGAGTAGAAGAAAGTGATATTGGAAAAGTAAAATATATATTATCTAGAATAGGAAAAATACCTAGTAAAAATATAGGAGAATATAATGTAATTCTTTCTGAAATTACACTTACAGGAGAAGAATCTAAAAACTATAAATTAATACAACCAGCTGAAGATGCAGTAAAAGTTAAAATTTCTAAAAAAGGTAAAGCAGTAGAAGAACAAGAAATACCAACAGACCCAGAAGATTTAGAAAGACCAGAAGAACCAGATGTAAAACCAGATCCAAATGATCCAAGTAACATACCAACAGATACTGAAGATCCTAGCAATCCATATGGAAGAAATGGTGTAGGTGTTATAGGAATAGAGTCAACTGATAGAGAGTATGATGGAACAAATATTGTACAAATAAGTGGTGGTTCATTGGTAGGAATAGAAGAAGCGGATAAAGAAAAAGTAACATTTATAATGGAAGAAACAGGAACAACAGAAAGTAAAGATATAGGTGAATATAATGTTGTAATACCAGAGATAAAACTTGATGGAGAAGAAGCTAACAACTATGAAATAACACAGCCTCCAGAGGATTACGTAAAAGTTAATATTGAAAAAAGACATATAACAATTGAAGGAATAAAAGGTGTTGATAGAAAGTTTGATAAAACTAACGTAGTAGAAATAGCAGAAGGAGAATTGGTAAATGTAGTTGAAGGAGAAGACGTAAAAGCAGTATATCCAGAAACAGGAACAATTCCTGAAATATATACAGGAGAATATGAAGTGACAATAGAAGAAATAACACTACAAGGAGAAGATATAGACAATTATGAATTAATTCAACCAGAACATATAACTGTTACAATTTCTAGACCTGATGAACCAGAGTTTGAATTAGAAACTCACATTAGTGCAATAAATGGTGATGAAGGTCAACTTGAAAAAATCAGATTTAATGATGAAGTTGAAATTAGCATGACAATAACTAATAATGGTTTAGGTGTTGGATATGTACAAAAGATAATAAATGAAATACCAGAAGGTTTGGAATTCATACCTGATAATCAAATAAATAAAGAATATGGATGGACTGATGAAGGTAATAATACAGTTGAAACAGAGCAATTAAATTTTGATTATGGTGAAGAAAACGAAATAGAGCCTGCTGAAAATGGCGGATATAGAGAACTTCAATTAGTACTAAAAGTTACAGAAGAAGCAGAGCCACAATCGCAATTAGAAAATATAACAAAAATAAATGACATAGTAGATACCGAAGGAAATAAAGTTGAAGAACATCCTGAAATAGAAGAAATACTAGAAATGGAAGTATCTTGTACAGACTTTTCAATAGATGAGAATATTACAAAAATAGCTGAAATTAGAGATTCTCAAGTTTATGATCATACAGTAGCACCTACAGATGGTAAATTAGCAAAAGCTGAAATACATAGAAAAAATATTAATTCAACAAAATTACAAGTTACATATCAAATAGATATAGCGAATGAAGGAAAAGAAACAGGAAACGTAGAAAAAGTAATTGTCGCTATTCCATATGGAATGAGTATAGAACCACAAAGTTCATCAAGTTGGATAGCAAGTGGAAACAATGCTATATATGAAAACATCGGAGAAATTGATGCAGGAGATACTCAAACTTTAGAATTAGTTTTACAATGTAATGCAGCAGATATTACTGGAGAGACGAATTCACAAGCAGTATTAATGTCAAATGAAGATATAGACCAAGTTAAGGTTGGATTAGATTCAGTAACAGAAGAAAACGCACTAGCTAAATTATCAGATACGAATAATTATAGTGAATCAGATATGATTATTTCAATAAAAACAGGAGGAGAAGATTTTACCGAATTCATATGGTTTATAGTTGCAATTTTTGCAATTGGAATTTTCGGAATACGTTTACAATTTAAAAGATAATCTGTGAAAGTAAGGGTTCCCTAAGGAAAAAGGGGAATCCTTGTTTTTATGTAAAAAAATTTTAAACTAAATGATAACAAAGAGTAAAAAACTGATGCTATGTAAATCCGTATAATACTAGAGCGTGTGATGTTAGAAGGATAATATAATATATTGAAAGTAGAAAATAAAGATGATAACATTAAAATAGAATTTTAATGTTTAAGAAAGGAAAAAAGTTAAGTAAATGAGGCTAAAAAGTAACATTAAAAAAATATTAATAATATTTACAATATTTTTTGTGTTAATAGTATCAGTTATATCCAAACCATCATATTCATTGACAGTTACAGGTTTCTTTGTGGGAAATGCCAATTTTAACATACAAGGTCAAGGTGGAATTAAAACTACTTATAGCAATAATGGATATGCTACTGTATTAAGAGTAGGTAGTACAGATTATAATGTAACAAATGGATATGGAGAAGGTGATTCAGTTAAATGTCAGACTGTATTAACTCCTATTAGTAATAATAGCTACATCAGAATTACTTATAATGTAACAAATACCTCTAATGTTAATAAGACTATATCAATAGGGACACACTCAGACATTATGATTAATAACAATGATAGTGCCACTGTAACGAATTTAAGTGGAGACATTGGTTTTACAATGTCAGATGGAGGTAGTTATACTTTTACATTTTTAGGCAAAAACACATATGGTGTTACAAATGTAGATACATATTGGTTTGGACAGTTTGGACAAAGACAAGCAAATTTATGGAACAATAAAACTCAAAATGTATTAACAAATACAGACTCAGGTATGGCTTTTTCATGGAAAAATAGAACAATACGAGGTGGAGAGACACAAACTTATTCCGCAGTAATAGGTGTAGGAACTCTAAATTCACCTCCAACATTATCTGTTACATCATCAACCAAATCTTCATATAAATCAACTGAAACAATACCTATAACTGGTTTAGTAAATGATACAGATAGAGGAGATGTTGTTACTGTAAAATATGCTTTTGACAATAAAACTGAGCAAAGTTTACCAGGTACTTTTACACCAAATGGATCTGCTAAGAATTATTCTTTAACAATCACTTTTCCGTCAGATATACAAAGAGGTGATCATTTCCTAGATATTTGGGCGATGGATGATAAAGGAAATATGTCACCTTCTGTCAGAATAAATTTCTTTGTGGAAACTGATTTTAGTCCACCAACAGCTACACATACACTTAATCCGCCGAATTGGACGAATCAGAATGTAACAATTACGGTAAAAGCGACAGACTCGATATCTGGTGTGAAAAGAATAAAACTGCCAGATAATTCATATTCAAATAGTAGTACAGCTACTTATATAGCAGATGTAAATAATAGTTATAAATTTGTATTGGAAGATAATGCAGGAAATACAGCTGATTATACTGTAGAAGTAAATAACATTGAGAGAATTCAACCAACCATTGATGTAACACCGCATAATACCGACTGGATGAAATCGGCTTCAGTTCATATGGTAGGTAGTGATACTGGAGGAAGCGAATTTTGTAAATATCAATATAGGATAGATGAAAGTCAGTCTACACAAGGTAATTATGGAAATATAATACAAGAGACAGAGGATGATATAACTATAACTGGTGAGGGAGAAAGATATCTACATATTATTGGATATGATAATGCAGGAAATGTTAGTGATGAAACAGTGTTTGGCCCATATAAGATAGACTTTACAGCACCAGTAGTAAAAACATCAGGAGATTTTATAACAAAAACGACAGATGGTGTAAATGTAAATATAGATACAACAGATGCTTTATCTGGAGTAAAAGAAGTTTATTTTGATGGCGATAAATTAGGTGGAACTGAACATAATCAGGTGAAAATATATAAAAATGGTACATATGAAATTGAGGCAAAAGATAACGCAGGAAATGTATATAAAACAAATATAATAATTACAAATGCATATTATAACTGTGAAGCGGGATTAGGACATCCTAGCTATAGTTCTGATTATGATAGTTGTCCAATATGTGATTTGATACAAGGATTAGAAGTTACAAAAGATACTGAGATTTATGACGGAACCGAGAAAGGTGTAACATATGTAAATCCACAAAATGTAAAAATTGTAGAATACTATGATGGTACAACAGATAGACCAATTGATGTTGGAGAATATAATTATGAATTAAAAGTTGTTTATCAAAATCAAGAATATAATACAGGTAAAGTTGGAAAATTTTACATAACAAAAAAACAAGTACAAATAGCAAATATAAAAGCTGTTAATAAAATATATGATGGAACAGCAACCGTACAGTTAAATGGTGGAGAGTTGATAGGAATTGAAGATAGAGATAAAGGACATATAAGCTTTGTATTACCAAAAACAGGAACGGCTGACAGCAAGAATGTTGGAACTCATAATGTATCAATTGAACCAATAACATTACAAGGTGAGAGAGCAGAAGATTATGAGTTAATTCAACCAACACCAGAACAAGTGCAAGTAGAGATAACTGAAAAAATTATAACAATCGAAAATATAAAGGCAAAAACAAGACCATATAATGGAACAACAACAGTAGAATTATATGGAGGAGAATTAGTAGGAATATGTGAAATAGATAATGGAAAAGTAGAATTTGTATTACCAAAAACAGGAACAGCTGATAGTAAAAATGTTGGGACTCATAATGTAACAATAGAAGAAATAACATTAATAGGAGAAGAGGCAAAAAATTATATATTAACTCAACCAGAATCAGAGGAAGTACAAGCAGAAATAACACAAAAGGAAATAACAATAGAAGGAATTACAGCCACTGATAGAGAATATGATTCAACAAATATAGTACAAATTCAAAATGGAAAATTAGTAGGAGTTGAAGAAATAGATAGTGGTAAAGTAGATTTTATTTTGCCACAAACAGGGACAATTCCAAACAAGAATGTTGGAACATATAATGTGACAATAGAAGAAATTGAGTTAACAGGGGAAGAATCTGGAAATTACAAATTAATTCATCCTGCAGAAGATGCAGTAAAAGTAAATATAACTAAAAAGACAGGAATAAGAATAGAAGGAATAACAGCGACAAATAGAAAATATAACGGAACAAATATAGTTGATATACATAGAGGAAGAATTGTAGGAATATGTGAAGTAGATAATGAGAAAGTAGACTATGTAATGTCTGAAACAGGAACTACAGCAAGTAAAGATGTAGGAATATATAATGTAATAATTCCAGAAATAACATTAACAGGAGAAGAATGTAGAAACTATGAAATAACACAACCATCAGAAGATGAAGTGCAAGTAGAGATAACTGAAAAAATTATAACAATCGAAAATATAGAGGCAAAAACAAGACCATATAATGGAACAACAACAGTAGAATTATATGGAGGAGAATTAGTAGGAATATGTGAAATAGATAATGGAAAAGTAGAATTTGTATTACCAAAAACAGGAACAGCTGATAGTAAAAATGTTGGGACTCATAATGTAACAATAGAAGAAATAACATTAATAGGAGAAGAGGCAAAAAATTATATATTAACTCAACCAGAATCAGAGGAAGTACAAGCAGAAATAACACAAAAGGAAATAACAATAGAAGGAATTACAGCCACTGATAGAGAATATGATTCAACAAATATAGTACAAATTCAAAATGGAAAATTAGTAGGAGTTGAAGAAATAGATAGTGGTAAAGTAGATTTTATTTTGCCACAAACAGGGACAATTCCAAACAAGAATGTTGGAACATATAATGTGACAATAGAAGAAATTGAGTTAACAGGGGAAGAATCTGGAAATTACAAATTAATTCATCCTGCAGAAGATGCAGTAAAAGTAAATATAACTAAAAAGACAGGAATAAGAATAGAAGGAATAACAGCGACAAATAGAAAATATAACGGAACAAATATAGTTGATATACATA
Source organism: uncultured Clostridia bacterium (assembly GCA_947625985.1). The sequence goes on along the minus strand of CANQQF010000001.1, from coordinate 78,670 downwards.
GAGGAAGAATTATAGGAATATGTGAAATAGATAATGGAAAAGTAGACTATGTAATGGCTGAAACAGGAACTACAGCAAGTAAAGATGTAGGAATATATAATGTAATAATTCCAGAAATAACATTAGTAGGAGAAGAATGTGGAAACTATGAAATAACACAACCATCAGAAGATGAAGTACAAGTGGAAATAACACAAAAAGAAATAAATATAGTCGATATAGTAGCATTAAATAGAGAGTATGATGGAACAAATATTGTTAAACTACAAGGTGGAAGATTAATAGGAATAGAAGAAATAGATGAAGGAAAAGTAGATTTTATACTACCAGAAACAGGAACAATTCCAAATAAAGATGTTGGAGAATATTTTGTTACAATAGAAGAAATTCTTCTAAAAGGGGATGAAGCACATAATTATAAATTAATACAACCAGCAGAAGAAGATGTAAAAGTAAAAATAGTAAAGAAAGGAGTTAATCCAGAAAATCCTGATGAACCATCTGAAGAAAATGTTGTAAGAGTAGTAGATATAACGGCAACAGATAGAATATATAATGGAACAAACATTGTAGAAATACATAGAGGTACATTAACAGGTGTAGAAGAGGGAGATAAAGATAAAGTAGACTATGTAATGTCAGAAACAGGAACAGTTCCAAGTAAAGATGTAGGTAAATACAATGTAACGATTCCTGAAATAACATTAATAGGAGAAGAAGCTAATAACTATGAAATAACACAACCATCAGAAGATGAAGTACAGGTAGAAATAACACAAAAAGAAATAAATATAGAAGATATAACAGCAACAAATAGGGAATATGATGGAACTAATATAGTAGAAATTCAAGGAGGCAAACTAGTAGGATTAGAAGAAGTAGATGAAGGAAAGGTAGAGTTTGAATTATCAGAAATAGGAACAATACCAAGTAAAGATATTGGGGAATATAATGTAATAGTTCCAGAAATAAAATTAACAAAAGAAGAGGCAAAAAATTATAAATTAATACAACCAGTAGAAGATGCAGTAAAAGTAGAAATATCTAAAAGAGTAATAACAATTGAGGGTACAAAAGGAAGAGACAGAAGATTTAATAAATCTGATATAGTTGGTATTGTAGGAGGAAAATTACAAAATGTTGTTGGTAATGAAGACGTAAAAGCAGTATATCCTAGAACAGGAACAATTCCAAGTCCTAATACAGGAACATATGAAGTAACAATTGATAATATAGAATTAGAAGGTGCAGATATTGAAAATTATGAACTAATTCAGCCAGATAAATCAAGTATTTTAGTTACAATATTTAGACCAGAACAACCTAATTTACATATAGAACCATATATAAGTAGTTTGAATGGAAAAGAAGAGAATTTAGAACCAATTGCTATAAACGCTTCAGATAGTAAAGAACTAAAAAAACTAGAAACAGAAAGTGAAAAGGATGAAAATGAAGAAGATATAGAAGAAATAATAGAACCAAAAGAAACAAAAGAAATAGAAGTGCAATATAAAACATCTCAAATTGAAGATAAAGTAAGATATGGAGATGTAATTCAAATTGCAATAAGAATATATAATGACGGAAAAGGTGCTGGTTATGCACAAAATATAATAAATACTATTCCTGAAGGTATGGAATTAAAGAAAGATAGTGAAATTAACACTAAATATGGATGGAAAGCTACCAAAAATAATGCAATACAAACTCAAATATTAAATTATGATTCAGGAACAGAAAATGAAATAGATGCAGTAAAAGAAGAAGGAATTGATTATAGAGAGATTTATTTAGAATTAGAAGTAACTGAACAACAAAAATTAAATTCAGAAGTTGAAAATAAGACTAGAATCGAAGCAGTGGATATTGAAGGTAATAAAAGAACATCTGAAGTCGAAGGACCAGAAATAGAAACTCCGATATCACCAGATAATCCAAATCCAGAGAATAAAGGTATTACAGTAAAAAGATATATAAGAGGAAATAAGAAATTAGAAGATTTAACTGCACAATTAACTATAATTGGAGATGAAGAAAAACCAGGTAAAGTCAATTTAGGAACAACTGAAAGTATAACAGTAACTAAAGGAACACATGAGTATACAGCACGACCAAGAGGATGGTCAACAAGTAAAGAACCTAATGCTGATATTGAAGTAGAACTAAATGGAGATACAACAGTTACACAAACTACAGTATATTATATGTCATATATTTATGAATTAGAAGCACCATTTGTGAAGCCAGATGGTACAACAGGAACATTTAAACAAGATGTTTATATAAATGTAGACGGAAGAGAAGTATTTGGTAATATAGTAATTTCAGAAGAAGACTCAAAAGTTCCAGCTAATTTACAAGCAGAAGGATGGAGTAGACAAAAAACTGAACTTTCAGAAGGAGAAACAGAAGAACCTAAAGATGTTTGGACAACAAATGCAACGAATTCTGACAATAAAGAAGATTGGTTAGATCTAACAAAGCCAGGAACAGAGTTGAATCCTGATAAAGAATATGCACCTGTATACTATAAAGAAGTAAAAGTAAGTAGATTTGTTTATTTAAATAAACAAATAGATGATATAGTAGGAACGCACTATAGAAGTGTTAGAGATGATACAGTATCAACAGCAACAATTAATTTAGGAACAACTGAGGAAGTAGAAGTGCATGGAATTTCAGCTAAGCCAAGACATTGGTCAACTAGTGAAGAACCTGATGCACCAGCTCCTACAGGAGAAGAAAAAATAAATGAAACATCAGCTTTATTAAATGGAGAGGTACATTTGACAGAAAATAAGACATATTACATGTCTTACAATTATACGATTGATATACCATATACTCAACCAGATGGAACAAATGGCAAGCTTGAGCAAGAAGTAGATATGGCATATGATGGTACAGAAAAAAGAGGAGAAGTAAATGTACCAGATGGAGAACCAGAAATTGAAGAATGGGAAAGAGATAAAGATAAAGAGGGAGATAAACTTTGGACAACAGACCCTCAAAATCCTCAAGATCCAGATAAAAAAATAGATCCATCTGATCCAGATACAAAGATAGATCCTAATATCCCAATGTATCCAGTCTATAGAAAACAAATAACAGTAACAAGGTTTGTTCATGAAAATGTAGAATTAGAGAAACTAAATGCATATATGTATAGAACGGTTGAAGAAGATACAATAAGAAATGCAGAAATAAATTTAGGAACAACAACGAGCATACAAGTTTATGGTGTAGATGCAACACCTAAATATTGGTCAACAAATAAAGAACCTAATGTATCAGGACCAGTAAAAAACGAAACAGAAAATGAAACAGCAGTAGAGTTAAATGGCATAGTACATTTAAATGAAAATAAAACATATTATATGTCTTACCATTCATTAAGAAATATACCATATGCAAAGCCAGATAAATCAATAACTACAGCACCACAAAAAGTGGATATAGCATATGATGGAACAGAAAAACGTGAAAGTTTAATAATTCCAGAAGAAGACTCATTAGTTCCAAATAATTTATCAAACGATGGATGGACAAGAGATGAAAATTCAACAGGAAATGATTACTGGACAGTAGCACCAGAAAAAGGAAATTCAGAAAGTGACAAAATAGATCCAAGTGATCCAAATGTATTATTAGACCCAAATAAAACATTATATCCAATTTACAAAAAAGAAATAACAATAAATAGATGGATATATAATAATACTAAAATGAATCCATTTACAGAATATGCATATAGAAGTCTTGATGATTCAACATTAATTCGAGTAGAATTAAACTTAGGAACACCAGACAATATAGAGATAGATGGAAAAACTGCTAAACCAAGGCACTGGTCAACAAGTACAGACCCTGATAGCACAGAACCTAGTGGAAATGAAACAGATAATGAAACTACAGTAAAATTAGATGGAACAGTTCATTTAACGGAAAATAGAGATTACTATATGTCATATATTTATGTAGATGAAATAACATACATTAAACCAGATAATTCAGAAAGAAAAGCAGACAAGAAAACAAGAGTTGCATTTGATGGAACTATAAAAAGAGGACCAGTAGAAATCCCAGAAGAAGATAAAATAATTCCACAAGAACTAGAAAGAACAGGGTGGATTAAAGATAAAAATACAAAAGGCGCTGATAACTGGACAACAGATTATGAAAATACAGCAAATCCTGATAAAAAATTAGATCCATCAGATCCAGAAGCTACAATTAATCCAGGAGAAACAATTTATCCAGTATTTAAAAAAGATATAACAGTTGAAAGGTATGTATATCCAAATAATACAAAATTAGAACCAAATTTAGAAGGAACAGTTTATAGAAGTGTTGGAGAAAATACAATTAAAGAAGTAGATATAAATTTAGGAACAACAAATGAAATAGATATAAATGGAGAAACTGCAACACCATATTTATGGGTAACAGATAGCGGTTTATTAGAAAAGATAGTAGATGAAAAAGAAATTGAAGGAATTAAACCAGATGGAATTGCATCTTTAAAAGAATCTGAACAATTTTATATGATTTACAAAAAAGGTGACAAATATGAATATGTGGATCCTAGTGGAGAAGAAAAAAATATCGACGAAGAAGCACCTAAAGTAGTATTTGAACCTAATGGAGATAATACATATAAAAAAGAGCAAGGATCAAAGGTAACAGTAACAGACAATAAAGAAGTAAGAGAGGAGAGCCTAAAATATAAATGGACTCAAGGTAATCAAAAACCAGAAGAAGATTCATTTACTGAAAGCTTTGCAAGCGGAACAGTTGTAACTAAGAATAACGATACTGGAACAGATTGGTATTTATGGGTTTTAGCAAAAGATAAGAATAATAATACAACTATAGCAAATTCAAATGTATTCTATTTAGATAATACAATGCCGACATCTACAATCCCAGGAGCACAAGTTAAGGGAAGTGATTTAGTTGTAACATTTAATCAAACAGATGATGATAGTCAAATTAATGAAAACACAAAACAGTATGCTATAAAAGAAACAAATGATAGCACTTGGAAAGATTGGGTATACGATACGAGTAACATACATATATTTAATACATTAAAAGTTGGAACATCTTATGATGTAAAAACAAAAGTACAAGATAATGCAGGAAATGAAATAGAATCAGAAGTAGCGACAGTAGAGACAGAACAAGTATCAGCACCATCAATAGAAATAAGTCCAGAAGAATGGACAAATGGAGATGTAGAAGTATCAATAATTTACCCAGAGTATGAGGGATTTAGAAAAGAATATAGCTATGATAAGGAAATATGGAATACATATAATGAAAAAATTATTGTTAAAGACAATAATACAACAATTTATGCAAGAAATGTAGGTCCGAACGACGAAGGTAAAGAGTTAATAGCAGAAAGGAAAATTAGCAATATAGATAAATTTGCTCCAGTAATTAATGAAGCATCACATAGTGAATTGTTAGAACAAGGAAATATAAAATTAACTGCTAAAGCTAAAGATGATGAAAGTGGAATCGTTGCATGGCAGTATAGTCAAAATGATAGCTTAGACGAAAATTCAGAAGGATGGAATATTTTAGATGATGAAGCAACAACAGAAGAAATTACAGAAGAAAAATATGTAACAGAAACAGGAAAATGGTATTTCTATGTAAAAGATTATATAGGAAATTATTCAAAACAAGAAATAATAGTTGAAGAAAGTATTTATGATGTTATAGAACCACAAATAACATATGAGCCAGAAGGTTGGGCTCAAAGAAAGACTGTAACAATAAAATATTCAAACATAAATACGGCAACAAAACAATATTCTATAAATAATGCTAATAACTGGACACAATATGACCAACCAATAACAATTACAACAAATGACACAGAAGTATATGCAAAAAGTACATTAAATAATAAAACAAGACAAGTAAATAAAACAATCGAAAAAATAGATACAATAGCACCAACAATTAATAAAGAATCTTTTGTAGCAGAAGTAGATCCTTCAGGAGGAGTTTCTCTTAAAGCCTCTGCAATAGATTATGAAAGTGGTATAGTAGGATATCAATTTAGTAATAACCCTTCATTAACAGCACAATCAGAAGATTGGATAGAAATACCTCAAACTACTGAACAAATAGAAGAAAGAGGAATGGCAAAAAGTTCAGGAAGATATTATTTCTATGTAAAAGATTTAGCGGATAATGTTAGTAAGTTTGCAATAGATGTTGATGAAAGTTTATTTGATAATATTTATGCAAAAATTACAGTAACCCCAGAACCAGATTGGACAAAAGAAGTATCAGTAACTATAGATTTTCCAAGTGTAGATGGAATGATAAAATCTTATAGTACAAACGGAGGAGGAACATTCCAACCATATACAGATACGTTTACTTTACAAGAAAATACAACAGTAGTAGCTAGAAGTGAAGTGGGTAGTGTAGTAAGAGATGTTAAAAAAGAAATTTCAAATATAGATAGAGAAAATCCAATTATATCTTCTATGACAAACGGAACAGAAGTAGTTCCAGAGGGGTATGTAGAACTTAGTGCAAAGGCTCAAGATACTAAAAGTGGTATAGTCGCATACAAATTCTCAAACAAACAAACAGATGATGGAAATGATTGGATAAGTGTGGATAAAACAAATAATGAACTTACATTAAAAGGACAAGCAAATAATACAGGAAAATGGTATCTTTTTGTAAAAGATTATCTTGGAAATGTATCTGTAGAATCAACAGATGTTGAAGAATCTGATTTTGAAAATATTACACCTACAATAACTTTTGACACAGAAGATTGGACAAAAGAGGTAAGAGTAACAATAAATTATCCGGAAATAGAAGGACTTCAAAAACTACATAGTAAAAACGGAGGTTCAAGTTTTGAAAATTATACAGAGTCATATGTAATGACTGAAAATGAAACAATAGTAGCAAAAAGTGTAATAGGAAATGTAACAAAAGAAACTCAAAAATCTATAAATAAAATAGATAGAGATGCACCTAAAATAAATAGTTTATCTCATGGTGAAGAACTAAATGCACTAATAGGTGGTGTGGAAGTTACAGCTTCAGTAATTGATGAAGGAAGTGGACTAACAGAATATCAATTTAGTAAAGATAACACACTAACAGCAGATTCACCTAATTGGAGACGAATAGATAGAACAAGTGAGACAACAACGCTATCAGGAATAATTAATACCCCAGGAACATGGTATTTATACGTAAAAGACCATTTAGGTAATTATACTAAGCAGGAAATAGAAGTTGAAGATAGTCTATTTAGTATTATAGAACCTACAATAACGCTTGAACCAGAAATAGGTTGGACAAAAGAAGTAAGAGTAACTATAAGTTATCCAGAAATTGGTGGACTAGAAGTGAAATATAGTGAAAATGGAGGAAGTGATTTCGAAACATATTCACAACCATTTACAGTAACAGAAAATAAAACGATAATAGCTAGAGGTATATTAGGACCAATAACAAAAGATGTTCAAAAAGTAATTAATAATATAGATAGACAAGGTCCAAGAATTATAAGTGTATTACCAGGAACAACATTTGATATAGCATCAGGAGGAGTTCCAGTTACAGGAACTGCTATAGATATGCAAAGCCGGAATAGTTGGATATCAATATAGCAAAGACGATACTTTAACAGCAGAATCAGAAAATTGGATACCGATATCTCAAACAACTGAACAAACGAGCTTAGTAGGACATGTTAAAGATTCAGGAAAATGGTATTTATATGTAAAAGATTATTTAGGAAATGTAAGTAAAGAAGAAGTTAATGTACCACAGACAGCATTTGATAATATTGCACCGAAAATTTCTGTTTCTCCAGATAGTGGATGGACTAAACAAGTTACTGTCACTATTACATATCCTGATATTGCAGAATTAGAAAAGAAATATATTATGGATGGACAAACTTACACATATTCCGAACCATTTACTGTAAACAGTAATAAAACTATAACAGCAAGAAGTATTCTAAAAAATATTACAAAAGATACACAAAAAGAAATAACAAATATTGATAATACTCCACCAGAACTTTCTATATCAATGGACAATGCTACAGCAGTAGCTGCAGGAAAAATGAGAGATACACAATCTGGAGTATCGAAATTTAGATGGGTATTTAATGGAAGTAATGCAGCTGGAACGATAAATTATGATGGTGGATGGGTTACAAATAATATCTCAGGAACAGGATATATAACAACTTCAGTAGGAGGACTTGATGCAGTTGGTACACTAACATTTTATGCACAAGATGCATTAGGAAATGAAGGAAGCACATCGTATTATGTTAACAATAAAGATACATCAGTACCAACATTGAGCTTAGTTTCGACACAAGTTAATGGAATTACAAATTGTCCTCATTGTGGATTATCAAGCGGTAAAGTCACTGTTACAGTTTCATTTAACGATATTGGTTCAGGTTTTGGAGGAACAGCTGTAAATCAATATATGGATGTAAATGATACAGATAGTTCAGGAGCTGTTACAGGTCATGCAATTTGTACTCAAGCACCTGACCAAAAAGCAACTAGTGGAAATATTACATTTATAATATATAGTCATGGACAAACAGCAGGATCAAGTACAAAAATAACCGTATCATTTTCAGATGCATATGGAAATCCAACTAATACTTTAGAGGTACCAGTAACATTCTAGAAAAATTAATGATTTGAAGAAATAAAATACATGGAGGTAAAACAAGATGAAAAAAATATTATTAGAAAGGAAAAAAAGAATAATATATTTGATATTTAGTATGTTAATAAGTGTAGCAATTATTTTGACTTTTTTAACTATATTAACATTTAAAAACAAGCACGAAAAATTAGCACAAGTATCAGAAATTCAACTCAAAGCAGCCTCCATGAATTCTTCAAATTCATTTAAAGAAACAGAGGAAGACATTAGTGAAGCTGTCCTGCCTATAAAAATAAGTCATACAGATTTTGAAATAGATGTATCGATAAAATCTTTAACGCAGATAACAAATGGTACAAGAACAGGAACAATAGCACCTCCTAACAATAAATTGGCTAAGACAGAAGTATATAGAAAATCAATGGACAATTCTGAAATTGAAATTGTATTTGATGTTACAGTTACTAATAATGGTAATGCAAGTGGATATGTCGATAACGTTTATAGTTATTTGCCATCAACGGTAAGTAATATTTCAAGAAGTTGGGCAACAAATGGAGAAGTACTTTCTTCTGATAGTTTTGGAGAAATCGCACCAGGAGAAAGTGTGACACAAGAATTAGTAGTACAAGGAGATGCTACAAAAATGGCAGGAACAACTAAAAATTATGCTGTATTACTATCGAGTGATGATATTAATCAAAGAATATTGGAAAAGGCAAAAGGAAGAGCTATAACAAATGAAGATATAGATTTAATTGAAGACACAAACAATTATAGTAGTAATGAAACAATAGTTTCTGTATCAACAGGTTTAAAAGGAATAAAAATTGCAATTATTATAATATCAATTGTAATAGTATTAATTATTAGTGCAATTATAATAAAATTAAAGTTAAAACATAACCAAAACAATAAAAAATAATCAAAATAAAGAATCCCTAAGTAAACAGGGGTTCTTTGTTTTGATTTTAAAATTAAGTTACAAAAATGTAAATTAAATGTAAAATAAAAACTGACTCTCAAAAATTAAGCTTACGTAAAAGCATAGAACTGCCTCTTTTTTTGAGGAAAAATACCCATTGAAATAAAAAAAGCTAAATGCTATATTTTATATAGAAAAGGAGGAGTTTGATGCAAACATTACATAGAGTTCTTTTGAAAATCTTAATGGTATTTATTCTCATTATTTCTTTAACAGCGCAAAGTTTTGTCTATGTGCTTTCATATGCAGTTGATTTGAGATATAAAGAATTAAACGATGAAAAAGGAACACAGCAAGTAGGGGAAGCATCAGAAGAATATGAAAATGCAACTAAACTAGAGGATGAGAATCAAAATGTTTATAATAGGCCAATTGCAAAGTTTAGTATAGAAAGAGATAATTTAGAGATTAAATTGAATAGTAGTTCATATGCTCTAGGTAAAGAAGATATTTTTATTGAAGAAGAAGAATGGAAGTGGAAAGAAACAACTCAAGAGGAATGGAATGATGGAAAACTTGAAAAAATAGATAGTTCTAAAGACTATGATATACAACTACGTGTTAAAGATTCAAAACAAAGATGGAGTTTTCCAACTGTAAAGACAATAAATTCTAGAGAAGAAAGTAAGCCTATAGCTTTGTTTGACGTGCTTAGCAAACAAATAACATCATATCAAGATTTAACAATAGAAGAACAATCTTATGATCCAACAGGGAAAGAAATAAACTCATATTTCTGGGAAATATATAAAGACGGAATTCTAGTGTATTCAGGTGAAAAGCTAAGAACTAATTATGAGGAGTTAGGAGAATACTCAATTTGTCTTACTGTATCAAACTCAGAAGGAAATACTTCAGAACGCGAAGAAAGAAATTTTGAAGTTGTAGAAACAAAAGAATGTACAATGGGATTAGGTCATCCAAATTACACTTCATATAATTGCCCAATATGTGATTTAATTGAGGGACTTCAAGTTACAGAACAACAAAAAGAATATAATGGTACTCCTCAAGGGATTTCATATAATAATCCATATGGAGTAGAAATATACGAATATTATGATGGAAAACCAATAAAACCTGTTGAAGCAGGAAAATATGAATATGAACTTAAAGTTTTAAGTGAAGGTGTAGAACAAGATACAGGAATAAAAGGAACATTTACAATAACAAAAAGAGTAATTACAATTGAAGGAATAAAAGGAAAAGATAGAAAAGCAAATGCAAAAAAAGAAGTAGAAATTGTACATGGGGAATTAGAGAATGTAGTAATAAATGATGATGTTACTGCAGTTTATCCTGAAACTGGAATAATAGCAGATAGTAATATTGGTAGATATGAAGTAGAATTAGAGGATATTAAATTAATAGGACAAGATGCAAGTAATTATGAATTAATACAACCAATAAAAGACCAGGTATTGGTTAATATTACAAAACCTGATCAACCTGATTTAGAAGTAGATCCTTTTATAAATAAAATAAATGGTGAAGAAGATAAGAAAAATATAAGATATGGTGATTTGATAGAAATTACAGTTAGAATTTATAACAGAGGAAAAGGTGCAGGGTATGTAAATAAGATAGTAGACGAAATTCCAGAAGGGTTAAAGTTAGCAGAAAATAATGAAATAAATGAAGAGAATGGTTGGAAAGTTGTTGAAGGTAATAAAGTACAAACACAAAAATTTAGTTATATATATGGAGAAGACAACCTAATACAACCCATGACTAAAAATAATGAAGAAACTGAGAAAGAAGAGAAAGCAGAGAATGTTGAACAAGAAAAAGATTATAAAGATATACCAATAGTGTTAGAAGTTACAGCAGATTATTCAGTAGGAAAAGTTAATAACAAAATAAGTATTGAAGAGGTGGATATACAAGGAAAAACAAAAGAAGATTATGAAAATAATCCTTCAGACCCATCAGATCCTTCAGATGATCCAACACAAGATTCAATAGTAGTTAGAAGATATGTATATAAAAATAAAAGATTACAAGATTTAAGTAAGGTATTAGAGGAAGGAGAAGAAAAAGCACAATTCAATCTTGGAAGAACTGACAGTATACAATTCCAATATAAAAATTATGAATATACAGCAGAGCCAAGAGGATGGTCTACAAGTGCAGAACCAGATGCTGAAATAGAAGTAGCTTTAGATAGTGATATAGAAGTTTCAAAAGATACTAGATATTATATGTCATATATATTTAAGAAGTTAATACATTATAAAAAATCAGATGGAACTACAGGTACATTGGAACAAGATATATATGTAGGATATGACGGAAATACAAAAGAAGGAGAAGCTCCAAAGTTACCAGAAGAAGACAAGAAGATACCACCTGAGTTAGAAGATGATGGATGGGAAGATGATGGTTGGACAAAAGATCCAGATAATTTAGATGATGAAGATAATAGAGTAGATCCAGAAAAACCGTCAGATCCAAAAAATCCAATTAATCCAAATGATGAAGTGCATAGAGTGTTAAAAAAGAAAATATATGTAGAAAGATATATTTACCCAAATAGAACAAAAGTAGAACCAGATTTAGAAGGAACAATATACAGAAAAGTTGATGATTCAACAATTACACCAGCAACAATAAATTTAGGAACAACAAGTGATATAACAATTCAAGATAAAACATTAAAACCATACCTATGGGTAACAGATGATGGAATATTAGATACATTAACAGAAGTTAGTGATTTAGAAGGTATAAAACCAAATGGGACAGTTTCATTATCAGAAAATGCAAAATATTATATGATATATAAAGTTGAAAATGAAAATATTTTTGGAGGAACAACAGGCGATGATGATGATAATAAACTTAAAGATTTAAATGATCCTACAATAACATTTGAGCCAGATGGAAGTGAAACATATAAGAAAGAGCAGTCTACAGTAGTTAAAGTAAAAGAAACAGATATTGTAGATAATTCAAGTTATAAATATCAATGGTTACAAAGTGAAGAAAAACCAGAAGAAGACACTTTTACAGAAAGCTTTACAAATAATCAAGAAGTGACAAAGAATGGAGTCACAGGAAATAATTGGTATTTATGGGCATTGGTAAAAACAAAAACAGGAAAAACAATAGTACAAAAATCAGAACCATTCTATTTAGATAATACTGCACCAACAACTAATGAACCAACATTAAATGCAGATGTAACAACTATTACAGCATCAACAAATCAAACAGATGCTGATAGTGGAATAAAATTGAGTACAAGAAAATATGCAATAAAAGAAAGCTCAAGTGAACAATGGCAGGAATGGGAAAATGATTCAGCAAATTCACACACATTTACAGGATTAAAGGGCTTAACACAATATGATGTAAAAACAATAGCACAAGATAATGCAGGTAATGAGATAGAATCAGAAGTTGCACATATAACAACTCAAAAAGAACCACCTAGAAATATAACTGTAATGAGATATGTTTATAGAGGTAGAAGACTAGATGATAAAACAACTCAAATAGAAGTAGATGAAGAATCAAAAACAGTCAATCTTGAATCCACAGACAGTGTACAAATACAGTATAAAAACTATCAATATACAGCAGAACCTAGAGGATGGTCAAAAAATACAGAACCAGATGCTGAAGTAGATGTAGAATTAAATGGTGATGCAGAAGTTTCAGAAGATGCAAAATATTATATGTCATACTCATTTAAAAAACAAACACGTTACACTAAGCCAGATGGTTCTATAGGAACAGTAGAACAAGAAATATTTGTAGGATATGATGGAACTATAAAAGGAGGAGAAGGTCCAAAAATACCAGATGAGGACAAAGTAGTTCCTCAAGATTTACAACAGGCAGGCTGGAAAGAAGATGGATGGACAATAGATTCAAGTAACCTAGAGAAGGCGGAGAATAGAGTGGATCCCGAAGACCCAGATGCAGAAATAACTCCAGAAAATATAGTTCATAGAGTATTAAAGAAAGATATAACAGTACAAAGGTATATACATCCAAACAGAACTAAAGTGGACCCTGATCTAACAGCAACTGTTTATCAAACAATAGATGAAAAAACAGTTAAACCTGTAGAGTTTAGTTTAGAAACTACAACCGATATTACTTTACAAGATAAAACATTAAAACCATATTTATGGGTAACAGATGATGGAATATTAGAAACTTTACAAGATGTTGATGAATTAGAAGGGATAAGTCCAAATGGAAAAGTTTCATTGACAGATAGTGAAGAATACTATATGGTGTACAAAGGAGAAAATGAAGATATCTTTGCAGGGCCAAATAGTGAAACACCAAGAAATCTGGCTAATCCATCAATAACGTTCTACCCAGATGGAAACCAAACATATAAAAAAGAACAAACTTCAGTTATTACAGTAGAAGAAACAGATATTATAGATAGATCAAGTTATAAATATCAATGGACACAGAGTACAGATAGACCAGATAAAGAATCTTTTGAAAAAACTTTTACAAATAGACAACAAATAACTCAAAATGAAGGAACAGGAGATAATTGGTATTTATGGGCATTGGTTGAAACAACAAATGGAAATGAAATAATAGAAAGATCAAAAGTATTTTATTTAGATAATACAATGCCTACAACAGATGCACCGACACTTCAATGTGATATGTCATCTATTACAGCAACGTTAAAACAAAGTGATATTGACAGTGGTGTTAAAGAAAGTACTATAAAATATAGAATAAAAGAAAGTTCTATTGACACATGGCAAGAATGGGTACAAGATTCAGAAAATTCACATAAATTTGATGGACTAAAAAGATGTACACAATATGATGTACAAACAGAGGTAGAAGATGAAGCTGGAAATAAAATAGAATCAGTAATAGCAAAAGTAACAACATCAGATATAGAAGCACCTGTTATAACAGTGACTCCAGAAGAAGAGTGGACAAATAGTGATGTTAATGTATCAATAAGTTATCCAGACTTACCAGGATTTACAAAACAATATAGTTTTGATAAGCAAGTGTGGAATACATATTATAGTGACTTTTCGGTTAATACAAATAGAACAGTTTATGCAAGAAGTTTTAGAGATATAGATAATGTAGGAGAAGATGTTATTGCAGAAAAAGAAATAACAAATATTGATAAACAAGAACCTACAATTAGTAATGTTATTTCTAGCGAGTTAAAGAATGATGGTACAATAAAGATAACAGGAACGTTTAAAGATAATGAAAGTGGAATAATAGCATGGCAAGTTAGCCAAGATGAAAACTTAAATAGTAGTTCAGATGGTTGGAATAATTTATCAGAAGTATCAAAACAAGAAGAAGTAAAGGAAGGTTCAGTAACAAAAACAGGAACATGGTATTTCTATGCAAAAGATAAAGCAGGAAATTATGCTAAGCATGAGGTAGAAGTAGAAGAAAGTGTTTATGATGCTATTACACCAACAATTACTTATACACCTGAAGATTGGGCAAAAGAGAAATCAGCTACAATATCATTCCCAGAGATAACAGGAATACAAAAAGAATACAGTGTGGATGAAGTAACTGGTTGGGACACATATACAGGTCAACAAATAACGATTAGAGATAATAATAAGTCTATTCATGCAAAAGCCACATTAAATGGAGTAAGTAGATCAGCAGATAAGACAGTTTTAAAAATTGATAATGAAGCACCTGAAATTACAAGTGCATTACCAGGTTCAGCAATTGACCAAAATGGTGGAATAGAGCTTTTAGGAAATGCGATAGATGTTGACAGTGGTATAGTAGGATATCAGTTTAGTAAAGATGATAGTTTAACAGATCAATCACCAGGTTGGCAACCTATAGAGCAAACAACACAGCCAGTGACACAAAAAGGAACAGCAACAAGTACAGGAACATGGTATTTCTATGTGAAAGATTATGTTGGAAATTACAATAAACAAGAAATAGTAATTTCTAATAATGTGTATGATGTATTAAAACCAATAATAAACTTTGATACAAATAATTGGACAACACAAGTAACAGTAACTATAACATATCCTGATACACCAGCAGGAATACAAAAACTTTATAGTACAGATGGAAGTAGTTATCAACCATACTCACAATCATTTGTTATGAAAGAAAATACTACAATATATGCTAAGAGTGTAGTTGGTTCAATTGAAGTTCCAGCTGAAAAAGAAATAACCAATATAGATGTTTACCCACCAACAATAGAATTAAGTTTAGATGAAGATAACAGAGATAGGGTTAATGCTAAAGTTACAGAAAAAGGAATGGGAATAGGTAAATATCAATGGTTCTTTGATGGAAGTAATGCTGGAGGTGCTTTCAACAGTTCTAGTATTGAAGGAGATTTTAATTTACATTTTGGAACTAGTAGTACAAGTACAAGAGCATATTTCTATGGACTATGGGGAGTAGGAAAAGTAAGATTACGTGTTACAGATGATGCAGGAAATGTAGCAGAAAAAGATATTGATTTTAGTAATATAGATTCAGACAAACCAGTTATATCAAGTGTAAGTCAAACAAAAGGTGGAATTGTAAATTGTCCATATTGTCATGTATCAAGTGCTAAAGTTACAATAAGATATACTGGTTCAGATGCAACATCAGGATTACCTAAATATACAACAAACCAATATTCAAATGTTATGGATAAGGAAACAGGGACTTCAGTTACTGGGCATAGTATATATTTAAGTACTCCAGAAGCAGAAGCAAAATCTGGAGAATTTGTTGAAGAACTTTATATGCATGGAGCTCAATCAGGAGGTTCAGGTGAACTTTCTTGGTATATTCAGGATTTATATGGAAATAAAAGTGATAGATATAATTTGACTATAAATTATTAAAATATAACAAAGAAGAATACAAAGTAAATCAGAAAGGAGATGAAATCTAATAATGGCAGAAACAGAAAATACAACAACTAAAAAAGAAGCGGTAGTACCAATTGAAATAAATTATACAGATTTTGAAGTTAATACAGTAATAAAATCAATGTCACTATTAACAAATCATGGAACATATGGACCAGAAGCTCCTTCTGACAATAAATTAGCTAAAGTAGAAATTAGCAAAGAAGATATGGATTCAACAGAAGTAGAGGTAGTATTTGAAATAACAATAACAAATAAAGGTGACTCAAGTGGGTATGTAGAAAATGTTTATTCTTATTTGCCAGCAGAATTAAAAAATGTTACAAAAATTTGGGATCAAGATGGAGAGATTTTATCTACTGATACTTTTGGAGAGATTGGACCAGGAGAAAGTGTAACTAAAGAGTTAACAACACAAGGACAAGCTTCACAATTAGCAGGAGTAAAAGACAATTCTGTATTAATAGATTCTAGTGATGATATAGATCAAAGAATATTAGAAAAAACAACACAAACTGAACTAAATACAGATAATTTAGAATCAATGAAACATACAAATAATTATAGTGAATCAGAAGTTATAGTATCAATAATTACAGGTTTTGAAGGTTATAATTATATAATATTAGGTGGAATAGTTGTAATAATACTAAGCCTTATAGCGGTTTTAATAAGACACAAGCTAAAGCATAAAATATGCAAAAAGGTTTTCTAAATAGGTTTTAGTTTAATTACAAAGTAATTAAAGTTGGGGCAAAATCAAAGATTTTTCTCCAACTTTAATTTTGCTATTGCTTTTTTACAAAAAGAATAATACAATATGTTCAGCAGAAATATATTTTAATAGATAAGCTTAAGGAGGAATATTAATGAAGATTATATTAGACGCTATGGGTGGAGACAATGCACCAGATGCTAATATACAAGGTGCACTAAACGCAATAAATAAAATTAAAGCAGAAATTGTATTAGTAGGAAAAGAAGAAGTTATTAGAAGTAAAATAAAAGAGTTTTCAGGAAAGGAAATAGAAGAGGTTTCAAATCGATTATCAATAAAAAATGCAACAGAAACAATTGAAATGTGTGATACGCCAACATTAGCGATAAAACATAAAAAAGATTCTTCCATGGTTGTTGGATTTAAAATGTTAAAGCAAGATGAAGGAGATGTGTTTATTTCGGCAGGAAATTCAGGAGCGTTATTAACAGGAGCAACATTATTAGTAGGAAGAATAAGAGGTGTAGACAGACCAGCATTAGCAGGAATGTTACCAGCTCATAAGGGGCAATTGTTGTTAATAGATGCCGGTTCAAATACAAATTGTAAGCCTATAAATTTATTACAGTTTGCTCAGATGTCTAGTATATATATGAAGAATACTTTGAAAATTAAAGAACCTAGAATAGGACTGTTGAATATAGGAACAGAAGAAACTAAAGGAAATGATTTAGTTAGAGAAAGTTATCAATTACTAAAAGAAAAGTCCGAAGAATTAGGAATTAACTTTGTAGGAAATGTAGAAGGTAGAGATGCTTTTTCAGGTGAAATTGATGCAATTGTTACAGATGGATTTACAGGTAATGTTTTCTTAAAAGTAACAGAAGGAGTTGGGAAACTTGTAAAAACAACACTTACAGAAAGCCTAACAAAAAATTTATTATCAAAATTAGCTGCACTTCCAGCATTACCAGGTATAAAAAGATTTTCAAAAACATTAGACTATAAATCATACGGTGGAGCTTTATTTCTAGGGGTAAAGAAACCAGTTGTTAAAGCACATGGAAGTAGTGATAAACTTCTATTTGAATATACAATAATACAAGCTGAAAAATTTGTAGAAAACAAAGCAGTAGAAAAAATGAAAGAACAATTTGAACAATCAGTACAAAATAAAAAATAATATAATTTTTACTTGACAAAAGTAATAACATATATTATAAAGGATATATAATTAAATAAAGCAATTATACGAATAAAGCATTAAAAACTTGAGAGGAGGTGAACTCGAAGTAATGAGTTCAGAAGAAGTATTAGAGAAAGTAAAAGAAATTATAGTAGAACAATTAGGTGTATCTGATTCATCTATAACAATGGAAGCATCTTTTATTGATGATTTAGGAGCAGATTCTTTAGATATCGTAGAATTGATAATGGCATTAGAGGAAGAATTTGATATTGAAATACCAGATTCTGATGCAGAAAAAGTTGTAACTGTAGAAGATGTTGTAGAATACATAAAAGAAAATGTAAAATAATTGAAGTGGTTTTACCACAAATAAATCAAAGTTGTCAAAATCTCTAATTTTGTTCCAACTTTGCTTGTAGTACAAAAAAGATTAGGTTTTGGTAAGACAAAATCTAATCTTTTTTTGTTTAGAAATAAAATATTGAAAGGAAAAACAATGGAAAAAAATAATATTACAAATAAATGGTATTTTTATGTTTTTTGTTTTTTTATATATTGCGTAATAGGATGGATATATGAAGTTATATGGGAATTTGCTATTGGAAATGGATTTGTAAATAGAGGTTTTTTGCATGGATTTTATTTACCAATATATGGATTTGGAGCATTAATATTAATTTTTTCATTAAGAAAATTAATGAGTAAAAAAATAAAAATTGGAAAAATAAATATAACACCAATAATCGTTTTTATAGCTATATTAATAATTGTCTCAGCAGTGGAGTTTTTTGCTAGCTATATTATGGAACTAATATTTCATAAAAGATGGTGGGATTATAGTTATGATGCTTTTAACCTTAATGGCAGAATTTCTCTAAGAAATAGTTCATTATTAGCATTAGGTGGAATGATATTTGTTTACATTATTCAACCTATACTACAAAAGATTTCTACAAAAATTAAAGATACATATTTAAAAAATTTCTCTATATTAATTATTATGGTTATGTTAGTTGATTTTGTTAGTGTAATAATTGGATATATAGTAAAATAAAAATTGCCTTATACCGGCAATTTTTTTAATATTTCGATAAAATATTCAAAAACCTTCTTATTATATATATCATTTTTTAGTAAAATATCTCTTTTGAATATCGTTTTATCTTCAGAAGAAATGCTTAAAGATCCTATGCATGTATTTGCATTAATAGGTGAAATGAGATTTTTTTCACAAGTTACATTAAAATTCAAGTAATCTTTTTTTGAATTTTCAATAGGGATAATAATATCGTTTTCTTCAGTGTTTAAAATTAAATCTAAATTTGGTGATAGGGAAGAAAGTTTATAAATATTAAAATCATTTAAATTTTCTTTTTTCCAATCCTCAAATTTTTTTCGTGCTATTTCTGATATATTTATTGGTGTGAAATTTGCAAAGGTATATTCGATTAATTTGATACTATCATTAGTTCTGAATTTTTTAGTATCAGCACCTAGGACGACACAAATTATATCTAAATTATCACGTTTACATGCAGTTACTAAACATCTATTAGCACCGTTTGTAAAACCTGTTTTAATTCCATATATTCCATTTAAGTTTCCAAGTAATTCATTTGTGTTATTAATTGTTTTGGGATTACCATTTATATTAATAGTAGCTGTTTTAGTACTTACTATAGTAGCAAAGGTTTTATTTTTTAATGCATAATCAGATAAAATAGACAATTCGTAAGCTGTAGTATAGTGATCTTCTTTGTCTAGACCATGAGGGGTTTTAAAATGAGAATTTTTTAATCCTAATTCAGAAGCTTTATTATTCATCATTTCTGCAAAGTTATCTACACTTCCAGCAACATGCTCAGCTAGAGCAACAGCTGTATCATTTCCAGAAAAAAGCATTAAGCCATAGAGAAGATCATTAACACTTACTTTATCTCCAGTTTTTAGTCCAACTCGTGAACCGCCAGTACTAGCAGCTTTTTTAGAAACAGTAACAACTTCGTTTAAATTACAGTTCTCAATAACAATTGTTGCAGTCATAATTTTTGTAGTAGAAGCCATTTTGACTTTATTATAGGCGTTTTTCTCATACAGAACAGTGCCGAGAGTTTCTATCAAATATAATAGCAGATCTGGAATTAATTGAAGGAATATCGGAGTTTGCATAACTAGGACAAACTATAGATATTATAAATAAGAATGAGAAAAAAATAGTAAATATAAAGTTTTTATACATATCATCACCAATATTAAGTTTATGAGTAAATAAAATAAGTTATGAATAAAGAAAAAATAAAAAATACCCAAATAAACTACATAAAACCTTGATTTTTTCAAAAAAATGTAATATAATTGTAATATAGTGGTATAATTGTGGAAAAACCTTAAAACCCTTTATTCCGTAGTACCACATAAATTTAATTAAAAACAGATAAAAAAGTGCCAAAAAAGTCTATTGACTTTAAAAAAATAAGTAGTACAATGATGATATGGAAGTATCATTATATATTTTATTAAGGAGAGATTTTGTATGAAATTTAGAAAAATGTTAATGATAACTGCAATGTTATTCTTAGTTTTAATAATTGCAATACAAACAATAGGGTATGCGGCAGTAGCAACTCCATCAAGATGGTATGGAATTTCAAAAATTAGAACAAGAACAGAGGAAGGCTTAGGATACTCTATTGGTGACTATAATGCTGGAGGTTCACCACTTTGGAATTTCCAAAGATATGAAAATTCAGGTTCTAATAGTCCAATGTCACCACAATTAGCATTATATTGTTTATATGCTGGTTTTGGTTTTGAAGAAGGAACTAATGACAAGGATGAGTATCAAAATTATTATGATATGTTAACTCAAAGAAATGATATAAAACAACTAGGAACAGGTAAAGATGCAACAGTATATTCAAATTTAGTTGAACATAATAATGGTACAACATATAATCAAATATTAGCATTATTAGATGCAATGTATATACCAGGAAAATCAGATGTAAGTTATAAAAAGACATTAATAGATGCAGCAGCTGAATATGCAGAAGATGATTATTATTTTGAGTATGAATATGAGCTAAGTGATGATGATATTGAAGCAGTTCAACAAGCAGCATTATGGTATTATACAAACTTCAAAATCTATGGAACAAGTAAATATAATAAAACTGAAGACTCAGCATGGTTATGGGTTACAGCAGAATCAGGAGAATTAGCAGGAACTTATAAACAATTAACAGATTATAAAAAAGTCGGAGGAAATTCTAGAGCTGGAGAAGGTTTTCAAAGAAATGAAATGGCAAAAGATTTATATAAATACCTTATACATATAGCAGAAGAAAACGCAAACAATTATGCTGATGGAAAATTACCAGGTCAACCAGTAGTTATTAAAGGGAATTCTCCACTAAATACAGAATTAGAAGGAAATAATTGGATAATAGGACCTATAACAGCTGAAAAAAATAGCAGTTTAGCGTCAACATTATCATTAACAATTTCAGATGGTAAGAATAATAATATAAATTATACTATTTTAAATGAAAGAAAAGAGAACTCATCATTAGATAACATGAAAAATGGTGGAACTTTCTATATTTCAATACCAAAAAGTGCTAATGTTGGAACTGATTTAAACATTAAGTTTAATGTTCAATATCAATCTACAACAATGACATTGTGGACATCAGAAACAAGTGATGAAGAACAACCACTTGTTGAAATAGATAAAGGACCACAAAATGTCCCAACAGAATTAACAGCTAAACTACCAAAAGATTTCGATTTAGCATTAAGAAAATATATTACTCATTTAAATGATGTACCAGTAGAAGATATAGAAGGAGAAGAAAAAAGAGAACCAAGTATAAATAAAGAAAATTTAGACAATGGAACTGGAACAACAGCAACTTATACTCATAAGAAAGAGCCATTAAAAGTTAAAGTAGGAGATATAATAACATATAACCTTACAGTTTATAATGAAGGAAGTGTTAAAGGTAGAGCAACAAAGATAACAGACCAATTACCAGAAGGTCTAGAGTTTGAATCATTAGTATCTACAGGATATACACATGAATATAATCCTACAACGAAATTGTTAGTATTAACTAAAACAGGAACTAATAACTTAAATGAATATGTGCCAGGAGGTACATTATACTCAGAAACAGTTACAATAAAATGTAGGGTAACAGATGCAATCACATCAGGCGATAGTAAGACTCTAACAAATGTAGCATGGATTTCAGAAGCAGTTAATGAAGAAACTGGAGAAACAGTAGATAGAGATTCACAGCCAGATACAAAGCCAAATGTTAATAAAGATAATATGGAAGATTATAATGATCATCAACAAGATGATGATGATTATGAAAAATTAGTTGTAGAAAAACCTGCAGAAGAAATTTTTGATTTAGCATTAAGAAAATATATAACAGAAATAAATGGTAGTACAAATATAAGTGAAGGACCAAGAAATCCATCAATTACAAATACTAATGTATTAAATGGAAGTGATGCAAGCAATCATACAGCAACATACAACCATAGAAAAGATCCAGTAAAAGTAAAAGAAGGAGACATTATAACATATAACATAACTGTATATAACGAAGGTAAAACAGCAGGTAGAGCAACAAAGATAACAGATCAATTACCAACTGGTTTAGTATTAGTTGATTATTCAACAGGAGAACCTTATACAGAAGAAGCTAAAGGAAAATATGCTGAAGGACCTTATAAATTAAGAAGTTATGATACGCAAACAAACAAAATAGTATTTGAAGAAATCGAGGTTGGAATAGAAGGTGTTGATACAAATGGAGATATACCAGCATATTCAGGTTCAGGAAATCCTCAATCAACAACAATGAAAATTAAATGCAAAGTAACAGCAACAGCAAGTGAAGATAAAGACCAAGTACTTACAAATGTAGCATGGATATCAGAAGATTCTCAACCAGAAGATTCAAAACCTGATATAGATTCACAACCATCAACAGCACCTCAAGTAAGTGCAGATGGATTAGTAAATGAAGACGAAAACAATTATAAAGGAAATATAGATAATCCAAATGTATCAGGTGAAAATGAATATTGGAAAGGTCAACAAGATGATGATGACTTTGAAAAAGTAGAAATTGAAAAGCCTAAAGAAGATAAAGAATTCGATTTATCATTAAGAAAATATATTTCAAAAATAAATGATACAGATGTTAGTGGAAGAACTCCACAAGTAAATACATCACCATTAAATGGAAGTGGAACAACTGCAAATTATGAACATGATAAAACTCCAATAGAAGTAAAAACAGGAGATTTAATAACATATAATTTGATAGTATATAATGAAGGAGATTATGCAGGTAGGGCAACAAAATTAGTTGATCAATTACCTACAGGAATTCAATTTAAAGAGTTAATTACGCAAGGATATAATCATGAATATGATCCAGATTCAAATATTTTAAGACTATCAAAAGTTGAAACAAATAATTTGAATCCATATACAGGAGGAGAAACTTTAGATTCAGAAGTAATTACTATGATTTGTGAAGTTGTAGCAACACCAAACCAAACTGGAAATAAAGTTTTAACAAATGTGGCTTGGATTTCAGAAGAAGTTAATAGTGAAACAAATGAAACAATTACAAGCGAAAGAGGAAAAGACAGAGATTCAGAACCAAGCACAACACCAAGTGTAAACAAAGATAATATGGAACAATATGAAACTCATCAACAAGATGATGACGATTTTGAAAGAGTAGTAATAAAACCAATTGAGCCAGCACCAGAAGATTTTGACTTAAAATTAATTAAGAAAATTGCGAGAGTAAATGATAGTGATATTGAAGATAGACTAAAAGGTGTAGATGTTAGTAGATTAAATATAACAAATGGTGATACAACAGCTAACTATGATATTAATAAAGATCCAGTATATGTAAAACCAGGAGATTTAATAACATATACATTCATGGTATTTAATGAAGGATATGTAGATGGATATGCTTCAAAAATAACAGAGGATATTCCAGAAGGATTAGAATTTATTTGGTCAGATAAGACTGATGCAGAATTAGATGCAGATGATAGTTTTACATCAGCAGAGAAAGCTGCAATTAAATTCAATCAAGAGAGATTGTGGACTTATGATACAAATATGAGCACAATTTCAACAACATATTTATCAAAAGAAAATGAAACAACACCAGGAAGCAATTTAATAAAAGCTTTTGGAGAAAATGATGGAACAAAAACATCAGCTGATTTAAAATATAAAGAAGTTCAAGTTATATTTAGAGTTAAATCTGGAGCTTCATCAAATATCGTTAGAAATGAGGCAGCTATAACAGAAAGTACAGACTCTGATGGAAAACCTAAAGAAGATAGAGACTCAAAAACAGATGAGTGGAAAAAATATGAAGATGATGAAGATTATGATAGTGTTATATTAGAATCATTTGACTTAGCATTAAGAAAATTTATAGTTGCAGTAACAACAGAACCTTATGGAACATCAATAGATGATGAAACTTTAGCAAGTTATTTAATGAAAGAAAATGGAGTTTATACAAGAGCTCCACAAGTAGATACATCTAAATTAAATACATTAGGAGAAGATGGAAATTTAATTACAACAGCTGAATACAATCAATCAAAAGATCCTGTAACAGTAACAGTTGGAAGTTACGTATATTATATGATAAGAGTATATAATGAAGGTGATATTGATGGTTATGCAGCAGAAATTAAAGATCATTTGCCAGATGGATTAGAATTCGTTGAAGGTGAATTTAACGATTATTATGGATGGGAATTAGAAGAAGATAAAACTACAGTTAAAACAAAATATTTAGCAGATCAATTAATTGCCAAAGCAGAGAAATCAGATAATGGATATCAATTAACATATAAAGATGTCCCAATATTATGTAGAGTGTCAAACTCAGTAAAAAATAATTATAAATTAACAAATATAGCTGATATCACAGAATATCAAGACGAAAATAAGAATCCAACAGAAGATAGGGATTCATCAAAAGATAATGTAAATGTTCCAGACGAAGATGATAAACCATCATATAAAGATGATGAAAAAGGAAGCTATATACCAGGGCAAGAAGATGATGATGATTTTGATAAAGTTATAGTACAAATATTTGACTTATCTTTGAGAAAATGGGTATCAGAAGTAATAGTTATTGAAGATGGAGTTACATATCAACAACCAACAGGTCATACACCAGAAGATGATCCTGAACAAACAGTAAAAGTTGACTTGAATAGGAAAAAAGTAGATAATACAACTGTTAAATTTAAATTTGGAATACGTGTTAGAAATGATGGAGGTATTCCAGGATATGCAACAGAAATAACAGATTACATACCAGAGGGATTAGAAATGAATGAAGCAGAAAATCCAAACTGGACATATTTAGGAAATAATGTAGCAGTAACAGATCAATTAAAAGATACATTATTACAACCAGGAGAATATGCTGATATAGAAATATTACTAACATGGGTAAACGGTGATGGAAATTTAGGACTTAAAACTAATACAGCTGAAATAACAGATGATTATAATGAGTATGGAGTACCAGATGTAGACTCTATTCCAGGAAATAGACAACCAGGAGAAGATGATATAGATGATGCACCAGTAATTCTATCAATTGTAACAGGACGTGTTCAATTATATATAGGATTAGGAATGGTAGTACTAGTAATGTTAGGCGGAGGAATATTCTTAATTAAAAAATATGTAATCTAATAATTAAATAAAAGACGTTTCTAAATTTTAGAGACGTCTTTTTGCATTTTATCTATTGATTTTATAAAATAAATATAGTAAAATGTTACTAAGCAAAAATATATAATGGAGATAAAAGATGAGAACAAAACTCTATAATCCAATAGATGATGAAGAACTAATGGATTTAGCTAATAATGTAGAAGAAGAAATAAAAGAAATATTTGAGGAAATAGACGAAACATGTGCAATAAATAGTGATAAAGTTATGAAATCTTTTCAAAAGTGCAATCTTCAAACAATACATTTTAATTCTTCAACAGGTTATGGAATAGATGAAGCAGGTAGAAATAAGATAGAAGAAATTTATGCAGAAATTTTTAAAACAGAAGATGCATTAGTTAGAACTCAACTTATTTCAGGAACACACGCCTTATATATTACATTATCAGGAATACTTCGACCAAATGATACAATGATATCTTTATCAGGAGCGCCATATGATACTTTAAAGACAATAATTGGATGTAATAAAGAAAAAAGTAAAAGCTCTTTAATGTCTTATGGAATAAAATATGAACAAATAGAATTACTAGAAGATGATTTTGATATAAAATCAATTCAGGAAAGATTAAAGAAAAAAGATGTTAAATTAGTAGAGATACAACGCTCTAGAGGATATGCTCAACGTAAAAGTCTAACAATTGAAAAAATAAAAAATGTAATAAAAGCAATTAGAGAAGTTAATGATGAAGTAATAATAATGGTAGATAATTGCTATGGAGAATTTGTAGAGGACAGAGAACCAACAGAAGTTGGAGCTGATATTATAATAGGATCTTTAATGAAAAACTTGGGTGCAGGTATAGCAACAACAGGAGCATATATAGCGGGAAAGAAAGATTTAATTGAATTATGTGCAGAGAGGTTTACAGCACCAGGAGTTGGAAAGGAAATAGGACCTTCACTTAATCAGAATATAAATTTATTGAAAGGTTTATATTTTGCACCAAGTGTAGTGGCTAGTAGTGTAAAAACAGCTGTATTTGCAAGTAGATTATTAGAAAAACTTGGTTATCAAGTTAATCCATTATATGATGAAGAAAGAACAGATATTGTCCAAACAGTAAGTTTAAAAACTGCAGAAGGACTTGTCAAATTTTGTCAAGGTATTCAAGCAGGTTCACCAATAGATTCAAATGTAACACCAATACCTGCAGAGATGGGTGGTTACGATGACAAAATTATTATGGCAGCAGGAACTTTTACAGAAGGATCAACAATTGAACTTAGTTGCGATGGTCCACTACGTGAACCATATACAGCATTTTTACAGGGTGGACTTACATATGAACATGGAAAATATGGCATTTTACAAGCATGCAAAAGATTAACTAGGAAGGAATGATATAATTATGACAGTAGTACTAGTGTTAATAGGATTAATACTACTTATTGTTTTTGTATTAATTTTCGGAGGGGCAAACGAAAGAAGAAGAAGAAAAGAAGTTCAAAAGAAAAGAATAAAAAAACAAAAGCAGCTTAAAGCAGAAGTAAAAAGAAATAATAAAAAAGCAAAAAGGGATAAAAAGGCACCAAAGGAACCAAAAAAGCCAAAACAACGTAAACAATATATTGATTTATTTGAGGAAAAAGAGCCAAAAGATCAAATACAAAAAGGTGTTACAGGAGATGCAAGACAATTTTTAAGTAATAACAATAAACAACAAGAAACAATTAACTCAGCAGAGATAAACGATATATTGAGTGAAGATAAAAGTTTTGGATATATAAATAATGAAAATGAGGAAATAATCCATAATAAAGAAATAATTGAAGAAGAACAACCAAGTTATGATGACAATCTTAATGTAGAAGAAAATAATTATGAAGAAAGCATTAAAGAAGAACAACCAAGTTATGATGACAATCTTAATGTAGAAGAAAATAATTATGAAGAAAGCATTAAAGAAGAACAACCAAGTTATGAGGATAATCTTAATGTAGAGGAAAATAATTATGAAGAAGGCATTAAAGAAGAACAACCAAGTTATGATAATAATCTTGATGTAGAGGAAAATAATTATGAAGAAAGCATTAAAGAAGAACAACCAAGTTATGATAATAATCTTAATGTAGAAGAAAACATTAGTGAAGAACAGCAAAATTATGATGAGATTTCTAAAGTAGACGATGTAATAAATCAAAAAGATGAAATACCTGATACTGAAGAAGTGAAAACAGATGACGATCATAATGGTAACTTTGTAGATTCAAAAAATGATTTATGGGACGAAAGATATTTGTGGAAAGATGAGGATCCTCATAGAGAGATTGACAAGATTAAGCAAGAACCTAAACCTAATGAAGAACCACATATTTCAGAGCTAGTTGATGAGGGAGATGAAGAGCCTCAAAAAATCTTCCAAATGGAATCACCAGTTGAAGAAGAACAAGAAGACGTAAATGAAGAAGATGATATATTTGAATTTAATAAAGATTTATTTGGAGATTTCTTTATGGATGATGATAAATAGATAGGAGACCAGTAATTGAACAATTTTATAACAATCAAAGAAAATATAACAACACAAATAGTTGAAAAAAAATCAAAGTTCATAGCAAAATTATATTATACAGAGAGTCAAGAAGAAATTAATAAAATAGTAAAAAATTTAAAAAAGCAATACAATGATGCTAGACATCATTGTATTGCTTATCGCATTTTTAAAGATAATATAATTGTTGAAAAAGCAAGTGATGATGGAGAGCCTTCAGGAACAGCAGGAGCTCCTATGTTAAAAATTTTACAAAATAATAATTTATGCAATGTATTAATAGTAGTAATTAGATATTTTGGAGGGATTCTTTTAGGTACAGGGGGATTAGTTAGAGCGTATTCAGAAAGTTTACAAAAAGCAATTGATGAAGCTCAAAAAGTTGAAAAGTGTTTAGGAGAAGAAATGCAGTTAACTATTGATTATTCTGAATTTGAAAAGATTAAATATTATTGTGAAAAATGCAAGATAAATATAAATAATATTGAATATAAAGAAAATATTGTATGTAAATTAGATATTTTGGAAGGACAAACAAATAAAATACTAGAAGATTTTAAACAAAAAAGTATAAATATAAAAGAACATAAAAATTTAGGTAAAAAATTCATAATAATTGAAAATAAAAATGTATAATAAAAATAGCCTTTTATAAAATAAAGTAAAAATAAGTAATAATTACAGTTATAATATTTATTGTATTAAAAATATTTTATAGGAGGAGTTTTATGAAAGAAAAAATTTCAATTTTAATAGCAGATGACAATGGTGAATTTAGCCAAACACTTGCAGGGTATATTGAGAAACATGAAGAGTTAGAAGTGATAGGAATGGCTAGAGATGGCTTGGAAGCAGTTGAAATGATAACAAATGTAAAACCAGATGTGGTATTACTAGATGTAATAATGCCACAACTAGATGGGCTAGGAGTATTAGAAAAAATAAATGAAATAAATGATAAAAAACCAATATGTATAATGCTATCAGCAGTAGGACAAGACAAAATAACACAAAAGGCAGTCGAATTAGGAGCACAATATTATGTGGTTAAACCATTCGACATAGAATTATTAATAAAAAGGATAAAGGAATTTAAATATTTTAAAAAGAAGCAATCAAATGTTATATTAAGAGAGGCAAAGCCGCAATACATAGAAATAGATAGTATAAATGAAAAAAGTAAAGAAAATTTAGAGGCACTTGTAACAAACATCATTCATGAAGTGGGTGTACCTGCTCATATTAAAGGGTATCAATATTTAAGAGAAGCTATAATAATGGTAGTTGAAGATATTGATATAATAAATCAAATAACCAAAAGTTTATATCCACAAATAGCAAAAAAATATAGTACAACACCTAGTAGAGTTGAACGTGCTATTCGACATGCAATTGAAGTAGCATGGGGAAGAGGTCAACAAGAAGCTGTAGAAAGCATTTTTGGTTATACAATATCAGCATCAAAAGGAAAACCGACAAATTCAGAATTTATTGCAATGATTAGTGATAAACTTAGACTTGAACTTAAATCAGCATAAATGTAAAATAAAAAAAGAACTAAATGTAACAGAATTTAGTTCTTTTTTTTGTACATACAAAATTAATTATTTTACAACAATATTGTAAATACGATTTTTTACATAGATTTCTTTTACTATTGTTTTGCCCTCAAGTTTGTTATCAATAGCTTCATGAACTTTTTGCTTTACTGAATCTTCAGCTTCATCTTTAGTAATAGATATAGTTCCTTTTAATTTGCCATTGAATTGAATAGGTAAAGTTATTTCATCAGCTATAGTTTTAACTTCATCATATTCAGGCCAATTACTTGTAGCGATTTGTCCATCGAACCCTGCGATTTCATAAAGCTCTTCTGTTATATGAGGTGCAAAAGGATTTAATAATATTAAAAATGTTTTGAATTCAGCCTTATTTATTCTTTTTAATTTATAGAATTCATTGACCATAGTCATGAAAGTTGAGACAGAAGTATTGTATTTCATTTCTTCAATATCTGTAGAAACTTTTTTAATAGCTCTATGCATCATTTTTTCAGTTTCTTTTGAGTATGTATCTCCATCAACTAAGAAGTTTTGTAAATTCCAAATTCTGTCTAGAAATTTAGAGCATCCTCTTATACTGTCCATAGACCAACTTGCAGATTGATCAAATGGACCCATAAACATTTCATATACTCTAAATGTATCTGCACCGAATTCATTAACAATTTCATCTGGATTAATAACATTTCCTTTAGATTTTGACATTTTTTCTCCATTAGTACCTAGAATCATACCATGAGAAGTTCTTTTTTGGTAAGGTTCTTTAGTTGGAACAACACCAATATCATATAAAAATTTGTGCCAGAATCTAGAATATAATAAGTGAAGTGTAGTATGTTCCATTCCACCATTATACCAATCAACAGGTGACCAGTATTCTAGAGCTTCTTTTGAAGCTAAAGCTTTGTCATTATGTGGATCCATATATCTTAAGAAATACCAAGAAGATCCAGCCCATTGAGGCATAGTGTCTGTTTCTCTTTTTGCAGGTTTTCCACAGTGTGGGCATGTTGTGTTAATCCAATCTGTTTGTTTTGCAAGTGGAGATTCTCCATTTTCTCCAGGTTCAAAGTCTTTAACTTCTGGTAATTTTAAAGGTAGTTCTTCTTCTGGAATTGGAACCCATCCACATTTTTCACAATAAACCATTGGAATTGGTTCACCCCAGTATCTTTGTCTAGAAAATACCCAATCACGTAATTTATAATTAACTTTTCTTTTTCCTATATTATTCTCTTCAAGCCAACTGTTTATCTTTTCGATAGCATCTTCTTTATTTAGACCATTTAAGAACTCAGAATTGATATGAATACCATCTTCTGTAAAGGCTTCTTTTGAAATATCTCCGCCTTCCAAAACAGGAATTATATCTAGTCCGAATTTTTTTGCAAATTCATAGTCTCTTGTGTCATGAGCAGGAACAGACATAATAGCTCCTGTTCCATAAGAGCTTAAAACATAGTCTGAAATCCAAATTGGAATTTCTTTATTATTTACTGGGTTAATTGCTTTTATTCCTTTAAGTTCTATACCAGTCTTATCTTTATTTATTTCAGATCTTTCGAAATCAGATTTTAAACTAGCTTTATGCTTATAATCTTCAACTTCATCAATGTTTATAATTTTTGATTTTAATTTTTCAATAAGTTTATGTTCAGGAGCAACAACCATGTATGTAGCTCCAAACAATGTATCTGGACGAGTTGTATAAACTAGAAGCTCATCATTTTCTCCAACTATTTTAAATTTAACTTCTGCTCCTTCAGACCTACCAATCCAATTACGTTGTTGAATTTTAATTTTTTCTAAGAAGTCTAAGTCGTCTAAATCATCAATTAATCTTTGAGCATATTCAGTAATTTTTAACATCCATTGAGATTTCTCTTTTTGAACAACTTCACTTCCACATCTTTCACAAACACCATTTACGACTTCCTCATTTGCAAGTCCAACTTTACAACCTGTACAGAAATTAATAGGCATTGTTGTTTTGTATGCTAATCCTTTTTTATATAATTGAATAAAAATCCATTGAGTCCATTTATAATAGTCAGGATCTGTTGTATTAATTTCTCTTGACCAGTCAAAAGAAAATCCTAATGATTTTAGTTGAGCTTTAAAATGATCAACGTTTTGTTTTGTAATAATCTTTGGATGAATATGATTTTTAATTGCAAAGTTTTCAGCAGGTAATCCAAAAGCATCAAATCCTATTGGATACAAAACATTATATCCTTCTAGTCTTTTCTTTCTAGCAACTATATCTAATGCAGTATAGCTTCTTGGATGACCAACATGCAGTCCCTGACCAGAAGGGTATGGAAATTCAATTAATCCAAACCACTTTTTCATAGAATAATCGTCTTTTGCATTAAATGTGCCTTCTTTTTCCCATTTGTCTTGCCACTTTTTTTCAACTGTTTTAAAATTATAGCTCATTAGTTTGCTCCTTTCTTGTTTTGTATCTTAAATTATATTTAAATTTAACTTCATTAATGTAATAAGTGAAGTTAAAACAACTAGCATAATTATATAACAAAATGTCATTAAAAACAATAGTTATGCGATATTTTAAAGGACATAAAAATTGTCAGAGCCAGTTATTTAATAACTAGCTCTGACTTCAAATTTTTACCTTATCAAATTCTTGAAATTACTTTTCTATGATAGTTTATAATTTAAAAAATTCTCCAATTCAGATTTACTAATATCAGTAGCGTGGAATTCTCCGTTAATGACAATAGAAATGTTACCAGTTTCTTCAGAAACTACAATAGCAATACTATTATCAGCTATCTCCGAAACTCCTAATGCAGCACGATGTCTTGTGCCAGCATCTTTAGGTAAGGTTTCATTATCTGCTAGAGGCAGAACAGAACCAGCGGTCTTTATTTCATTATCTTTAATGACAACTGCTCCATCATGGAGAGGAGAATTTGGGAAAAACAAATTTTCTAGTAATTGTCGACTTACATCTGCATGAATAGGAACTCCATTTGAAATGCTATTTTCTTTTATGGTGTCAATATCTTCCTGATCAATTACGATTAGTGCTCCAATCTTTTTGCTAGAAAGATCATCAGCTGCTTCTACTATAGCTGAAATAGTTTCGTTTGTCTGCTGTGCGGATGAATTCTTTCTAAAAAGCTTGGATAAGATATTTGTTGAGTGTCCTAATTTTTCTATCCCCTGACGAATATCTGAGTGGAAAATTACTATTAAAGTAAAAATCCCATAGTGATAAATGAGAGAGGGTAGAATAGTAGAATGTAATAAAAATGCTATTCCCGAAATCAGTATAACTAGAATAGTTCCTTTAAAAAAGTTCCAAGTAGAAATTTTAAATAGCCAAAAAACTGTTACTAATAACATCAATATGTCTATAACTTTTCCTATATTTGTAAGAATCATAAAGTCCTCCTTCGTTAGTGAATTTAGAAAAGTAATAGGTAAAAACAAGAAAAATTATAAGATAAGTAATTCTACTCTATTTTTATTATACCAAAAAAAAGCCTAAAAGTCAATGAAATAGCGATTTTGAGCAGAAATCAAGACGACATTTTTTTGTTAAATTTGACAAAGAGAAAATTTAAGTGTAGATAAAAATATTGAATTTATTTTGTACTAATGATATAATAATCAAATGAGGTGTAGTGTATGATAGATATAGAGTTCGCAAAAAAAACATTCAAAGAATATGTAAAAAAATACAATCCAGAAGATTGTAGAATAAAACTAAAAATCAAACATATTGAAAGAACATCAGAAGTATCTAGAGAAATAGCTCAAGAATTGAATTTATCCCAAGAAGATATTCAACTAGCACAACTTATAGGTTTATTACATGATATTGGTAGATTTGAGCAAATAAAAAAATATCATACATTTATTGATAAAGATAGTGTAAATCATGCAACATATGGAGCAAAGATATTATTTGAGAATGGACTTATAAAACAGTTTGTGGCAGATAGGCAATATGATTTAATTATAAAAAAGGCTATAATAAATCATAATACACCACAAATTGAAGAATTGGATGAAAGAACACTATTACATACAAAAATTTTAAGAGATGCGGACAAAACTGATATATTTTATGGTTTAACATTTGAAAGTTCAGTAGCAATATATAATAAAGAAAATTTTGAAGATGATATAATATCTGAAGCAATATTTAAGGAATTTATGACAAATAGAAAGTTAAATTATAATGACATAAAGACTTCAGCAGATATTTTAGTAGCACATTTTGCATATTTATATGATTTTAACTTTAAATATGGATTGAAGAGAATATATGAAAATGGGTATATAGACAAGTTATATAAAAGATTTAAATTTACAAATAATGATACTATGAAGCAGTATAATGAAATTTATAAAATTAGTAAAAGAGAGGTAGAAGAAATCTTAAATGATTGATATAGAAAGGGCTAAGAAAGAATTTGATAGATATGTTTCAAATTATGATAAAACAGAGAAAAAAATAGAAGGAAAAATAAGTCATTCATATCGAGTAATGGAAATAAGTGCTAAAATAGCAAAAAGTTTAAATTTAGAAGAAGAACAAGTAAAACTAGCTACTCTAATTGGTTTGTTACACGATATTGCAAGATTTGAACAATTTAAAAGATATAGAACCTATAAAGACGTTGATTCAATTGATCATGGAGACTATGGAGTAAAAATACTACAAGAAAATAATAATTTAAGAAAATATATTGAAACTACAGATTATGATGATATTATTTTGAAAGCGATAAAAAATCATAACAAATTTGAAATAGATACTAACCTAATAGATGAAGAAAAAATACAAGCAAAAATAATTCGTGATGCAGATAAAGTGGACATTCTTTATCAAGTTGCATATATGTTTTGGGAGGATGCTAAAGAAGAGGTAGAAACTTCAACAATAACAAAATATATTGAGGAAGAATTCTATAAACGAAAATCTATTAAAAGAAGAAAAGGCATACAAATAAATCAACTAGATAAAATGGTAACGACACTAGGCTTTGTATTTGACATAAATTATACTGAAACATTTCGTATTATAAAAGAAAATAACTATATAAACATTATAATAGATCAATTTGATTTTCATGATAAAGAAACAAAATTTAAAATTGAAGAAATAAGAAAAATTGTTAATGATTTTATAGAAGAAAAACTTAAAAAAGGACATTAGAATGAGTAAAAATATATTAATAACAGAAAAACCATCAGTTGCGATGGAATTTGCTAAAGCATTAAAAATTAATACAAACAGAAAAAATGGATATTTAGAATCAGAGAAATGGCTTATCACATGGTGCGTAGGACATTTAGTAACCATGAGCTATCCTGAAAAGTATAATGAGAATTTGAAATTTTGGAGACTTGAAACACTTCCTTTTATACCAAAAGAATGGAAATATGAAGTTATTCCAGCAGTACAAAATCAATTTAATACAATTAAAGAATTATTAACTAGGGATGATATAGATACAATTTATGTAAGTACTGACTCTGGACGTGAAGGAGAATATATATATCGTTTAGTAGACCAAATGATAGGTGTTCAAAATGTAAATAAAAAAAGAGTTTGGATAGATTCCCAAACAGAAGAGGAAATTTTACGAGGAATAAAAGAAGCAAAAGAGTTATCCGAATATGATAGTTTGTCAGATAGTGCTTATTTAAGAGCTAAAGAAGATTACTTAATAGGAATAAACTTTTCAAGATTATTGACTTTGATATATGGAAGAACTTTAGCAAATAAAATAAAAGAAGAAAGATCGTCAATTTCTGTTGGTAGAGTTATGACTTGTGTCCTAGGTATGATTGTATCAAGAGAAAGAGAAATACGAAATTTTAAAAAGACAAAATATTATAAAATTTTATTAGAAGCAGGAGAAGAGAAAAAGTCATTTAAGGCAGAATGGAAAGTAAATGAAAAATCGAAAGTCTTTGAATCTCAAAAATTATATAATGAAACAGGTTTTAAAAAAGAAAATGATGCAAAAGAATTTATAGCAAGTTTAGCAGGTAAAAGGGCAACAATATCAGAATTGAAAAAGTCAAAACAAAAAGAAAAAGCCCCATTATTATTTAATTTAGCAGAAATTCAAAACGAATGTACAAAAAGATTTAAGATTAAACCTGACGAAACATTAGAAATTATACAAAATTTATATGAAAAGAAATTGGTTACATACCCTAGAACTGATGCTAGAGTATTATCAACCGCTGTCGCAAAAGTTATTTCAAAAAATTTAAATGGAATTGCAAAAGGATATCACAACGATGAAATTCAGGGATATATAAGAAAGATGTCACAAGAGAAATATTCTACAAATTTAGAAAAAACAAAGTATGTTAATGATAAAAAAATAACAGATCATTATGCTATTATCCCTACAGGACAGGGATATGAAAATTTTGATAAGTTACCAGACTTGCAAAAACAAATTTATGAAGTAATAGTAAAAAGATTTTTAGCAATATTTTTCCCACCAGCTGAATATAGTAAAATACAGGTAACTGTAGTTGTTGAAAATGAAACATTTAATACTAGTGGAAAAGTTTGTTTAAATAAAGGGTTTTTAGAAGTATTAAAACCTATTAATAAGAAAAAAGAAAATTCTGATGAGGCAGAAGAACCAAAAAGTTTAGATATATTAAAAGAACTAAGAAAAGGTCAAGAAATAGAAGTGCTAAATTATGAATTAAAAGAAGCAGAAACTTCTCCTCCATCTAGGTATAACTCAGGTACAATAATATTAGCGATGGAAAATGCTGGAAAATTAATTGAGGAAGAAGAACTTCGTGAACAAATAAAGGGTGCAGGAATAGGAACAAGTGCTACAAGAGCCGAAATAATGAAAAAACTAGAGAGGATAAAATATATACAAATTAATTCAAAAACGCAAATAGTAACACCAACTGACAAAGGAGAAATGATATATGATATAGTGAGAAGTTCAATGCCTGATATGTTAAATCCGAAACTTACAGCCAGTTGGGAAAAGGGATTAGATATGGTAGCTAAAAAGGATATTAAGCCTGATGAATTTATGATGAAACTTGAAAACTATATAAACTCAAAATTCAAAAAAGTAATGATGTAATAATAAGGAGGATAAAAAATGGACAGTCCAGCTAACCTTACAGGAGGATTGGAAATTGATAAAACAATACCTGTACCATTACAAATACAAGCTATTTTGATGGTATGTAGAATAGCAGTTATAGTATTTTTTATTTTGGGGATTTTTATAGCAGTTATATTAAGAGCAACTAAAAAAAGATTAGAAGCAGCTTCTCAATCTGAAAAAGATGAAGTTATAAAAAAGATTAGAAATTTAAAAATATTGTTTTATTTTTCAATAGCTTTCTTTATAATATTTTTATTCCCTGTTATTATCTATCATCTTTATACAAATTAAAATAAGGAGAGATTACTTTGAACACAATAATTGGAGAGCTTGGAAAATCTCAAAAATTTATTGAAATAGTACAACATATAGAAAAGGAAAAAAGTCCGATAGCAATATCGGGCTTAGTTGACGTGGGAATGGTACAGAATTTAGTAGGTATACATGAATTTACAAAAAAGCCAATTTGTATCATTACATATAATGAAATTCAAGCAAAGAGAATATATGATAATGTAAAATATTTTACAGATAAAGTTGTATTATTTCCTAAAAAAGAAATAGTAACATATGATTATGTTGCAGAAAGCAAGGATTTGCCATATCAGAGAATAGAATGTTTAAATGAAATTGTTAGTAAAAAGAATTTAATTGTCATTACAACAATAGAAGCCTTAATGCAAACAATACCTGAAAAAAATGTATTGTATCGAAACGTTTTATCATTCAAAGTTGGAAGTGTCTGCAATTTAGAAGAAATAAAAGAAAAACTTGTATATTTAGGATATAGTAGATATGACTTAATAGAAGGTAGAGGACAATTTAGCATTAGAGGAGATATTATAGATATTTCTTTAACAGAAGAAGAGGGAATTCGTATTGAGTTATGGGGTGACGAAGTAGATTCAATACGTTACTTTAATGTTGTTACACAAAGATCAATTAAAAATTTAGAAAAAGTAAAAATAAATCCAGCGCATGAATTTATTCTAGATAAAAATATAGAAGATGTATGTAAAAATATTAAAGAAATTATTTCTAATGAAAAACAGCAACAAATAATAGATGAAGATATAGAGCAAATTAAAACTGGTAACTATATTAGCAAAATAGATAAATATTTTAATTGTTTTTATGGTAAAGAATCAAATTTATTAGAGTATTTAAACAATAATTACATTATAGCTATAGATGAACTAAGTAAAATTGAACAACGTGTAATTAATATAAATAAAGACTTAGAGAATTTATTTAAAATGTTGACAGAAAAAGAAAAATTCATACCACAAGCGTTGCAAAACATTTTAACAATCGAAGAAATAAGGAAACAAATTGAAGAAAATAAACATAAAAAAATATATATAGAAAAACAAGATCAAAATGCAAAAATTCAAGCTGAAGAATATCACTTTAATTATAGAGAAATTAATTACTTCAAAAGTGACATTGAAAGCTTTATTAAAGATATGCATAGATATATAGCAGAAAGAAAAAGAGTATATATTTTAGTAAACAACAAGGATAAAGTAAAAAGACTTAAAAGGTTATTAGAACAAGAAGAAGTACCACATATATTTGAAGAAAAGTTGAACCAAACAATAATTGTTAAAAGTAAAGAAAGTTTTGCAACAATAAGTATAGGTTATCTTACAGAAGGATTTGTTTGTGGTGATTTAGATCAAATTGTTGTATCTGCAGATAATCTAATTGAAGGAGAAAAAAGGAGAAAAAAGGCTAGTAACAAAGAATTCAGAGAAGCAGAAAAAATAGTTTTTGCAGACTTAAAAATAGGAGATTATGTTGTTCATAAAAATTTTGGTATAGGAATATATATTGGAGTTAATACAATAAAAGCTGATGGTACAATTAAAGACTATATAAAAATAAAATACAAAAATGAAGATATTTTATATGTTCCAACGAATCAAATGGATTCAGTAAGAAAATATATTGGAGAAGAAGGAATAGCACCAAAAATACATCGTCTTGGTAGCAAAGAATGGGAAAATACTAAAACAAAAGTAAAAAATAATTTACGTGAAGTAGCAAGGGAACTGATAGAATTATATGCTAAAAGAGAAAAAGCTAAAGGATATGCTTTTTCTCCAGATACTCCATGGCAACATGAATTTGAAGAAAAATTCCCATTTCAAGAAACAGAAGATCAAATACGATGTATTGAAGAAGTTAAACATGATATGGAATTACAAAAACCAATGGATAGATTACTTTGTGGAGATGTAGGATATGGTAAAACAGAGGTAGCTTTAAGAGCAGCTTTTAAGGCAGTAATGGATGGAAAACAGGTTGCATATCTTGCTCCAACTACTATACTTTCAGATCAACAATATAATGAATTTGCTGAAAGAATGAAAGACTTTCCTGTAAGAGTAGCAGTATTAAATAGATTTAAAAGCAAAAAATATCAAAACGAAGTTATAAGGAAATTAAAACTTGGAGAAGTAGATGTGGTCATTGGAACACATAGAATTTTAAGTAAAGATGTTGAATTTAAAGATCTTGGATTGTTAATAATTGACGAAGAGCATAGATTTGGAGTAAAAGATAAAGAAAAAATAAAACAATATAAAACAAATGTAGATGTGCTAACTATGACAGCTACACCTATTCCTCGTACATTACATATGTCAATTGTAGGGGTAAGAGATATGTCTGTTATTTATGAACCTCCACATAATAGAAAACCAGTACAGACTTATGTTTTAGAATATGATGAAGAAGTAGTTAGAGAAGCTATTACAAGAGAGTTAGAAAGAAATGGTCAAGTATTTTATTTATTCAACAATGTTGGGCAAATTGAAGGTAAAGTAAATCAGATTGCTCACTTAGTTCCAGAAGCAAAAGTTTCATATGCACATGGTAAAATGACTGGTTCTCAGGTTGAAGAAATAATGAAAGAATTTATTGATAGAAAAACTAATGTATTAGTATGTACTACAATTTTAGAATCAGGAATAGATATACCAAATGCAAATACAATTATTGTAGAAAATGCAGATAGATTAGGATTAGCTCAGTTATATCAAATAAGAGGGAGAGTTGGTAGAGCAGATAAGCAAGCATATGCATATGTAACATATAAACGTGATAAATTGCTAACAGAAATCGCTGACAAAAGACTAAGAGCAATTAGGGAATTTACTGAGTTTGGATCAGGTTTCAAAATTGCAATGCGTGATTTAGAAATTAGAGGAGCAGGAAGCTTATTAGGAGAAATTCAGTCTGGACATTTAGAACAAGTTGGTTATGATACATACTGTAAGTTATTAGAGCAAGTTATAAAAGAAATGAAGGGTATAGAAGTTGAAGAAGAACATGATGTTCAAATAGACTTAGATGTTACGTCATATATACCAGATGAATATATTTCAGATTCAAATCAAAAAATTGAAGTATACCAAAATATCGCTTTATGTAAAAATGAGAAAGATATTATAGATATTATAGACGAACTTATTGATAGATTTGGAAATATGCCAAAAGAAGTAGAAAATCTAATCAGTATTGCACGTATTAAATATTTAGCAAAAGGATTAAAAATTGAAAAGATTTCAAGCAAAAAGGCTTTTGCTGTAATAGCATTTAACGCTAATAACTTTAAATTAGATGTCAATAAATTAGTAAAGCAGTATGGAAATAAAATTAAATTTTCACAAGGTATAAAACCAAGGATTACATTAAATCTTGAAAAGGAAGACGAAAAAAATGTTTTAGCTAAAATTACAGAATTTCTTAATTATATTAGTTAATAAGCTAACACTTTATATTATTAATTCTAATAATATAAAGTGTTTTTTTCTATTATATTGATATTTTTACGAAAATAATGTATAATATCAACATGATTTTTTATAGAAAGTAGGGGATAATTATGAGTAAGAACAAAAATGATTTTGTAAAAGAAATCACAAACATCGATGAAAACTTTGCACAATGGTACACAGACATAGTAATCAAAGCGGAGTTAGCTGATTACACAGATACTAAAGGATGTATCGCAATTAGACCCTATGGGTATGCTATATGGGAAAATATTCAAGAATATACTGATAAAAAATTTAAAGAGACAGGAATTAAAAATACATACTTTCCAGTTTTAATTCCAGAAAGTCTACTAGAGAAAGAAAAAGACCATGTTGAAGGTTTCGCACCAGAAGTTGCATGGGTAACACAAGCGGGTGAAGAGGAACTAGAAGAAAAATTATGTATAAGACCTACATCAGAAACAATAATTTCAACAATGTATTCTAAATGGTTAACATCTTGGAGAGATTTGCCTTTTCTATATAACCAATGGTGTAATGTATTAAGATGGGAAAAAGAGACAAGACCATTTTTACGTAGTAGAGAATTTTTATGGCAAGAAGGTCATACAATACATGAAACAGCTGAAGAGGCTAAAGAAAGAACATTACAAATGCTAGACGTATATAAAGATGTAGCAGAAAACTTTTTAGCAATTCCAGTACTTACAGGATTAAAAACTGAATCTGAAAAATTTGCAGGTGCTGAAGAAACATATACTATTGAAGCAATGATGCATGATGGTAGAGCTTTACAATCTGGAACTTCTCACTATTTTGGTCAAAACTTTACTAAACCATTTGACATTAAATTCCAAAATAAAGATGGAAAACAAGAATATGCTTATCAAACTTCTTTTGGATCATCAACAAGACTTATAGGTGCAATCATAATGGCTCATGGGGATAGTAGAGGACTAAAATTACCACCAAAAGTTGCACCAGTACAAATAAATATAATTCCAATAGCTATGCACAAAGAAGGAGTACTTGAAAAAGCACAAGAAATTTATAATAACTTAAAAGGAAAATTCAGAGTTGAACTTGATGATAGAGACCAATGTTCACCAGGATATAAATTTAATGATTGTGAAATGAAAGGGATTCCACTAAGAATAGAAATTGGCCCTAAAGATATTGAAAAAGGAAAATGTATATTTGTAAGAAGAGATAACCAAGAGAAGATTGAAATAGATATTGATAAAATACCAGAAAAAGCAGAGGAAATATTAGAATTAATTCATCAAAATATGTATAATGAATGTAAAAAGAGAATGGAAGAAAAAACGACAATAGCTCATAATATGGAAGAATTCAAAAACAATATGGAAACTAATCAAGGATTTGTAAAATCAATGTGGTGTGGTAGTGCAGAATGTGAAGATAAAATTCGTGAAGAAACTGGAGCTAAGTCTAGATGTATGCCATTTGAACAAGAAAAATTAGACGATAAATGTGTATGTTGTGGAAAACCTGCAGATAAAATGGTAGTATGGGGACGTCAATATTAAAAAGAGAAAACTATGCAATAACTTAAGTTGAGTTATTGTGTAGTTTTTTGATATAATGCATACTGAAAGGAAAGGAAAAGTTATGCAAAAAATTTCAAGTAAAGAAAATGATTTAATAAAACATATTAGAAAGTTAAAAGATAAAAAATATAGAGATTTAAACAATGAATATTTGATTGAAGGTATTAAAATTGTAAAAGAAGCTATTCAAGAAAATGCAAAAATTAAGCAGATAATAATTAGTGAAAACTTTGAAGAAATAGATGAATTTTCTAAATTTAATTGTATACAAGTAACACAAAAACTATTTAATTATATAACAGAAGTTAAAACTCCTCAAGGAATTTTAGCAGTTGTAGAAAAAACAAATAAAAGTGAAATATGTTATGATGAAGATATTATAGTTGTTTTAGACAACGTACAAGATCCAGGAAATTTAGGAACAATTCTTAGAACTGTAGATAGTATAGGATTATCACAAATAATTGTATCAAAGGGTACAGCAGATGCATATAATCCAAAAGTTGTTAGATCTACAATGGGAGCAATTTTTAGAATTGACATTATAGAAGTTGAAAATTTAAAAGAAACATTAAACAAAA
This sequence comes from uncultured Clostridia bacterium, assembly GCA_947625985.1. Next base: position 35,248 of record CANQQF010000001.1, on the reverse strand, counting down.
TAAGGCAAAACAATTATAAAATAGTTGTAACAACACCAAATACTGAAAAAACAATTTATGATATAGATTATAAAAATAAGGTAATTATAATTGGAAATGAAGCAAATGGTGTAGAGGCAAATATAATTGAAAATGCAGATGAAAAAATAAAGATTCCAATGCCAGGAAGAGCAGAAAGTTTAAATGCATCTGTAGCAACAGGAGTAGTGCTTTATGAATATGTCAGACAGAAAGGGGAAAAATAAATAATGAAGTTAAATATTGTGTTAGTAGAACCAGAGATTCCACAAAATACTGGAAATATAGCAAGAACATGTGCAGCTATAGGAGCAAAATTACATTTAGTACATCCTTTAGGATTTTCAATTTCTGAAAGAGCAGTAAAAAGAGCAGGATTAGATTATTGGGATAAAGTTGAAATAGAAGAGCATAATTCTTTTGAAGAATTTTTGGATAAGTATAAACCAGAAGAAACTAATATGTTTTTTGTAACAACAAAAGGAAAACATGTATATTCAGATCCATATTACAAAGATATGGATGAAGTATTTTTACTTTTTGGTAAAGAAACAAAAGGATTACCGGAATCTATTTTACAAAAGTATATAGACAATACAATAAGAATTCCAATGAGAGAAACATTGCGTTCATTAAATTTATCAAATTCTGTATCAATTGTTGCATATGATGTTTTTAGACAAGTGAACTTTGAGGGATTAGAAGAAATAAGCAAATATTTTGATTAATAAAATTTACTTATAGGTAAATTTTATATTGACATTTTTACTTCGTGGTGCTATATTTACTCTTATGAGGGAGTGATAAATATGACAGTAGATTATAGAGTTGTAGGAGAGAGAATTAGAAATGTAAGAAAAGAAAAAGGAATTACCCAAAAGATGATTGCTAGTTATTTAGGAGTTTCAACTGCTTATGCTAGCAAAATAGAAAGTGGTACAGGAAAAATAAATTTAAAAAGATTAGCGCAAATAAGTGAATGCATAGGAGTACCACTGAATTATTTAATAACAGGAACAATAGAAGACTCTAAAGATTATTTATCAAAAGAATTTCAAGAAGTTTTAAATAAATGCACTCCTAACAGACAAAGAGCAATATTAAAAATAGCAAAAATAGTTGAAAATTTAGAATAACAAGCTACTAAAAGCTTGTTATTTTTACGTTTAATATGCTATAATTTTATAAATAACTAAAAAAATGGGTGAAAAAGATGTATTTAAAAAAAATAGAGATGCAAGGATTTAAATCTTTTGCAGATAAAACAGTAATTGAATTAATGCCAGGAATAACTAGTGTAATAGGACCAAATGGATCTGGAAAAAGTAACATATCAGATGCAATACGTTGGATACTTGGTGAACAAAGTATGAAATCGCTTAGAGGAACAAAAGCACAAGATTTAGTATTTGCAGGAACGCAAGCAAGAAAGTCTTTGGGATATGCAGAGGCTTCTTTAGTGTTTGATAATTCAGATGGGACACTTCCAATTGAGTTTACAGAAGTTACTATTACTAGAAGAATATATCGTTCTGGAGAAAGTGAAGTATATATAAATAAAACGCCATGTAGACTAAAAGATATACTTGAGTTATTTATGGATACTGGAATAGGAAGAGATGGATATTCAATAATTGGACAAGGAAAAATAGATGAAATTTTAAGTAATAAATCTGAAAATAGAAGACATATATTTGAAGAAGCAGCTGGTATTGTTAAATATAGAGTTAGAAAAGCTGAATCTGAGAAAAAGCTAGAAAGAACAAAACTGAATCTATTAAGAATAAATGATATTCTGACAGAAATAGAGGCACAGATAGAACCTTTAAAAATCCAATCTGAAAAAGCAAAGAAATATTTAGATTTGAGAGAAGAATTAAAAAATATTGAAGTAGGTTTATTTTTGCACAATATAACTAAATATAAAAAGGAGCTAGATGATATTGCAGAAAATGAAAAAATAATGAACGAAAATTGCTCAGATGAGGAGACAAAATTAGAAAAGTCAAAAATACAAAAAGAAGAATTGAAGTCAAGTATAGACGAAATAACTCAAAAAATTGAAGAGATGTCTAACTTGGGGTTTGAAAGCCAAAAAGAAGTTGAACAACTTAACTCTGAAATTAGTGTAGCAAATACAAGAAAAGCAAATAACAAAGAAAATAGAGAACGTTTTAAGATTGAAATAGAAGATTTAAAAGAAAAAATAAAAGAATTTAATGAAGAGATAGAATTAAGAAAAGAAAAAAAGGATAGACTTAAACAAAATAAAGAAAAATTTGATAAAGAGTTAAAAGAAAAAGAAGCGGAATTAAAAGAGTTAACATCTAAATTATCTGAAAAAGAATTAGAAATTGAAGGGCATAAACAAAAAGTTGAACAAAATACTGACAGAAAATATGAACTTCAATCAGAAATAAATACAAATAAAGTTAACTATGAAAATTATGAGAAACGTCAAAGACAAATCCAAAATGAGATTCAAACAAATATCTCTGAATTAGATGCAAGTAGAATAAAGAAATCTGACATACAAAAACAATTTCAAGAAATTGATAATAAGCATAACAAACTAATTAAACAAATCGAACAAGCATCAAAAGATAATGAAAAAGCTACTCAAAAAATAAAAGATTTTGATCAGATTATTCAAGTTACATCAAATGAGATGAGAATAAAAGAGTCAAGATTAAAATTTTTGATTGAAACAGAAAAGGAAAAAGAAGGATATGTTAGAAGTGTAAAATCTTTACTTAAAGATTGTGAACAAATAAAGGAATTAGGTAAAGGAATGCACGGAGTACTTGCAAATATAATTGAAGTTTCAGAAGAGTATGAAACAGCAATTGAAATGTGTTTAGGTGCAAGTCTTCAAAATATTGTAACAGATACTGAAGAAGATGCAAAGAAACTAGTTGAACATTTAAGAAAAAACAATTTAGGAAGAGCGTCATTTTTACCGATATCATCTGTAAAAGGAAATAAAATTGCAAATATAAAAGGAAAAGAACATGGTGTAATTGGTATAGCTTCAGATTTAGTTAAATATAGCAAAAAATATGAGCAAATTATAATAAGTTTATTAGGAAGAACAGTAATTGTAGACAATATGGATAATGCAATTAAAGTTGCGAAGCAAAACAAATATAGTTTTAGAATTATAACTATACAGGGAGATTTAATTAATCCTTCAGGAGCTATTACTGGTGGATCTATAACAAAGAAAACAGTTAACATCTTAGGAAGAGGAAGAGAAATTGAAAAATTAGAAAAAGAAATTGAAAAATTAAAAAATAAGATACAAGAAACAGAAAAAGAAAAAATAGATTATGAAAAATCAATAGAAAGTATATTAAAAGAATCAAAATTATTAGAAAAAGAACTTCAAGAAATGGAAATAACATATGCTACAGAAAGACAAAAAATGCTTTCTATAGAAGAAGAAGTTAGTAAGCTTGAAAAACATTTAAATAAACTTAAAGATGAAAAAGAAAGTATAGAAATTAAAAAGAAAGAAAACAAGGAAAACACTGAAAAAATTAACAGAGAAATAAAAATTTTAACAGAAGAAAATGAAAAGCTAAGTAAAATAATAACAGAATATGGAGAACTAAATAAAGATAATCAGAAATATATAGATAACTTAAATGAAGATATAACAAATTTAAAAATTTCTGTATCTTCATTTGACGAAAGTGAACTTTCAATTCAAGAAATGGAAGAAAGAATTAAACAAGATATAGAAAATGCAAATAACAGTATTGAACGTAAGCAAAAGGATATAGAACAACTAAAAGAAGCTGATATTAACATTGAAAAACAAATTGAAGAAATAAATGAAAAAATTAAAAAAATAAAAAAAGATGTTGAAAACAGTGGAGAAAAAATTGAAACGTTAAAACAAGAAAGAACTGAAAAAAATGAAAAGTTGAAGCAAAAAGAAGAAGAAATAAATTCAAAATTTGAAGCTATTGAAAAACTAAAGGAACAAATTGTAAAACTTGAAGTTAGAAAAGAAAAATTAGATAATAGTATACAAGATATAATCAATAAAATGTGGGAAGAATATGAATTAACGCCAAACAATGTAGGAGAATATAAGAAACTAGAAAATGTTACTAATACTCAAAGAAGAGTAAATGAATTAAGAAGTGAAATAAAAGAATTAGGAAGCATAAATGTTGATTCTATTGAAGAATATAAGACATTAAAAGAAAGATATGATTTTATGTGTGAGCAACGTTTGGATTTAGAAAGTACAATGGCTAAATTGAGAAATATGATAGCAGAAATGACAACAGTTATGAAAAAACAATTTAAAGAAAAATTCAAACAAATAAATAAGAATTTTGTTGAAGTATTTAAAGAATTATTTGGTGGAGGAAAGGCTAGCTTAAAACTTGAAGATGAGAAAAACATTCTAGAATGTGGAATTGAAATAACAGTTCAACCACCTGGAAAAAAACTCCAAAATATGATGTTGTTATCAGGAGGAGAAAGAGCTTTTACAGCAATAGCATTATTATTTGCAATACTAAAAATAAATCCAGCACCTTTTTGTGTACTGGATGAAATAGAAGCGGCACTTGATGATGTTAATGTTTACCGTTTTGCAGAATATTTGAAAAAGTTTTCTCAAGAAACTCAATTTTTAGTAATTACTCATAGAAAAGGTACAATGGAAGTAGCTAATTCAGTATATGGAGTAACAATGGAAGAAAACGGAATTTCAAAATTGCTTTCTATGAAATTAAACAAATAAAATAACGGAGATTTTATATGGGATTAATTAAAAGATTAAAAGGTCTTTTTAGCAGGAGAAAAAAAGATAATAAATTATTACTTGATTCTCCTCAAAATCTATATAGTGATTTAATAAATGATGAAAAAATTGAAACAATTATAAGCAATATGCCGAAAGATTTATTTGAAATTGAAAAAGCGTATTATATTTATATAGAGTTTGCTAAATTGCTTAATGAAGATCCACATTTTGTATTAGGTAATTTGGATTGGAAAAAAGAGCATTATAATGACAAAATAGATTCAAATTATTTTGGAATTTGTAAATCAATTTCTGAATTATATGTTAATACTTTAAAAGATGAACGTATTGGAATAGATGCGGATTTAGTTAAAGCATATCCAGAACATCCATTTAGCCATGTTGATACAGTATTAAAAATAGGAAATAAAAAGTACATGGTAAATTTGATTAGTGACTTAGGCAATGCAAAAACATCTAAAAGATTAAATAGTTTTTGTTTTGATATACATAGAGGAGTTATACAAGGTGATTATATACAAAGATTAGAAGAACAATATGGGAAAATTGATTTTTTGGAAAGAGAAGAAATTGAGCAATTAGATAAAAAATTAGGATATAGTTATTTTTCTCCATCAGTCCAAAAATCAAGTGATAGAGGAATTTATACAAATGATGTTATTAATATGGTTGAAAAAGAACTTAGAGATCCAAAAAAATTTAAAGAACACATACTACATAATAAAGATGTTCCAGATGAAGAAATTTTAAAATATAAATTAGATTATTTATTTCAAAATGTTAATAAATATACACATTATAATTCCAATAAAATGGAGTATTTAGAAAACATTAGATATTTGCTTTATATTGCTCGAAAAATGATTTTGCCTAATGAAGACCCTAATAGAAGAATAGAGTCATATACAGCTACTCAAAATGAAGATTATTCAAATATTATATCTATTTTAAAAGTAAATACCATAGATAAATTAAATGCAAATAATAAGTCTTTTTATTATCTATATGCCAAAGATATGAAAACTTATATTGAAAAATCACCAGAAGAAATGAGAGAATTTTTAGAAAGTTTAGACAAAAATTCTTTAAAAATAATTGGATCATTTGATAGAGAAGATGAAGAAAACTATAAAAGTAAGAATTTAAAAGAGGAGCTACAATTGTAGAAATATTTTTATTATCTAAAGGTTGTTTTATTAGTTTTAATATGCTATAATAATACGCGGAAAATTGATAATAATAGTATTTATAGAAATTAAGGAGGTTCTTATAATGGAATTTAAACAATGGAAAAATTTCAATATAGGTGATTGGACAAAAGAAATTAATGTAAGAGATTTTATACAAAAGAATTATACACCATATACTGGAGATGATAGTTTTTTAGTAGGACCTACCGAAAAAACAGAAAAATTATGGAATGAAGTTTTAAAATTATATGAAGAAGAAGAGAAAAATGGAGGAGTATTGGACATTGATACAAAAACTGTATCAACAGTTGCAAGTCATGCACCAGGATATATTGATAAAGATTTAGAAGATATAGTAGGACTTCAAACTGATGCACCATTAAAAAGAGCAATTATGCCTTTTGGTGGAATCCGTATAGTAGAAAAATCATGTGAAGCGTATGGTAGAAAAGTAGATCCAGAGGTTGATGAAATATTTCATAAATATAGAAAAACTCATAATGATGGAGTTTTTAGCGTTTATACACCAGATGTTCGTGCAGCAAGATCATCACACTTATTAACAGGTCTACCAGATGGATATGGGCGTGGTAGAATAATAGGTGACTATAGAAGAGTAGCTCTTTATGGTATAGATGCTTTAATTGCTCAAAAACAAAATGAAATGGAAGAATTAGATTCAGATTGCTTTACAGAAGCAATTATAAGAAAAAGAGAAGAAACAACAGAACAAATACAAGCGCTAAATGCGTTAAAAACAATGGCAGCAAGCTATGGATTCGACATATCTGAACCAGCTCAAACAGCAAAAGAGGCTGTTCAATGGTTATACTTTGGATATTTAGCAGCAGTAAAAGATCAAAATGGTGCTGCAATGAGTATTGGTAGAACATCAACATTCTTAGATATATACTTTGAAAGAGACTTAAAAGCAGGAAAAATAACAGAAGAAGAAGCTCAAGAGATAATGGATCATTTTGTTATGAAACTTAGATTAGTACGTTTCTTAAGAACGCCAGAATATAATGAGCTATTTAGTGGAGATCCTGTTTGGGTAACAGAAAGTATTGGTGGAATGGGAATTGATGGAAGAACTTTAGTTACAAAAAATTCATATAGAATTTTACACACTTTATCAAACTTAGGACCTGCACCAGAACCAAACTTAACAGTGTTATGGTCAGAAAACTTACCAAAACATTTTAAGGATTTTGTAGCAAAAACATCAATTAATACATCTTCAATTCAATATGAAAATGATGACTTAATGAGGATTACTCTAGGAGATGATTACGGAATAGCATGTTGCGTTTCTCCTATGAAAATAGGTAAGCAAATGCAGTTCTTTGGAGCAAGAGCCAATTTAGCAAAAACATTATTATATGCAATAAATGGTGGTAGAGATGAAATATCAGGAAAGCAAGTAGCACCAAAATATCTACCAATCACATCAGAATATTTAGATTATGATGAAGTAATGGATAGATTTAATACAATGATGGATTATGTTGCAAAAATATATATTAAAGCACTTAATGCAATTCATTATATGCATGATAAATATTCTTATGAAGCGATAGAAATGGCATTACACGATAGACATGTGTATCGTACAATGGCATGTGGAATAGCAGGACTTTCAGTGGTTGCAGATTCATTATCTGCAATAAAATATGCAAAAGTAAAAGTAATTAGAAATGAAGAAGGACTTGCTGTTGATTATGAAGTAGAAGGAGATTTTCCTAAATTTGGAAATGATGATGATAGGGTTGACGATATAGCAGTTGAATTAGTAAAAACATTCTCAAGAAAACTAAAGAAACATCAAACATATCGTGATTCTGATCATACTTTATCAATATTAACAATTACATCAAATGTAGTATATGGTAAAGCAACAGGAAATACACCAGACGGTAGAAGAGCAGGAGAGCCATTTGGACCAGGTGCAAACCCTCTTCATGGAAGAGATACCAATGGATCATTAGCAGTTATGAATTCAATTGCAAAATTACCATTTGATGCAGCATCTGATGGTATATCATTTACATTTGCAATAACACCAGGTACTCTAGGAAAATCAATAGAAGACAAAGTAGATAATTTGGTAAATATGTTAGATGGATATTTTAAACAAACAGCTCATCATATAAATGTAAATGTATTTGATAGAAAATTATTAGAAGATGCTATGGAACATCCTGAAAAATATCCACAATTAACAATTCGTGTTTCAGGATATGCAGTTAAATTTACAAAATTAACAAGAGAACAGCAATTAGATGTTATTAATAGAACTATCCACGAAAGAATTTAATAGAGATTTATACAGTTCAGTTTAAATATAAACTGAACTGTAATAGTTATAAAGGGGAATAAAAATGGATAATAAGTTAGATCTAAGATATTATGCAAAGATTCATTCTATTGAGTCTTTTGGAGCAGTAGATGGACCAGGAATACGTTTTATTGTGTTCTTACAAGGATGTAATTTAAAATGTAAATATTGCCATAATAGAGATACATGGGATATTAATGATGGAAAATATACGACTTTAGAAGATTTATTAAAACAAGTAATAAGATATAAAAATTATATAACTCCAAATGGAGGGGTTACAGTTACAGGAGGAGAACCTTTATTACAAGTAAAATTCTTAATAGAATTTTTTAAAGCATTAAAAGCTGAAAACATCCATACTTGTATAGATACTTCTGGAATGGTAAAAATAACAAAAGATATTGAAGAATTGTTAACATTGACAGATTTAGTATTATTAGATATTAAACATATAGATGATGAAAAGTGTAAAAAGTTAGTAGGAGTTTCAAATAAATATGAATTACAATTTGCACAATATTTAAGTGATCATAATATAAAAATGTGGATTAGACAAGTACTAATACCAGGTTATACAGATGATATAATGGACTTAACAAAGCTAAAATATTTTGTTAAAAAGTTAAAAACAGTTGAAAAAGTTGAAGTCCTTCCATACCATAGTATGGGAAAATTTAAATGGAATAAAATGAATTTAGATTATGAATTAGAAGAGGTAAGAGAAGCAACTGAAGAAGACGTAAATAGAGCAAAAAAAATCCTAGAATTATAAATTATAAATCTAGGATTTTTTATTTACATCGTCTTCAGTTTCAGCAATTGCTTTAGCAACATTGTAAATCATTTTTTGTTTCTCTGGTGAACATTTCTTGAGTAGTTCAATGAATTCTTTATTTAGATATTCTGTTGAATCGCTAGAAGCTCCATTCAAGATATATCCTTCTGAAACATCCAATAAAGTACAAATTTGATTTAATCGTTTTAGATTAATATGAGAACTGCCTCTTTCAACTCTACTTAAAAATGCAACAGATACATTGACTTGTTCTGCTAAATCTTCTTGTGTTAATTTTTTAGCTAATCTAGCTTTTTTAATTCTAGAGCCTATAACATTATAATCAACAGCCATAATAATTTCTACCTTTCTAATTTTTTTTTCAATATAGCATTTATTAGTTTAATTTTACAGAAAGTATAAGATTAATAAATAACTTATAGGTTAAAAATATATACAAAAACATAAATTTTGAATAATTAACCAAAATGGATGCATACGAAAATTAAAGAAATAGGGAGAATATGGAAGCTATAAAGAGATAAATAGATAAGATTTGACATTAATTATTAAAAAATACAATTAAAATAGTTAAAAAAAGCTTAATAAAGTATACATAATTTGCAAAGGGAGATAATATATGTTATAATAGGACTTGTGCTATGAAAAAACATAAAAAGGAGAGTGAAATATATTTTAAACAGAAAGCTTAGATTTTATACAAAAAAAGGAGTAGAATTACTTTGTATTTTGAGTATAGGTATAGCTTTTATAACATTAATTTTATTTATTAAATTTAAACCTACTTACAAAGTAACTATTTCTGGGGAAGAAGTTGGATATATTAAAAGTAGACATTCTTTAGAAGAAGAAGTCAAAACAACATTAATAGATACAAATGAAAAGCACGAAAATATTGATACAATAGTATATAATAGTGAGCCTGAATATAAATTAGCATTAGTAAATAGAAATGAAGAATCAAATGAAGAAGCAATTGCAGAAGAAATAAAAAACGATGCAGAAATAACATATAAGTATTATGAAATAGATGTAAGCAATGTAGCAGTTGATTCTGTAGATACGTTAGAAGATGCAAAGACATTGGTTAATGAAGTTAAAGAAGAGAAAAAAAATGAGTCTGAAAATTTAGATTTAAGTATTATAGAAAAATATACAGAAAACTCAGATGAAATAGCAACAAATGAAGTGGAAATTGCAAAAGCAAATGTAACTAGTAAGGTTACAGAACAAATAATAGCAGAACAGAAAGCAAAAGAAGAAGAAGAAAGAATAAAATCAATGCCTGTAGTTGAAGGAATTAGGTTAGCATATACTCCAGTATCAGGAGGAAGAATATCATCAAGGTTTGGAGAGGTTAGTTCTTTAAGAAAGTCAACACATACAGGTTTAGATATTGCAATTGCACAAGGAACACCAATAAAAGTAACAGCCGATGGTACAGTTGCTTCAGCAGCGTTTAGCGGTGCATACGGAAATTTGGTAAAAATTAGTCATGGTAATGGTATAGAAACTTGGTATGCACATACAAGTAAAATGTTTGTAAAAGCTGGACAACAGGTAAAAGCAGGAGATGTAATTGCAGCTGTTGGAACAACTGGTAATTCAACAGGAGCACATTTACATCTAGAGATAAGAGTAAATGGAAAAGCTATTAACCCACAAAAATATCTATACAAATAGAACAATTGACATTTTATGTAAAGTAAGATATAATATATATATCTTACTTTATTTAAATTTACAAAAAGAGGTATAATAATGAATAAAAACAAAAAAAGAACAACTCGGAAAAAATATATTTCTATAAATAAGGAAGGAAAAAAATGCTTAAATAAAAATTATAAAATCAATGGAAAATACCTCGGCAAATTAGCTTCAGGTGAAGAAACGTATGATCGTAATGGACGGTCCCATATTCATTGGGAAGAAGGGATAACAAATAAAATTTTAGAAAAAGCGTTGAAACAAATAAAAGCTGATCCGGATGAAGATATCATTGAAACAGTAATAGAATTTGACTATAATATTGGCAAAGTTAAATGTGTTCCTATAGATGAAAATGATGATGTTATATTAGTAGAACGTAAAGGGAGGATTGGAAAATGGGTTCCAATGGTTAAAAATAAAGAACCTATAGATACTAATAAAATTTTTGTTGCACTAAAAAGAAAACGAAACAAAAAGTTTTTTATATTAACAGCATATTTAACTATAGATGATAACTTTGAATATAATCAAGATTTTTGGCAAACACATGCTTTTATCTATGATGATAAACTTATTGTTAATCCACGATCATTATTAATTTGAATTTTTGAGATCAATTATTAAATTAAATAATTGATCTTTTTTTTACTTCTTGACAAAAAAAATTGATAATATATAATAATATTGGGAAGACTAAAGAAAAAAGGAGTTTTAAAATATGTCAGATATTCAAGATTTAGAACAAGAAAAAAGAACAAAAGAAATGATTGATGATTTAGTTGCAAAAGCAAAAATTGCATCAAAAGAATATATGAAGCTAACACAAGAAGATATTAATAAAATAACAAAAGCTATGTCAATGGCAGGGTTGGAACATCATATGGAACTTGCAAAAATGGCTGTTGAAGAAACTGGAAGAGGAATTTATGAAGATAAAATAACAAAGAATATGTTTGCAACAGAATATATATATCATAGCATTAAACATGAAAAAACAGTTGGAATAATAAATGAGAATAATGAAGAAGATTATGTTGAAATAGCTGAACCAGTTGGAATAATTGCAGGTGTAACACCTGTAACTAATCCTACTTCAACTACAATGTTTAAATCTATAATATCAGCTAAAACAAGAAATGTAATAATTTTTGGATTCCATCCATCTTCTCAAAACTGTAGTAAAAGAGCAGCAGAAATATTAAGAGATGCAGCTGTAAAAGCAGGTGCACCAGAAAATTGTATATTATGGATAGAAGAACCAAGTATATTGGCAACAAGGATGTTAATGAATCATCCTGATATTAATTTAATATTAGCTACAGGTGGGACAGGAATGGTTAGAGCAGCTTATTCCTGTGGTAAACCAGCATTAGGTGTAGGACCAGGAAATGTTCCATGCTATATTGATAAAACAGCTAAATTAAAAACATCAGTAAATGATGTTGTAATGTCTAAATCATTTGATAATGGGATGATTTGTGCATCAGAACAAGCTGTGATTGTGGATAAAGAAATATATCAAGAATTTGAAGAATTGATGAGAAAAGCAGGATGTTACTTTGTAAACCCTCAAGAGAAAGAAAAATTACAAAAATCAATGTTTGATTATACAGAAGAAAATGGATATAAATTAAAATCATCTATACCAGGACAGAGTCCTTATTCAATAGCTAAAGCAGCAGGTTTTGAAATACCTAAAGAAACAAAAGTTATAGTTGTATATGAAGAAGGTATAGGAAGAGATTATCCATTTTCTAAAGAAAAGTTAAGTCCTGTATTAACTTATTATATAGTAGAAAATGAAAAAGAAGGAATAAATAAGTCAGAACAATTACTTGAATTTGGAGGATTAGGGCATTCAGCTGTTATTCATTCACAAAATGAAGATACAATATTAAAATTTTCAGAAATAATGAAAGCAGGAAGAATAATAGTTAACTCTCCATCAACACATGGAGCAATAGGTGACATTTATAATACAAATATGCCATCATTAACATTAGGATGTGGATCATTTGGAGGTAATTCGACAACTGCAAATGTATCATCAGTAAATTTAATTAATATAAAAAGAGTTGCGAAAAGGAGAGTTAATATGCAATGGTTCAAAATTCCAGAAAAAATATATTTTGAAGCAGGCTCTATATCATATTTAGAAAAAATGCCAGATATAGAGAGAGTTTTTATAGTAACAGACCAAGGAATGATAAAACTAGGATATGTAGATAAAATATTATACCACTTAGAAAAGAGGGAAAAGCATGTACATTTTGAGGTATTTAGTGATGTAGAATCAGATCCTTCTTTTGATACAATAAAAAAAGGTGTAGAAGTCATGGATTCTTTTAAACCTGATGTAATAATCGCATTAGGAGGAGGAAGCCCAATAGATGCTGCAAAAGGAATGTGGTTGTTTTATGAACATCCAGATGCTGATATAGAAGGATTAAAATTAAAGTTTATGGATATACGTAAACGTACTTACAAATTTCCAAAACTTGGAACAAAAGCAAAGATGGTTGCTATACCTACAACATCTGGAACGGGTTCAGAAGTAACATCATTTGCAGTCATAACAGATAAAGCAAAAAATAAAAAATATCCATTAGCAGATTATGAACTTACTCCAAATGTAGCAATAGTAGATCCAGAACTAGTAATGAGCTTACCTAAATCTGTAACTGCTGACACAGGTATGGATGTACTAACACATGCTTTAGAAGCTTATGTATCAAACATGGCCTCAGATTATACAAATGCTTTAGCAGAAAAAGCGGTAGGTTTAGTAACAACTTATTTAGAAAGAGCTTATAATAATGGAGATGATAAAGAAGCTAGAGAAAAAATGCATAATGCTAGTACAATAGCAGGAATGGCATTTACAAACGCTTTTTTAGGAGTTAACCATTCACTTGCACATAAAATTGGAGCAGAATTTCATTTACCACATGGAAGGACAAATGCAATTTTATTACCATATGTGATAAGATATAATTCATCACTTCCATCAAAATTCGTTTCTTTTCCAAAATATGAATATTTTGTAGCAGATCAACAATATGCAAATATGGCAAAAAGAATAGGTTTAAAAGGTTCAACAAATGAAGAGCTAATTGATAGTTTAATAAATAGAGTAAAAGAGATGAATGAACATCTTAATATACCTAAATCATTCAAAGAAGCGGGAATAGATGAGAAAGAATTCTTATCAAAAATAGATATGCTAGCAGATAGAGCTTTTGAAGATCAATGTACAACAGCAAATCCAAGAGTACCATTGGTTGAAGAATTAAAAGAAATATTAAGACAAGCATATTATGGAGAATAGCGAAAAATATAAAGAATAATTCAAAATACACTTTTATATTACAACTTAAACATATAAAAGTGTATTTTTTTATTATAAAGAAGGATTTATGTAAAATATGTCGAATAATATAATTATGTATAAATAATAGAAAGAGAGGTAGATTGTGGCACGATATAGTAGTGAAATTATTGATGAAATCAGACAATCCAACGATATTGTTGAAGTCATAGGCCAATATATTACACTAAAGAGAAGTGGTAGAAATTACTTCGGATTATGTCCATTCCATAATGAAAAATCACCCTCTTTTTCAGTTTCACCAGATAAGCAAATATTTCATTGTTTTGGCTGTGGAGTAGGTGGAGATGTTTTCTCTTTTGTAAGTAAAATAAATGGAATGAATTTTTATGAAACAATACAAACCTTAGCAGAAAGAGCAAATATCACACTTCCAATATTAGATAATAATGCCGATAGTGCAAGAGAAGAGTTTAAAAGGAAAGTATATAAAGTAAATGAATTTGCAGCAGAATACTATCATAAAAAATTATACGAACCAAGTTCAAAAACTGCACAAGAATATGTAAAGAAAAGAAAATTATCAAATGAAACATTAAAATCTTTTAAAATTGGATTCTCAGGAAATTTTAATGAATTGTATCAAGAGTTAACAAAGCAGGGATTTCAAGAGGCAGAGATTTTAGAATCTGGATTAGTAAATAAAAATGAAAATGGAACGTATATTGACCGCTATCGTAAAAGATTAATGTTTCCAATATGTGATGCAAGAGGAAAAATAATTGCATTTGGAGGAAGAGTTTTAGATGATTCTAAGCCAAAATATATAAATTCACCGGAAAATATAGTATATAGCAAAGGACGTCATTTATTTGGATTAAATGTTGCTAAAAAATATGATATAAAAAAACGCTTATTGGTTGTAGAAGGATATATGGATGTTATTTCATTACATCAAAGGGGAATAACAAATGTAGTAGCAGCATTAGGAACAGCACTAACAGAATCACAAGGATACTTATTAAGGAATAATACAGAACAAATAATTCTAAGTTTTGATTCAGATCAAGCTGGACAAACAGCCATAAATAGATCAATAAATATATTGCAAAATATGGGATGTGATATTAGAATTTTGCAAATGGAAGGGGCTAAAGATCCGGATGAGTATGTATTGAAATTTGGAAGTGCAAGATTTAATAAGGTTATGGATAATGCAATATCTATCATTGAATTTAAAGTCAAAAATTTGAAAAGTAAACTAAACATAGAAAATACAAATGATAGAATTAAATTTCTTAAAGAAATAGCACAGTTAATAGCAAAAATTGATAGCACAATAGAAAGAGAAGTTTATATAGAAAAAATTTCGAAAGCATATAAAATTTCAAAAGAAGCTGTTTATGCTGAAGTTAATAAGTTAACATATACTAAAACAAATGAACAGAAAAAACTAAATGAAAGCAGAAGGAGTATAACAAAAGTTAATAAAGAACGAAAAGAAAATGTTTCAGAGGCTGTAAAAAATAGAGAAAATACTATTATTTCCTTATTATTATTAGGTGATTCAGCTATTACTGAAATAATTAAAAACACAATAAAAGTAGAGGACTATCAAAGTCAAATAAATAAGGAAATTGCAACTAAATTGTATGAAGAACACGAAAAAGGAAATAGTAATATTAATAACATTCTAAATGAAATGAGTGATGAACAACAAAGCCATGTAACTAAGTTTATGATTGATGACTTTGAAATAGAAGATAAAGAAAAAGCGATTGATGATATTTTACAAGCTTATGAAAAAGAAAAGCTAAATCAAAGAAAACTTGATTTGATAGGACTAATCGAAATAGAGAAAAATGAAAACATAAAAAAATCTTATGAGGAAGAATTAAAAGATATCATTGTGAAGTTAGTAAGAATTAAATAGGGGTGAAATTATGAGTAAAAATGAAGATAATAAAGAAAAAAATGTAAAAAATCTTACAGAAGTAAATAAAAAACAAGAGAGACCTGAAACAGAAGAAGAAAAAAAATTAAAAAAAGAAAAAGTAGAAAAAATTTTATCAAAAGCTAAAGAAAAAGGAAAACTTACACTTGGTGATTTAGCAAAAGAATTAGAAGATGTTAACCCAGAACATATGGACAAGGTATTTGATGCGTTTGAGGAAATGGGAGTAAATCTTCTAAAAGAGGACTTTGAAGAGGAACCAGACGTAGAAGATTTAAAAGAAGTAGAAGAATTAGAAATTACAGATATAACAGATACAAACTATGAAGGGATAAATGTAGATGATCCTGTAAGAATGTATTTAAGGGAGATAGGTAGAATTCCTCTATTAACTTTTGAGCAAGAACTAGATTTAGCAAAAAGAATATTGGATGGAGATGAAGATGCAAGACAAAAACTAGCTGAATCAAATTTACGTCTTGTAGTTAGTATTGCAAAAAAATATGTCGGTAGAGGAATGCTATTTTTAGACTTAATACAAGAAGGAAATATGGGATTGATAAAAGCTGTAGAAAAATTTGATTATACTAAAGGATTTAAATTTAGTACCTATGCAACGTGGTGGATTAGACAAGCTATAACGAGAGCAATAGCTGACCAAGCTAGAACAATTCGTATACCAGTACACATGGTAGAGACAATAAATAAATTAATTAGAACTTCTAGACACTTATTACAACAATTAGGAAGAGAGCCAACTCCAGAAGAAATAGCAGAAGAAATGGAAATTCCTGTTGAAAAAGTAATGGAAATTCAAAAAATAGCACAAGATCCTGTATCTTTAGAAACTCCTATTGGAGAAGAGGAAGATAGTCATTTAGGTGATTTTATAAGAGATGAAGATGCTCCAGCACCACATGATTCAGCAGCATACACATTATTAAAAGAACAACTAGAAGAAGTAATGAATACATTAACTCCAAGAGAAGCAAAAGTACTAAAATTAAGATTTGGTCTTGAAGATGGAAAAGCTAGAACACTTGAAGAAGTAGGAAGAGAATTCCAGGTTACACGTGAAAGAATTCGTCAAATTGAAGCAAAGGCATTAAGAAAATTACGTCATCCAAGTAGAAGTAAAAAATTAAGAGATTACATGGGATAAAGGTAAAGGAGAAGGATGTCTATGCAAAAGATAATGGAGTTTATTATAAATATAGAAAATGAACCAATATTTAGGTTGATAACATCGTTATTTATAATTTTTGCATTTTGGATGTTGAGTAAAGGAATAGCTTTTTTAATTCTGAAAACAATCAAGATATCAGAAAAAGATCCTAAAAAAATTAAAAAAAGTACATTTTATACCCCATTGCATATTTTTATTAAATTATTAGGAGTATATTTAGCAATATTATTTTTTACAGAATTATTTAAAGTAAATAATGAAGTTATGGTAATAATAAGAAAGACCTTCCAAGTATTAACTACAATTATTTTTGCCAGAGGTTTAGCAGGAAGTTTTGGAGAACATTCTACAATAGCTAGAAAATTAAAGAGAAAATCTGGTAAAGTTGATGACGGAATGTTGAAAATAATTTTAAGACTAATTAGAGCTATAATATATATAGGGTCTGGAATATTAATCATTACTGAGCTAGGATATAATTTAAATGGTTTAATAGCAGGAGTAGGATTAGGAGGAGTTATTATTACCTTAGCAGCACAGGATACAGCAAAGAACATATTTGGAGGAGCAGTAATATTTCTAGATAAACCTTTTGTTGTAGGGGATTGGATAGAAGTAGATAAATATGAAGGAACTGTTGAGGAAATTACTTTTAGAAGTACAAGAATAAGAACTTTTGAGAATTCAGTTGTAAACATTCCTAATTCGGTCATTTCAGATGCTTCAGTTACGAACTGGAGTAAAATGGAAAAAAGAAGATACAGAACTAGACTATACTTAGATATAAATACTTCACTAAAAAAAGTGGAAAATTTAATTGAAAGAATAAGAAAAGTTTTACTAAAAAATGATCAAATTGATGATGATTCTATAATAGTAAAATTTGAAGAAATAGTAGATGATGGAATAGAAATTATGATTTCAAGCTATACAGATTCAGTTGATTATAAATCTTATATAGAAGAAAGAGAACAAATAAATTTTAAAATCATGCAAATTGTAAGAGAAGAAAAGATTAAACTTGCAAAAAATGCACAAATTGTACATGTTAAAGATAGTTAAAATAAAATTAAATATTCACCAAATAGACATAATTAAGTGATATTCTAGTATAAGGAAATTATTAGTATCAAAAGAGGTGAAATAATGGAAAATAATTGTATATTAATTGTAGATGATGAGTCTAGAATGAGGAAACTACTTAAAGATTTTTTAAAAGCAAAGGATTATTCAATATTAGAAGCTGAAGATGGAGAAAAAGCATTAGAAGTTTTTGGAGAAAATAAAAATAAAATAAGTTTAATATTATTAGATGTTATGATGCCAAAATTGGATGGTTGGTCTGTTTTAAGACAAATTAGGCAGGAATCAAAAGTTCCAATAATAATGCTCACTGCTAGAGGAGAGGAACAAGATGAATTATTTGGCTTTGAATTAGGAGTAGATGAATATATTTCAAAGCCATTTAGTCCTAAGATACTTGTTGCAAGAGTTGAAGCAATATTAAAAAGAACACAAGGAGATAAAAAAGAAATTAAAAATTATGGTGGAATAACAATAGATAAAGATGGTAGAACTGTAAAAGTTGATGAAAAAGTAATTGAATTAAGTCTTAGAGAGTATGAATTATTAGCATATTTGATAGATAATGAAAGTATTGCTTTGTCAAGAGATAAAATATTGAATAATGTATGGAATTATGACTATTATGGGGACTCTAGAACAATAGATAGCCACATAAAAAAAATTAGACATAAACTAGGAAAAAAAGGAAAATACATTCAAACAATTAGAGGAATAGGATATAAATTTGAAGTTAAGTAGGAGAGCTAGATGAGAAACTTTATACTAAAAATTAAGGCTAGTTTAAAATCCATAAGAGTTAAATTATTTCTAACATTATCCTTTATAGTAATATTAATTATCTTAATACTAGTAACATTAAATAATACTGTATTAGAAACTTTTTATACATATAGCAAAGAGAGACAATTAAAAAATGTTTATGAAAGAATAAATAATTACTACAATAATCCTGATTATAGTATTAATATAGAAAGAGAATTAGAAGGTGAATCTATTAGAAACGATTTTGATATATTAATAAGAGGAAGATCAGATGAAACTATTTATTCTTCAAATAAAAACTTTTATGCAACTTTTTACCAATTGGGAGTATCTAATGGAAGAGATATTCAACAAGAAGATATCTTAGAACAAAATGAACACATAAAAATTTCAAAGATACAAGATTATAGAAATAATATGATTTATGTATTGTTAACAGCAAAACTAGATAATGGATATAAATTATATATGAGAATTCCTATTAATTCTATTCAAGAAAGTGTTAAGATATCTAATAATTTTCTATATTTAATAGCAGGAATTACAATATTCTTTTCGGCAATTGTAGTAATAGTAATATCTAGGAAGTTTACAGATTCAATACTAGAGTTAAATGACATAGCGAAAAAAATGTCAAACTTAGATTTTAGTCATAAATATAGAATTAAAGATGCAAATGACGAAATAGATGAACTTGGTAAAAGTATAAATTCAATGTCAGACAAATTAGAAAGGACAATAAAACAGTTAAGAAATAATAATTTAGAATTAGAAAGGGACATTGAAAAAAAATCAAAGATTGATGAAATGCGTACAACTTTTATATCAGATGTTTCACATGAATTAAAAACCCCTATTGCATTGATACGAGGATATAGTGAAGGACTTATTGAAAATGTAAACACTAATGAAAAAGACAGAAAATTCTATGCAGAAGTTATATTAGATGAAACTAACAAAATGGATAAATTAGTAAAACAATTATTAGAGCTTATGAAGCTTGAATATGGAAAAAGAGAATTTAATAATAAAGAATTTGATATAACAGAGTTAGAAAAAGAAGTAATTAGAAAATCAAAAGTAATGTTAGATGAAAAGAAAGTTAAAATTGAGTTTAAAAGAGATAAAAAAATAAAAGTTCTTGCTGATGATTTTTATATAGAACAAGTTATTACAAATTATTTAACAAATGCAATTAAGCATGTTAAAAAAGTTAATGAAAGAAAATTAATTAAAATATCTAATAAAATAAATAAAAAGAAAAATAAAGTTAGAATATCTGTATTTAATACAGGTATTCAACTAAAAAAAGAAGAAAGAATGCGTATATGGAATCGCTTTTATAAAGTTGATGAATCAAGGAATAGAGATGATGGAGGAATAGGAATAGGACTTTCAGTAGTAAAAGCAATTATGAATAATTATGGAAATGAATATGGAGTAATCAATAGAGATGATGGAGTAGAATTCTATTTCGAATTAGACTATGTCGAATGATGTCAATTTATGCGATGAAAAATTCTTTACAAATTAAAAGAACTGTAGTATTATAAATTACAGTTCTTTTTTCATAATATTTTTATTCAAAAATTTTAGTCTAAAAATTTCCAAAATAAAAATCAAAAATAGGTAGGTGAAGAATATGAATGAATAAATATACAAAAAAAAATATTAATATTAAAACTTTTTTCATATCATCAATAATTTTTATAATTTTAAACTTATTTTTTCAAACAGTTAATTTAAAATCTGAAAATTTAAATCGAGAAGAAGAAAAAATTCCACAAATTGAAGAAGTGTTAGAAATAGCTGAAGAGACTGAAGAAAAGAAGGATTGGGCAATTACAATTCCTAAAATAGAATTAGAAGCAGAAATATCAGAGGGAACAGATGAAAAAACTATGAACAAATATGTAGGGCACTTTGAAGACACTTCAAAGGAAAATGGTAATATTGGATTAGCAGCACATAACAGAGGTTACTCTGTTAATTACTTTGCGAGACTTAAAGAATTAAAAATAGGAGATAAAATTTATTATAAATATTTTGAAACTGAAAAAGTTTATGAAGTACAAAAAATGAAAATTATAGAAGATACAAATTGGAGTTATTTAGAACAAACAGATGATAACAAAATAACACTAATAACATGTGTCGAGAATGAACCATTGTATAGAAGGTGTATACAAGGTACAGAAATAAAAACATAAAAGGAGGAAAATTATGAAGATTTGTAAAAATATATTTTTAGTAATGTTAATTTTAGTTGCGATTTTAAATATTGATTTTAAATCAGTAGAAGCTATTAATGCACAAGTAGATCAAAATCCGATGACTCCTGCTATACCAGGAGGAAATCCTAATAACGGAAAATTAAGTAGTTCGACTAATAAAACTGAACAGCAGGATGAAACAATAAAACAACAAGATGAAGTAAAAGACGAAAAAAATACTGAAGTAGAGAATGAGCCAGTAGACGAAAAAGAAATAGAAGAAAACATTGAACAAGTAGGTAAAGAAAAAACAGTTAATAGTGAAGTGAAAAAATTACCGATAACAGGAATGTAAAACAAATAGTATTTAAGTATAAATGTTTTAAAAGTATTGAAAAAAAAGAAAAAAGCAGTTATAATGTATTTGTAGAAATTTATCTACAATAATAGGAAAAAGAGGTACATTTATGAAGAATAAATTAAAAATCATTATACCAATAATTATCTTAGTAGGAGTTGTTGCCTTTTTTTTAATAAGAAGCAAACAAAACAAAGAAAAAGAGTATACGCTAACTAAAGTTAATGAATATAACTTTTTTATACTAAAACAAAATGATAAATATGGAGTAATAGACAAACAAGGAAAAACTATAATTAATCCAGAATTCGATGAAGTAAGAATACCTAATCCAGAAAAAGATATATTTATTTGTTATGAAAATAATACATCAAAAGTTTTAAATGCAAATAATGAGTCTATATATACTGAATATGAGCAAGTTGAACCAGTTAGATTAAAAAATACAGAGAGTGACTTAATGTATGAGAAATCAGTATTAACATATATGAAAGATGAAAAAATGGGATTAATTAACTTCGATGGGAAAAAAATTACTGATAACAAATATGAAAGTATTGAAACCTTACCAACTCAAGAAGGAAAACTACTAGTAAAGCAACAAGGAAAAGTTGGGATTATTAATATAAATGGATATCAATTAGTAGATTGTAATTATGATCAGATACAAATAGATGGATACTATCAAGATGAAAATGAATATCAAGACGCTGGGTATTTAGTTTCAAATACTACAGAAGAAGGTTATAGATATGGATATGTTAATATTAAAGGTGAAGAGATAGTAAAACCTGAATGTAATGAATTGTCAAGAATAGTAGAAATTAAGGATAAAGACAATGTTTATTTACTTTTAGCAATAAATGGACAATATGGTGTTTATAAAAATAATGAACATATATTAGAAAATGAATACCAATCTATTAGATATGAAGAAGTAAATAATGTTTTTGTAATAGAAAAAAGTGGAAGATATGGTTTAGCAGATATAAACGGTAATATAATAATACCAATAGAATATGATCAAATAGATATTACAGGAATTTGTATATATGCTACAAAGTCAGGGACGACTACTGTATTTAACAAATTAGGAGAAAGATTAAATATAGACAAAGAAATTTCAATACTAGAAACAGATAATGATAAATATAAAATTGAAATATATAGCAATGATGGCGAAATTTCATATGGTATTCTTAATGATAAAAATGTTGAAATAGTACCAAGAGAATACAGTTATATAGAATATTTATCAGATAATTATTTTATTGCATGTGATAAAAAAGGAAAGCTTGGAGTTATAGATGAATCAAATAATAAAAAGTTAAATATAGAATATACTTCATTGCATAAAGTTGAAGGAACAGATATATTAGAGGCAGGAAATTCAGATAAAGGTGTTGAAGAGTTTTACTCAAAGAGCATAGACAAAATATGTGAAGCATCAAATGTATCATCAGTAAGTGTAAAAGGCAATTATATTTATGTTGTAAATGAGGATGAAACAAAATATATAGATATAGAAAAACAGCAAGAGAAACAAAATTTTGAAGTATTTACTGAAAACTCTTTATTTTCAAAAAAAGAAAATGGACTATGGGGATTTGTGAATTCAAATCAAGAAATAGTAGTAGAATGCAAATATGACAAAGTAATAGAATTTAATAAATCTGGATATGCAGGAATCAAAAAAGATGGAAAATGGGGAGTCATTAATGAAAAAGGTGAAGTGATAGTAGAACCTAAATATCAAATTAATAAAGAAAATGAAATAAATTTGGATTTCATTGGAGAATATTATAGTGTAGAATATGGATTTGGAGAAGTCTATTATACAAACCAAAATAATGAAGTTGTACAAGAAAATGAATTTTAATTCATTTTCTTTTTTTATGCGAATATAATTACAACATAGAAAGGAGAATATTATGGAAATAAAATATTTTGATAATGCAGCAACGACAAAAATAAGTAGAGAAGTGTTGGCAGAAATGATGATATATCTTGAACAAGAATACGGAAATCCATCTTCAATGTATTCAATAGGACGTAGAAATAAAAAAGCTATAGAAAATGCAAGAAAAAAGGTTGCAAGTCTGATAAATTGTAAACCACAAGAAATAATATTTACAGGAAGTGGTTCAGAAAGTGATAATACAGCAATAAAACAAACAGCATTTACTATGAGAGGAAAAGGTAATCATATAATTACTTCTAAAATAGAACATCATGCTATATTAGAAAGTTGTAAAGATATGGAAAGGCATGGATTTAAAGTAACATATTTAGATGTAGATAGTGATGGAGTTATAAATATAGAGCAACTAAAAAGAGAAATAACAAATAAAACAATATTAATCAGTATAATGACTGCAAATAACGAAATTGGAACAATTCAACCTATAGAGAAAATTGCACAAATAGCAAAAAAAAGTAACATATTATTTCATACAGATGCAGTTCAAGCGGTGGGAAATATTACAGTAGATGTAAAAAAAATGAAAGTAGATATATTGTCTATGTCAGGGCACAAAATTTATGCACCAAAGGGAGTTGGAGCATTATACTTAAAAGAAGGAACACCTTTTAAACCATTTATAAACGGAGGACATCAAGAAAAAGGAAGAAGAGCTGGAACAGAAAACGTAGCAGGAATTGTGGGAATGGGCAAAGCATGTGAAATAGCAAAAGAAAATTTGCAAAATCATATGATTGAGTTAGAAAAAAAGAGAGATTATTTTATATCACAAGTTGAAAAAAATATACCTAATGTGAGACTTAATGGGACTTTAAAAAATAGATTACCAGGTAATGCAAATTTCTCTTTTTTAGGTGTAGATGGAGAAGCAATACTTTTGAAATTAGATGAAAAAGGAATATGTGCTTCTAGTGGATCAGCCTGTACAACTGGAGATCCAGAACCATCTCATGTATTAAAAGCAATAGGTCTTGAGGATGAAGTAGCTAATTCGGCATTGCGTGTGAGTTTTGGTGAAGATAACTCAAAAGAGGATATTGATTATTTAGTGACTAGTTTAATAGAAATTGTTGATAAACTAAGAAAATAAAATTTACTTTTATTAAAAAATAGTGTATATTAATAGTGTTATGATAAGGATTAATAATATAAAAATAAGAAAAAATTTAAGTAATCAAGAAATATTTGATTATGCAATAAAAAAGAATAAGATTGAAAAGAATGATGTTTTGAATTGGCGTATATCAAAAAGATCAATAGATGCAAGAAGAAAAGATGATGTGCATTTTACCTATAGCATAGATGTGCAAGTTAAAAGAGAAGAAAAATATAGTCATAAATTTGAAAAAGTAAAACAGTTAAATTTTCCAAAAATAAAAGTTCGTCGTTCAAATAAAATACAACCGGTAATAGTTGGTGCTGGGCCAGCAGGTCTTTTTGCAGCACTTACTTTAGTTCAAAATGGAATACATCCTATAATTATAGAGCAGGGGCAAAAGGTAGAAGAAAGAAAAAAAACAGTTGATGAATTTATAGCAAATGGAAAATTAAATACTTTATCAAATGTGCAATTTGGAGAAGGTGGTGCTGGAACATTTTCAGATGGAAAATTAACAACAGGTATAAATAGCATTTTTTGTAGAAAAGTGTTAGAGGAATTCGTCAATTTTGGTGCACCTGAACAAATTTTATATCTATCAAAACCACATTTAGGAACAGACAAATTAATTGGAATAATAAAAAATATGCGTGAATATATCATTTCAAAAGGTGGAACTTTTTTATTTAATGAAAAGGTTATAGATATTGAAGTAACAAATGGAAAAATATCTGCAGTATATTGTAGTAAAAAAATTAATACTGATACTGCTATTTTTGCAATAGGACACAGTAGTCGTGATACATTTAAACTATTGTATGATAAAGGGATTGAAATGCAACAAAAGAATTTTTCTGTTGGAGTTAGAATTGAACATCTTCAAGCAGATATTAATAAAGCACAATATGGAGCTAAAACTCAATTAAAGTTACCACCTGCTGAATATAAATTAGTATTTCATGATGAAAGTGGACGTTCATGTTATACATTTTGTATGTGTCCTGGAGGAAAAGTGATGCCTTCTTCAAGTGAGGAAAAAACAATAGTTACGAATGGTATGAGTGATTTTTTAAGAGATGGAAAAAATGCAAATAGTGCTTTGCTTGTGAATATAGTTCCAAAAGATTTTAAAGGTTCTTCACCATTAGCAGGAATTGAGTTTCAAAAACAAATTGAAGAAAGAGCTTTTGAAATGGGAGGAAGGAACTATTTTGCACCTGTACAAAGAGTAGAAGATTTTATCTTAAATAAACCATCAACAAGTATAGGGAAAATTGTTCCAACATATAAACCAGGATATACATTAACAAATCTTTCAGCACTATTTCCTGAATTTGTTACTGAAACATTACGAAAGGGGATAATATATTTTGATAAAAAAATAAAAGGATTTGCAAATCCAGACAGTATACTAACAGGACCTGAAACAAGAAGTTCATCACCTGTTAAAATATGTAGAAATGATAAACTAGTATCAAATATAGTAGGAATATATCCGTGTGGAGAAGGAGCAGGATATGCAGGTGGAATTATGAGTGCAGCAGTTGATGGAATAAAGTGTGCGATCACAATATTGGAGGAATAGAATGGACAAAACAAAAGTAGATATGAAAGTAATAATATTGATAGTATTAACATTTATGTTTGGTTTAGTTACAATATTAGTTTTAAATGGAAATACTCAGGAATTTGATAAGTCCATTTCAACATTTATTCAAACAAATATACCTGAAAATATTAAAAATGTATTAATGATATTTACAGATATAGGGGGAACAAGAATATTACCAATAATAATATTAATAACAGCAGGTATTATTTGTTGTGTAAACAAAAAAAAATATGGGATAATGGTTATACTAAATTCATTATTTGCTTCAGGATTATATAAAATAATGAAAGATATAATAAAAAGACCTAGACCTAATCCGTTTTATTATATTAATGAAACAGGATATAGTTTTCCTTCAGGGCATGCAACAGCTAATATGGCCTTTTATGGAATTTCAATTTTATTAATATGGAGATTTGTAAATAATAAAGCACTAAAAATAGGAATAACAATATTACTTGCTTTATGGATTTTAATAATTGGAATTACTAGAATATACTTCAATGTACATTATCCAAGTGATGTAATAGCTGGATTTATATTAGGAAGTATATGTATTTTAATATCAAATATAGTTGAACAAAAAACTCAAAAAAACTTTAAAAAAAGAGAATAATAGTATATAATACTAACAAGATAAATTGAGGTAAAATATGAAAAAAGTAAAACAAATTAACAAATTTATATTGCGATGTTTTTGGATATTAGTAATAGGAAGTGTTTTTGGATTTTTTACTGAAATATTATATTCTTTAGTATATACAAGATCTCTAGAGATTAGACGTGGTTTAATTTATGGTCCTTTTATTCAAGTATATGGAATGGGAGCACTTGCATACTATTTTTTAATAAGAACTGAACAAAATCCTAAAAAAGTTTTTTTTAAAGGTATGATATTAGGAGGAGCATTAGAATATTTATGCTCATTTTTTCAAGAATTGTTTTTTGGAAACATTTCGTGGGATTATAGTCATATGATATTAAATTTTAATGGAAGAACATGTATACAATATTGTTTTTATTGGGGAGTAATAGGAGTAGTTTTTTTAAAAGCAGTATATCCTATATTAATAAAAAATGATAAATATTTGGATGATATGAAAGTAATCATTATTTCATATATACTGATGATATTTATTATATATGATGTTGCGATATCTATTATTGCAACAGTGAGACAAAATGAAAGAGCAGAAGGGATAGAGGCAAGGAATAAATTTGAAGAATATTTGGATCAAACATATCCAGACGAAAGATTAAACAAAATATATTTTAATAGACAAACGATAGAAGGTGAACAAAGTGAAAGTGAAAAAAATACTTCATAAACCTGAATTTATAATAATAACATTAATAATATTACTTATTTTGATAGGTACAATTATTTTTGTAATTATACTAACAAGAAAAGAATCTGATAATATTGAAGTAGAAGAAAAAATAGAATATGTTGCACAATTAGAAAGAATTGTGGAAAATGAAAAAGATGAAATATTAAATGTAAATATACGAACAGAGAAACCAGAGCCAGTAGAAGCAACAGAAGAACCTCAAGAGCCAGTATTGATACCTTTAGATCCTATATATAAAGGATTTGAAGTAGCGGGAAAAATTACTATTCCTAAAACAGGAGTAGATTCACCTTTTTTAAATGCAGTAACTGTTTCAGGTATGGAAGAGGCACCTTGTTTATTATATAAAACAGGAGAAATAAATGTATCAGGGAATACTTTTATAGTAGGTCATAATTATAGAAATGGTACACTATTTTCAAATAATAATAATTTAGAGATTGGAGATAAAATAATAATAACAGCAATGGATGGATCAAGCAGAGAATATACAGTATATAATAAATTTATCACAACAGCTGAAGATACCGATTATTTAAAACGTGAAACTGGAGATTCTCCAGAAATCACATTACAATCATGTACAGATGATGATTTGAATAGAATAATTATTTTAGCAAAATAAAAACAAAAGAAAAAAGGAGGATTAATGTGAAAAAAGAAAACGGCTTAACATTAGTTTCAGCTATTATAATTGCAATTATTGTTATATTTATAATTGCAGTAGTTATTATAATAATAAGTATTAATTCAAGTGAAAAGAAGAATGAAGGTAATATCCAAGTTGCAAATACAATGCAAACTATTGAAACTGCATCACCAACAAGTGAAAAAGAACAAAATAAAGAACCAGATGGAAAACCTTATGTATTACAAGTTAAAAAGATTGAAAAAGCTGATGCGAATTTGAATACCACTAATTTAGACCATATATTTATAAATGATTTTAATTTGATGATTTCTGGTAAGTTAAAAGAAATTGGATATGATATAAAATTTAATAAAGATAAAACAATATTGAATATAGTTTCAAAAGACAATAAGTATTCATGTAAATTAGTATGCTTTAGTGATAAAGCTCCTTATCAATTAAATGAAGAACAGCAAAAAGAATTAAATGAAATAGTTTCAACAGGTGGAGACGTTAATAGCTTTTATAAAAAGTATAATATAAATAAATATACAAGTTTTGATGGATTTAGTGATTCTGAAATGAAAGCAGCTTGGAATTTAATAGGAGTTTCTGAAGAAGATTTACAAGATAAATCAGAGTCAATTAATGAGGAAGAAAAACTATATAGTTACAATGGAATTAATAGAGTTTCTGAAAAAATTGAAATAAAAAAGAAAGGATCATTTAAAGGATTATTCTTAAGAACAGAAACTATTGAAAATGGTGCAAATATAGACGATTACAATTTGGATTTATGGACATATTAGAAAAAAAGATACGCAAATTAAAGCGTATCTTTTATAATTGCACGGCAAGCAAAGTTAGAGTGAAATCGAAGATTTTGACAACTTTGATTGTAATCCATTTATAATTTTATATTAGGATTAGCAACATCCACCTCTGTTTCCGCCGCAGAAACAAAGTAATAATATAAGAATAACTATCCAGCAGCAGTCATCGCCAAAACCGCCACAACCTCTATTCTCTGGCATACTTTGGACCTCCTTTCATAGATATGTTTTTTTTCGTAAATCCTTTGTATGATATATACTATGTAATAGATTTTTTTTTGACACAAAATAAAAAAAATCAGAGAGATTATTTTTTATAAAGTGTTTAAAAATAAATTTTTTTATGATAGAATCTGATTGAAAAGAGGAGAGTTGAAATGGCCGAAAAGAATAAAATTGTTGGTGAGATATTTAGTGATTATTCAACTGAATCAATTATAAAAAATGCCGAAGTTAAAGCTTTAAATGTTAGCAAAAAAGAAAATAGCTTGGGCATTATTTTGCATTCTCAAGAATACCTTGAAGTAAAGGATATATGGTTTTTGGAAAAATTTCTAAGAGATAGATTCAAATTTTCTAAGGTAAATATTAAAATTGATTATGAAAAAAGTACAAAAATAAATTCAGTAGATAAAGAATGGGAAAATATTATTTGTTATATAGCACATAGATATCCACTTGCAAAAAATATGTTACTAAAAAAGAGTGATATTGAAGTTGAAGGAGATACAATACGTGTTAATATGCATATTCCAGGTGTTGATTTTCTAAAAGCAAAAAAGGCAGATGTAGAAATCCAAAATACTATAACCAATCTATTTGGAAAAAAATATAAAATAGAGTTAAAAGAACAAGTATCTGATGAAGAAATGAAAGCAATAAAAGAAAGCAAACAAAGACAACAAGATAGAGCAATACAAAGGATGATGGAAGAAGTAGCTAAGAGAACGCCTGAACCAGAAGAAGTAAAAATACAACCTCAAGATTCTATAGAAAACAAATCTGAAGTTAAAGAAGAGAAAATTGAAGAAGAAACACCATTAATTTTAGGCAGAAGCATGAATATAAAAGATCCAATAGTTAAAATAGAAGATTTAACAGTTGATGATGGAAAGGTAGTATTATCTGGAGATGTAGTCAATGTAGATTCAAGAGAATTAAGGTCAGGAAAAACATTGTTAACATTTGATTTGTATGATGGAACAAGTACTTTGACATGTAAAGCTTTTTTAGGACAAGAGAAAGCAGGAAATATAATAAAAAGAATAAAGAAATCTAAAGGTTTGAAAATAGTAGGTAATGCACAATTTGATCAATATGCTGGAGAACTAACAGTATTAGCATATACAATTATTGAAACAAATGGACTTGAAAAAAAAGAAAGAAGAGATCTGGCAGAAGAAAAAAGAGTAGAGTTGCATATGCATACAAAAATGAGCCAAATGGATGCAATGACATCTGCAACAGATTTAATAAAACGAGCAATGAAATGGGGAATGAAGTCAATTGCTATAACAGATCATGGAGTTGTACAAGCTTTTCCAGAAGCACATAAATTGCTAGGAAAAGATAACCCTGACATGAAAGTGATTTATGGAGTTGAAGCATATCTTGTTCCAGATGAAAATTCAATAGTAACAAATGCAAAAGGACAAGACATAGATACTACTTATTGTGTATTAGATTTAGAAACCACAGGATTTTCAGCGACAACTGAAAGAATAACAGAAGTTGGAATAATGAAAGTAAAAAATGGAGAAGTTATTGATCAATTGGGAGAATTTGTTAATCCTGAAAAACATATACCAGAACGAGTTACACAAGTAACAAATATTACAGATGATATGGTAAAAGATGCACCAACAATAGAAGAAATGTTTCCTAGAATTTTAGAATTTATAGAAGGAAGTGTATTAGTAGCACATAATGCAAGTTTTGACATAGGATTCTTAAAACAAAATGCACAAAGACTTGGATATGAATTTGATTATACATATATAGATACTCTCGCAATGGCAAGAGCTTTATTCCCAGATTTTAAAAAATATAAATTAGGTAAAATAGCAGAAAATTTAGGAATTAAAGTAGAAGTTGCACATAGAGCTTTAGATGATGTGGATACAACAGTTAAAGTTTTAAAAGTTATGATGGAAGAAATTAAAAAGCGTGGTGCAGAAAAAGTAAAAGATATTAATACAGTAAGTATTGACGAACAAGCAAAAAAAGAAGAATATAAAAAATTGAAACCATATCATGCAATTATTTTAGCTAAAAATTATGTAGGTTTAAAAAATCTATATAAACTTGTATCTTATTCACATCTAAATTATTTCTATAGAAAACCTCGTATTTTAAAGAGTTTATATAAACAATATTCAGAAGGATTAATACTTGGAAGTGCATGTGAAGCAGGAGAGTTATATCAGGCAATTGAACTTGGAAAGCCTGATGATGAAATAGAGGAGATTGCGGAAAGTTATGATTATCTAGAAATTCAACCTATAGGAAATAATGAATTTTTAGTTAGAAATGGAATAGTTGCAAACGAAGAGGAACTTAGAGATATAAATAGAAAGATTGTAGCTCTAGGAGAAAAATTAGATAAATTAGTAGTCGCAACATGTGATGTTCATTTTATGGATCCTCAAGATGAGATATATAGACGTATATTAGAAGCGGGGCAAAAATATGATGATGCTGATAATCAAGCTCCACTATACTTAAGAACAACAAATGAAATGCTTGATGAATTTTCATATTTAGGAGAAGAGAAAGCATATGAAGTGGTTGTAACAAACACAAATAAAATTGCTGATATGTGTGAAAGAATAAGTCCTATATCATCAGAAAAGTGTCCACCACATATTCCAGGTTGTGAGCAAACAATAAAAGATATTGCATATAACAAAGCACACGAATTATATGGAGATTCTTTGCCAGAAATAGTTCAAGAAAGATTGGATAAAGAGTTAGACTCAATTATAAAAAATGGTTTTTCGGTTATGTACATCATCGCTCAAAAATTAGTATGGAAATCAAATGAAGACGGATACCTAGTTGGATCAAGAGGATCTGTAGGATCATCTTTTGTAGCAAATATGACAGGAATTACAGAAGTTAATTCACTTCCACCACACTATCGTTGTCCAAAATGTAAATTTTCAGATTTTACAGATTACGGATTTAAAAATGGATTTGATTTACCTGATAAAGAATGTCCTAAATGCGGAACTATGATGGACAAGGATGGAATGGATATACCATTTGAAACCTTTTTAGGATTTAATGGAGATAAAGAACCAGATATTGATTTGAATTTTTCAGGAGAATATCAAGCAAAAGCACATAAATATACAGAGGTTATTTTTGGAAAAGGAACGACATTTAAAGCTGGTACAATTGGAACAATTGCTGATAAAACAGCGTATGGGTATGTTAAAGGATATTATGAGGATAGAAATATACCAGTAAATAAAGCAGAAATATTACGATTATCAAAAGGTTGTACTGGAATAAAAAGAACTACAGGTCAACATCCAGGAGGAATTATTGTTGTACCAAAAGGAAGAGAAATATATGAGTTCTGTCCAGTGCAACATCCAGCTGATGATCCAAACTCAGATATTGTAACAACACATTTTGATTATCACTCAATAGACCAAAACTTATTAAAATTGGATATACTAGGACATGATGATCCAACAATGATAAGAATGTTACAAGATATAACTGGAGTAGATCCACAAAAAATCCCTTTAGATGATAAAGAAACAATGTCATTATTTAGTTCTACAAAAGCATTAGGGGTTACACCAGAGCAAATTCATTCAGAGGTTGGTAGTTTTGGTATACCTGAATTTGGAACAAAGTTTGTTAGAGGTATGTTAGTTGATACTAAACCAACAACATTTGAGGAACTGATACGTATATCTGGACTTTCACATGGTACTGATGTATGGTTAAATAATGCTCAAACATTAATACAAGAAGGAGTAACGACTCTAGATCAAGCTATATGTACAAGAGACGATATAATGATTTACTTAATTAAGCAAGGCGTTCCACCAAATTCTGCTTTTAAAATAATGGAATCTGTACGTAAAGGAAAAGTAGCTAAAGGAGCAGAACCTAAGTGGCCTGAATATGAAGAGTTATTAAGAGAACATGATGTACCTGAATGGTATATTGATTCATGTAAAAAAATCAAGTATATGTTCCCAAAAGCACATGCAGCTGCTTATGTAACAATGGCATTTAGAATAGCATGGTTTAAAGTTCATAAACCATTAGCATATTATGCAGCATTTTTTTCAATAAGAGCAGATGAATTTGATAGTGAACATATGATATATGGAAAAGAAAAAGTAAAAAACAAAATGAAAGAAATAGATTTATTAGGAAATCAAGCAACTGCAAAAGATAAAGGTACTTATTCAGTTCTAGAAATAGTTTTAGAATTTTATGAAAGAGGTTTTAAATTTTTACCAGTGGACTTATATAAATCACATAGTACAAAGTTTTTAATAGAAGATGATGGAATACGACCACCTCTTAACAGTATACCTGGATTAGGTACTATTGCAGCACAAGGAATAGAAGAAGCAAGAAAAGAAGGAAAGTTCATGTCTATAGATGATATGAAAATTCGTTCAAAAATTGGAAATTCTGTGGCAGATTTATTGAAAAAGTTTGGTTGTCTTGAAGGTATGAGTCAGAGTAATCAATTGAGTTTGTTTGGATAAAAGGAGAAAAATATGGTTGAAAATGAAATATTAACAACTACTAGTGTTAATGATATATTTTCAGTTAAAAATATTATTATATATTTGATAATAATAAATATAATAGGATTTTTAATAATGCTAATAGATAAAAAGAAAGCTGAAAAAGGTGCTTGGAGAATTAAAGAAAAAACAATATTCATAGTTACAGCACTTGGAGGAGGAGTTGGGACTATAGCAGGTATGTATACTTTTAGACATAAAACTAAAAAATTAGCATTTGTAATTGGATTGCCTGTAATACTTATTCTTGAAATAATATTAGGAATCTATTTCATATTTTCTAAATAGATTATGTAACTATAAAACAAAAAAGGTATGAAAAGCTTAAAAAAATAAAGCGTTTCATACCTTTTTTACTTTATTAAGAAAAAATAAGTAGTACACATAAAAAATCTACATTTTAATATAGTGTTTGGTAAAAAAATGTTTTGTGAATAAATCAAGTTCCAAAAGATACTATTTTGAGTTATTCACAAAGTTATCCACATTGTCCACATAAAAAAAGTGGATAACGAAATATTACAAAAAGGAAACATAAAATTACAAAGATTACATAAATATTACGGAAATGTAACGAAAAGATGTAAAATTGTAATAAATTTTATATAAAAAGTCATATTATATATAAGAAGGAAAAAATTTGTAGAAAAATTTATTAAATAAAAAGGGTGAAAATTAATGATAAACAAAGTAAAGAAGATTTGTACTATTAAAAACGTAAGATGTGACTGTATAGATGGAAAAGAAATAATTGAAAAAGAATGGTTTAAATATAAAAAGCAAAAAGCAATATTAATTGATGTTAGAAGTGAGCAGGAATTTAAAGAAGGTCATATTAAAGATGCAATATCAATTCCATACTATGAAATAAAAAGAAGAATAGCAGATGAAATAAAAGATAAAAACAAAATGATTTTGGTTTATTGTAATACAGGGAGTAGGAGTAAAAAGGCTGAAGATATATTAAAACAATTAAGGTATACTAATGTAAAAACCTTATTTAATAAGTAGTTATATATATAAAAAAGGGATAAAAAATTCTTGGAAAGATTTACTTGAAAAAAATTTTTTAAAAACTTAAAAAAAGTGTTGACAAAGGTTGAAAGGTATAGTATAATAAAAATCGTTCCGCAGGTAAATAATTGAGGAACATAAAGTACATTGAAAAGTAAACAATAAATTCCAAGAGAACAAACCTAAGCGGTACGAAAGTACCAAAAAAAGTTTT